>NZ_JAMYVQ010000021.1:0-125672 GCF_040324155.1 Mesorhizobium sp. M0011 | reverse complement strand
GCCATCCTGCACCGCAAGACGCACAAACTCCAACTTCCCATCCATCACGCTGGTGTTCCCAAATGGCATCGCGAACCTCCCGGCGCAAAGCACGCCAAACTGTGCGCGATGTCCTCGCACACCTGTTCGCGATGTCTCCGGTCCAAACAGGGGGGAGATCGGCGCCTCAATCGCGGCGCTTGTCTTGCGACGTCGACGGTTGGCGAAAGCGATAGCGACATCCAATCTCCCCCCTTGCGGGGGAGATGTCCGGCAGGACAGAGGGGGGTGTGAAGGATCACAGCGCTGACAATCTGCGTGGTTGACCTAATCTGTCATCCAGCGGATAGGTCCGGCCCAAATATACCCGCCCGAGAAACTCCGATGACCACAGACACCAAATTCCACCCCGACACCGCCTGGCAAACGGATGTCCGCGCCGGCGTGCGCCACGTGCGCGATCTGGCGTCCCTGCCCTTGTCGCCAGCCGAGCGCGCGGCGGCGCAAGCGGCGGCCGCGAACCACAAGGTGCGTGCGCCCAAAGCCTATCTCGACCTGATCGACTGGAACGACCCCGCCGATCCGATCCGGGCGCAGGTCATTCCGTCGCCAGACGAATTGATGGAGCAGGACGGCGAGCTTGACGATCCGATCGCCGATCACGAATTCAGCCCGGTGCCGCGGCTGACGCATCGCCATGCCGACCGGGTGCTGCTGTTCCCGACCTATCAATGCGCGGTCTATTGCCGGTTCTGCTTCCGCAAGGAATCGCTGACCTCGATCGGCAGGGGTTATACGCGCGAGGCGTTGGAGCCGGCGCTGGCCTACATCGCGGATCACCCCGAAATCCGTGAGGTGATCCTGACCGGCGGCGATCCGCTGTCCTTGCCCGACAAGGCGCTGGCCGAAATCTTCGCGCGCATCGAAGCGATCCCCCATGTGCGGCTGCTGCGCATCCATACGCGCGTGCCGGTGGTGCTGCCGTCGCGCATCACATCAGGACTCGTCGCGGCGCTGCAGGGCCGGCTGATGGTCACTGTCGTCACCCATTTCAACCACGCGCGCGAGATCACCGACGCAACCGAGGCCGCCTGCCGCACGCTTCGGCAAGCCGGCTTCGTGCTGCTGAACCAGAGCGTTCTGCTCAAGGGCGTCAACGACAGCATCGAGGCGCTGGAAGAACTCTGCCGCGAGCTGATGTACCGCCTCGGCGTCAAACCCTACTACCTGCACCATGGCGACCTCGCGCGCGGCATGGCGCACCGGCGCACGACGATTGCACAGGGACAGGCGCTGACTGAAGCGCTGCGGGCGCGGCTGTCGGGCATCTGCAACCCCGTCTATGTGCTCGACCTGCCGGAGGGCGGCGGCAAGGTGCCGATCGGGCCTTGCCATGTCGAGGGACGGGACGGCGAGAACTGGCGGCTGCGCGGGCTCGATGGCGGGGTGAGGGGATATAGGGAGATCGTTGGCGAATAGGGCTGCGCGCTACCGCGCGTTTTTCTCGACAAATGCCAGCACCACCACGCGCGGGGCAACGCAATAGGCGAGGCTGGCCTTGCGGCGCGTCTTCGTCGTTGCGCGGCCTGCGTTCAGGTCGATGGCGATGTCCTCATAGCCCAGCACCTCGCGATCGAGCGGATAGACGGCCTTGTAAACGGCTTCCTTGGCGGCAAAGAGGATGCGGCCGGCAAGATGCCGGTCGGCTGCGTCCGTGCGGTCCGCGGGTGTTGTCACGAGCGCCAAAATGTCATCCGGGAGAGGCTGCGCGGGCTCGACGTCGATGCCGAGCGAGGCGATATCGCCAATCGGTGCAATCGCCGCCACGGCCATGTCGTCGTCGTGCGCGAGCGAACCGGTTATTCCGTCAGGCCAGACCGGCGCGCCGGTTGGCGAGCGCAAGATGGCGACGTCGCCAACGCCAAGCTCCGCCAGCAGTCCGTGCGCGATCCACCGGGCCGCGCCGCTGGCGCGCCGCATGCCAGGCTGACGCGCGGGGATGGAATGCGCTTCCCCAGGCAGCAGATGGGCGTCGTCGCCTTCGCGGATCATCCGGCATCCGATCCGGACTCCCGATGGTGCGATGGCGGCGATCGCTTCGGCCAAGGCGATTTCCTCGGGCAGCCGCATCACGACTCGTGCGTCCGGGGCCGGCAAAGGGAGATCGGCTATCATTTCTCCGTCCTCGTCGAGCCCTTCTTCGACGAAACCGGCGCTGCGATAGAGATTTCGCGCCGCATCGTTCTCCGGTTCGTAGCAGATCGAGACGTGGCTGATGTGGCTGAGCCCCTGGATTTCGTCCAGCACCTTACGCAGCGCGGCCTTGCCGTAGCCTTTGCCCTGAGCGGCGCGGTCGATCATGAAGCGGTAGATGCGTGCCTCGTCGTCATCCGGAGGAGCCTCGTACATCAGGAAACCGACGACACGATCCCCGGCCATGACGACCCGTGGCCGGGCGTCTTCGTCAGTCCCGGCTTCTTCCAGCGAGTCCGCATTGCCGGCGACGAAATCCCTCTGCTCCGGCGCCAGTTCCAAGGCCGTGACCAGGGCCCGGTTGGCCTCGGTCACGGCAACCAGACGGATATCTCCGGTGTTCAAGCCGATGCCCTTCGTCAAGCCGAGGCCCAGGCCGATACCTTGGAGCCATCGTCGGTGATCGGCTCGACGAAGCGGTGCAGCTTGGCCGGGTTGCCCCGCCATATGGAGTTGGGCTCCAGCTCTTCGCCCTTCATGACGAAGGAGTCGACATCGACCACCGAGCCTTCGCCCATCACGACGCCGTAATGGACAAAGGCTGAAGGTCCGAGCGTGCAGCCCTTGCCGATGCGGATGAAGTCGGACTTGAACGCGCCTTCCTCCAGCGAATGGGCCTGGATGACGCAGCCTTCGTTGAGGGTGGCGTCGTCGCCGATTTCCACCAGCGAGCGTTCGGTGAGGTTGCTGCCGCCGTCATAGACACGGCTGCCGATCTTGACGCCCAGCATGCGCAGGATCATCGGGCGGAACGGCGTGCCGGCGAACAGGCGCACGATCGGCGAATCCGCCAGCTTCCAGTGGCGTTCGTGGCGCCAGAACGCGACGTCGTAGATCGTCGTCATCTGCGGCTTCAGCCGGCCGAAACCAAGGCTTGCCCGTTCCACGAAGATGTAGAACGGAATGGTGATCGCCGAGGTCAGGAGCACGGCGACGAACAGCGCGACTTCAGCCCATTCGGTGTAGTAGTTCAGCGCCCGGTCCCAGATCGCCAGCGTGGCGAACAGCATGACCCATTGCGTTGCCACGAACAGCAGGATCGTCACCAGATTGTGGCGGTTCTTCAACGGGATGCGCCGGCGCCGGTCGTCCTCGTCGACACCGGCAATGAGTTCCTTGTCGCGGTTCACCATGCGTGGGATTTCAAAGGCAGGCGAGCCCAAGAGCCCGACATTCTCGCGCAGCGGCCCGTCGATGGGGATCATCACCTTGGTGCCGAGCAGGACGTTGTCGCCCGTGCGCCCGTCCGGCGGATAGTAGATGTTGTTGCCGAGATAGTTGCGTTCGCCGATGCGCGTCGGCTCGAGCCGGAAGGCGGAGGCGGATTTGTGCATGTTGATCATGAACAGCCCGTCCGACACCATGGTCTCGGTGCCGATCTCGCACAGAAGCGGGTTTTCGTGCTGCTGGTTGGAACCGAAATTGGAGCCGGTCTGCACCACCTTGTTGAGGTTCCAGCCGATGGCTCGCATGTAGTGCACGATCGCCGAGCTGTCGCCGGCCAGCAGGCCGAGCACGCGGGAGTTGCTCGAGAATTCGGCGACAGTCTGCAGCCAGTAGCGGAAGCCGTACAGCGTGTAGGTGCGGCCGGGCTTCAACAGCAGGCTGACCAGGCGCGGCACCAGCGTCGCCGCCAGGAAGGATGCGGCCATGTAGCCGAACAGCGTGACCGTGGTGCCGATCGCGACGACGCCGATGGTTTCCTGGTAGTCGTCGCCGACGTTTTCCCAATAGCTGTGGAATAGCAGCGGCAAGGGAGTGACGATGGCAAACAGCCCGATCAGCTGAACCGCTTCGAACAGGAAGCGCCGGATGTTGGAAGGATCGACATTGCGCACCTTGCAATAGTCGGCCGTGGTCGGCACAGCCGGCGAGCCATGCCAGCGTTCGCCGTCGGGGATGCTTTGGCCGCGGTGCAGCGAGGACGAATGGCCGAGCTGGGCGCCATCGCCGATCCTGGTGTCGATGTCGAGCGTCGAGCCGACGCCGACGAAGGCATCGCGGCCGATGGTCAGCGGCCCGGTGTGGATATAGCCGGACTGCGCCCGGAAGCCGAGGATCATCGATTCCTTGCGCAGGATGGTGTTGGCGCCGATCGAGATGAGATCCGTGCAGACGGGCACGGATTTCGATTCGATGACGGCGTTCTTGCCGAGCTTGGTGCCGAGAAGCTGCAGATAGATGCTGTAGAGCGGGCTGCCGCGGAACAGCACGACGGGCGCGGTGCGGATCAACGTCTTGACCACCCAGAAGCGGAAGTAACGCACGCCCCAGATGGGAAACGCCTCGGCCTTCCAGCGGCCGACCAGCACCCATTTGGCGATGACGGCAAAGCCCGACATACCAAAGAACACGGCGGCCGAAAGCGCCACGCACCTGATGTACAGCTGCAGCGGATCGTCGAGCGCGTCATACATCCAGTTGAGGCCGTCATTGACCGCCCACAGGGCGCCATAGCTGTAGAGCGCGTAGAACAGCAGCTGTGCGGCGCCGCAGGTCCAGTAGGCGAAATTCGAGGCCCGGCGGGTGAGGACGGGCTCGTTGGTGGCCGTCGTCATCTCGTCCGCCACGCCGAGATGCAGCGCGAGCCGCGCCACAGTCGGGTGGAGATAGATGTCGCGCATCGACGCCGTCGCCCATTCCTTCCTGGTGCGCAGGCGCGCGCAGAAATGCGCCATCAGCAGCGAGTTGGCGCCGAGATCGTCGAAGAAATTGTCCTCGACGGACACTTCCTCGAATTTCAATACGGCGGCCAGTGCGTCGGCCAGGAAACGCTCGTCGTCATTGGCGGGCGCGACCATGGCGCGATCGCCCGAAAGCCGCACACTTGTCGGCTTCGGCAGCTGGCGCAAATCCACCTTGTTGGAAACCGTCATCGGGATGGCCGGCAGTTCCTCCAGATAGGAGGGCACCATGTAGTCGGGCAGGCGCCGCTTCATCGTCCTGGCGAGGTCCGCGCGCGAGATCGCCGGTTGGCCGACCTTTGGAGCGTAATAGGCGACGAGTTCGACGCGGCCGGGCTCGATCTCCCAGGTGGTGACGGCGGCCTGGGCGATTTCGGGCTGGTCGAGCAGCACCGCCTCGATCTCGCCGAGCTCGATGCGGTAGCCGCGGATCTTCACCTGGGTGTCGATGCGGCCGGCATACTCGATCTCGCCCTGGTCGTTGATGCGGCCAAGGTCGCCCGTCCGGTAGATGCGCTTCGACGGGTTGTTCGGCAGGCCGACGAAATCGGCGATGAATTTCTGTTCGGTCAGGTCCGGCCTGTTGAGATAGCCGACCGCGAGCCCGATGCCGGCAATGCCGATCTCGCCCAGTTCGCCCGGCTCGGCGAGCTGCGGCAGCGAAGCGTCGAGGATGACGATGGAGTAGGTCGGCAGCGGCGCGCCGATGGTGACGGGGCTGTTCGGCGTCAGCGCGCCCATGGTGGCGGTGACGGTCGCCTCGGTCGGGCCATAGGTGTTGAGGATCTGCCGCCCCGGCTTCGACCAGCGCACCACCAGATTGTGCGGGCAGGCCTCGCCGCCGACCAGCAGCGTGCGCAGGCTGGGCACATCCGACGTCATCGACGACAGCAGCGTCGGGCTGCAGGCGATGCAGGTGATGTCATGGAGCCGCAGGAAATCGGCCAGCTCCTCGCCCACCAGCGGCATCTGGCCCGGTGCCGGCACCACCGTGGCGCCGGCGACGAACGGCACCCAGATCTCTTCGGAGGAAAAGTCGAAGGCGATGGTCATGCCCTGGTAGACGCGATCGCCCGGCCGGTAGCCGTAGGAGGCGGCGGCGACGCGGATGAAATTGACGAAACTCTGGTGCTTGATGACCACGCCCTTGGGCTTGCCTGTGGTGCCCGAGGTGTAGAGGATGTAGCAGGTGTCGTCCGAAGTCTTCGCATTCGGCTTCAGCGGCGCGTCGGATTGCTTGGAGATCTCGGCGGCCGCGCTGTCGATCAGCAGATGCGGAACCGGCAGCTGACCGGCGCGCGACGCATAGGCGGCGATGGTGACGATCAGGCTGACGCCGGCGTCTTCGATGATGAGCGCCATCCGCTCCTCGGGGAACGCGGTGGCCAGCGGCACGAAGGCAGCGCCTGCCTTCATCACGGCGAGCAGCGCGACATAGGTCTCCGCCGAGCGGTCGAGGATGAGCCCGACGCGGTGGCCCGGCCGCACGCCGCGCTTGACCAGCAGGCGGGCGAACTGGTTGGCCCGGCTGTCCAGTTCCCGATAGGTCCAGACACGCCCGTCGGAGATCACCGCCGGCAGCGCTGCGAACATTTCGGCGAGCTGCTCGAAGACGGTGTCGAGCCGCTCGCCGGGCAGGCCGTGCCGGGCAAAGTCGGCGCCCGTCAGGATCTGCCCGCGCCTGGCTGTCGCGGGGGCCGTTCTTACCAGCGCATCGACACCTGCCAGGCCGCTTTCCAGCCCCGATCGTTCCGCGTCCAGTTCGGCGATATCGACACCGTGATCCATTTCCATACTTTCCCGTCCAGGCCGGGCATCGCCCGGCACGGCCATTTTTCCAGTTGTTGTGGGATGCTTATGCCATCCGATCTTTTCGCCAGTTTTTCCGAACTGTTGAATATTGTTTCTGAACTGTGTCTGGGCGGGGGTTTTGGCCCTCTTTGACGCGGCTTGCGGGGGAGGGAAGCCTCCGCCCGTGCGCCCTACGGCGCCCCCCTCTGGCCTGCCGGCCGTTCGTCGTTGGGAAAGCCAAGCAATTGGCTTTCCGTCCGCTACGCGGACCACTTCTCAACCCCCACTTATGGGGAGATTGGCAGCTTCGGCGCCGGCCTTTTTCTGGAACCAGCCTTGAGGCCCCGCATTCTATGAGCAGGGACTTAAGGAGCGTGTCGTGAAAGCGGTTTTGGGACTGGTCTGCGGCTTCGTGCTGACCCTTGCGGTCTTCGGCAGCGGACTGGGCTTCGCCGCCTGGCTGCTTGCCGCGAAGCCGCCGCGCCAGGCAACGGCTACTGTCAGCGTGGCGGAGCTGTGGACCAAGAAGGCGCGGCCGGTGAACAAAGCCGGGCAGGGCCTCGAACGCCTGCCGGCCAAACAGTCCGCGCCGCCCGACATCCCCGCCAAACCGCAGGAAACACCGCCCGACCCCACCGTCACCGGCGCCATCGCGCCCAAGACGACCGAATTGCCGCCTCCGCATCTCGCCTGGTGCGCCAGCCGCTATCGCTCCTACCACCCGGACGACAACAGCTATCTCTCCTACAGCGGGCAGCTGCGCCCCTGCATCTCGCCCTATCTCGAAGCCGCCGGCCAGCTCGTCCAGCCCACTGCCGACGATGGCGACGAAAACGGCGCCGGCCTGGGGGTCTACGCTGCCGACGATGGCGGCGAAGCACTTTCGGCCGACCATGTCGATTACTGCTTCAGCCGCTACCGCTCCTATCGCCCGGAAGACAACTCCTACCAGCCATACTCCGGCGGGCCGAGACGGCAATGCCAGTAGAGCCCGCGCGCCGCCCGGCATGGCGATCCGATCGCGCGGATTTTCCGGAGCGTTCGCATTGGCGCGACGTTCAACCCTGACCTAAGGAGGACTGACCATGAGCGACGACCGGGACGACAGAATTCGTGAGCGCGCCTACCAGATCTGGGAACGGGAAGGCCGCATGCAGGGCGACCCCGAACGGCACTGGCACCAGGCCGAGGCCGAGATCGACCGCGAGGCGGCCCTGCCGCTGACGGCGGACGATGCGCTGCCTCAAACCGGCGAGATCGCCAGCACCGACGTGCTGGAGGTCGAGGCGCTGGCGGTGCGCACCGGCATATCGGGCGACGAGGCACAGGAACTGCTCGACCGCCTCGGCAACGACCGCGCCGCGGTGGAGCAAGCCGCCCGCAGCCTCAAGGCCAAAAGGCGGCGAAACCCCGATGAGGGACTGGCCAAATGATCGAAAGCTGAAGGACGGAAATACCGGCTCCATTCACTCAAGAAGGGCGAAAACGGCGACGCCTCATCATCTTCGGCTCTGTCGCCAATCTTTTTCGCCATGGCCAGAGCCTTGGACTGGTCGTGAGCACGGCCCGCCAACGCGGCTTCTCGAATCGCTCAGGTTGCGACGGGCTGGTCGGTCATCACTTGCGCTGGACCGCGAAAGCGAAAGCCCGCGCCTCTGGCGGAGGACGCGGGCCGATCGGACGGCCGATCTTCGGCAGGCGGTGGAGGGCACCACCTGCCGCACATATCAACAATTAGCTATGACTAATGTTCCGTCAAGCTGGATCTACTTTCGTTCGAATGTCGGCATTGACTGCGATTGCGCCGCTGGCCTGGGCGGGCAGCTTGCGTCGATGCGATAGGAATTTTTTCTTGACCTGTGAGAGCAGTTATGCTACATTTCTGTCTATGGTGCTGACTTGCGCCAGCGACCCGCCGCACAGGCGGGTTTTTTGCGTTTTGGCTGGCGCTGCGCCAATTTTCAACGTTGCCAGCGCGAGGTGATCGTAGTTGCGCAACATCCGAGCACAGAATACCCGGCACTAGCGTAGAGCGTTACGGCGACCCAGCAGCAGAGCGATGCCCAACGCCGGAAGCGTCGCCACCGCGACGGCGAAGAAGACGAATTGCAGCCCGGCCGACGCGGCGACCAAGCCGAGCGCTGGACTGCCGAAGCCGAGCGCCACGTCGAGGAAGACGGTGTAGAGTCCCATGGCCAGGCCGCGGCTGCGCGACGGAAGATGGCTTACTGCCTCGGCACCGAGACCGGGATAGACCAGCGAGTAGCCAAGGCCAGTGAGACCCGCTCCAATTGCGGCGACAACAGGCCCGGTCGCAAGCCAGATCAGCATTAGCCCTGCGGCCTCGACGGCGACGAAGATCACAGCGACGCGTGCGCCCCCAAGCCTGTCGGGCAGGTGGCCGAAGCACAGCCTTGCCACGATCAGCGCCGCGGCATAGGCCGTGAAGGGAAGCCAGATCGGCTGCCATCCCCGTTCGGCAAAGAGCAACGCGGCAAAGGCCAGGATTGCGCCATAGCCGAGGCTGCTGAAAGCTGCTCCCACTCCGGGAAGCCAGACCGCTTGAGCCACGCTCGTCCATGACTGCGGCACGCTGCTCGCGGCGGTGCTGGTGCCACGCATCGGCAGGATGGCAAGCAGCGTCGCAAGCGGCAGGACGATGGTCGCGAGTGCGATCGCGGTGAAACCGCTCGCCGCATAAAGCGCAGATCCGACCGGCGCTCCAAGCGCGAGCGCCGCAAACATCGCCGTGCCCACCCAGGCTATGACTTTTCCGGAGTTCTGTCCGCCCGCAAGGGAGAGGCCCCAGGCGACGCCGCCGGTGATGATGAAGCTCTCCGACGCGCCCAATACCGCCCGGCCGGCGAAGAGCGCCGATGCGGACGCTACCGGCCGGTCGAGCAATGCCAGTGAGCCGAGGTAAAATAATCCCGCCAGGGCAGCGGCAATGAGGCCGACGACGACGGCCCGCTTGCCGCCGCGCCCATCGGCATAGTTTCCGGCCCCAATGCGCGACAACATCGAGGCGACGAACTGGCTGCCCGTCACCAGTCCGACCGCGAAGGGGCCGAAGCCGAGTTGCTGATGAAGATGCAGCGGCAGGACGGGTAGCGCCAAGCCGATCAGAAGGAAGCCGGCGAAGACAGCCGCCATGATTGGCACCAGTTCCGCCATCGCTCCATTTCGGTCTGAAGTCCCCGCCACTTTGGCCATCGGCAACACCTTGAACCCAACAGTTCAGATCAGTAGCGTTCGTAGGTCACACGCCAGCCTTCGGCCGGATTGTCCGGCGTGAGGACCAGTTTGTTGTCCGAGACTTCGAATTTGCGTTTCATGCTCTTCCCGACAAGGTTGCGGACTAGGGAGGACTCGATCGTGATGACGAAGGTCTTGTCCTGGTCGTTGATGGCGACGGGCCCGTAATAGGCTTCGTAGCCATTCGCTGTGTAAGGCGTGTCCGGCGCCTTGGCGTCGGGGTTCTGGGCCTGCACCGAGAGGGAGCCGGCCTCGGTGAAGATGACCTGGCCGGAATACGGCACTGGCTTGAGGTTTCCCTCGGCACCGGCCTCGAGCGACCTCATGCGCCATGCGCCAATGATCGGGGACTCTTGCGAGAACGCCGGCGTGGCGACGGAAAGCGCAAGCGCAAGGGCGGCGATCTTCGATCTCATAGTCATATGTCGTTGTTCCTTTTCTGATTTGGCGGGGGGCGGACAGGCCGTCCGCCCAATCTTCGCTCACACGGAAAGCATGACCTTGATGGCACGCCGCTCGTCCATGGCGCGGTAGCCTTCAGCGACCTCTGCCAACGGCAGCTTGAGGTCGAAGACCTTGCCGGGCTTGATCCTGCCTCGCAGTACACGGTCCATCAGGTCGGGCAGGAAGCGGCGCACTGGCGCTGGGCCGCCCATCATTCGCTTTTGGCCGAAGAATAGTTTTTGGCCGTCGAAGCTCACGCCATGCGGCACGCCGACATAGCCGATGGTGCCGCCGGGACGAGAGCAGGCCAGCGCCTGGTCGAAGGATTCTCCCGTGCCGACGCACTCCAGCACGGAGTCCGCGCCGACGCCCTTGGTGAGTTCCTTGATGCGCGTGACGCCTTCCTCGCCACGCTCGGCCACAATGTCGGTGGCGCCAAACTCGCGGGCGAGCTTTTGGCGGCTGGCGTGCCGGCTCATGGCGATGATGCGCTCGGCGCCCATCTCCTTGGCCGCAAGCACGCCCATCAGGCCGACCGCACCGTCGCCGACCACCACCACCGTCGATCCTTCTCGGACCTCGGCCGCGTCGGCCGCATACCAGCCGGTGCCGAGCACATCGGACACAGCCAGCAAGTCAGGGATGAGTTCGGCCGGCGGCACCTCGGCGGTGGCGACCAGTGTGCCATCCGCCAACGGCACGCGAGCGTAAGGCGCCTGCGCGCCCGACATGAATTCGCGCTGCACACAAGACGACTGGAAGCCGAAGCGGCAATGCGGGCAGGTATTGTCGGAAAGGCAGAACGACCCGACGACGAACTGGCCGGGACGGACCGTGCGCACCTCTGCGCCGACCTCGACGACGATACCACAATATTCGTGGCCCATGTGCATCGGGCCGTCGACCGGCTGCAGCCCGCGATAGGGCCACAGGTCCGAGCCGCAGATGCAGCTTGCCGAGAGCTTGATGATTGCGTCCGTCGGCCGCATGATTTTCGGATCGGCGATTTCCTCGCAGCGGATGTCGCCCGGTTTGTGAAGAATGGTTGCGATCATTCTGGTTCCTTTCGAGTGGAGAAGATCAAGCGCCGTAGTCGGCGTCGCTGACATGTTCCAGCCAGTCCACGACCTTGCCGTCCTTGACCTCCTGGAGGGCAATGTGGGTCATGGCGGTCAGAGGCGACGCGCCGTGCCAGTGCTTCTCGCCGGGCGCGAACCAGACGACGTCGCCGGCACGGATTTCCTCGACCGGACCGCCCTCGCGCTGCACGCGGCCAAGGCCGGAGACGACGATCAGCGTCTGGCCGAGCGGATGCGTGTGCCAGGCGGTGCGGGCGCCGGGCTCGAAGGTCACCTGTGCGCCTTGGACCCGCCCGGCATCGAAGGGATTGAAGAGTGGATCGATCCGCACCGTTCCGGTGAACCAGTCAGGTGGTCCCTTGCCGGAAGGCCTCGTGCCAGCGCGAAGAATGTCCATGGTGATCTCCTTTGCGACCTCAAATGCGTTCGACGCGAAGCGGGAACTCGCCGCGAATGTGCAGGGCCTGCTCGCCCTCATCGAAGCGGCCGAGCCTGATCAGCCCGGGATGGCGATAGTCGGCGTGGAACATGGCCAAATTGCCCCAGGGCATGAAATAGCACAGGTCGTAGGGCTGCTCGTTGGCGAACGGGCCACTTCCCTCCTCAGTCAGCTTGCGCGGCAGATAGGCGATCTTCTCGTTATGCGCGTAGTCCTCGATCTTGAGATCGAGCGGCAGCATGGAAAAGAAGTCGCGCGCTGAGGGATTGTCGTAGAGGGTGGCGGTCATGAGGCGGCCGTTGAAGGCCATCCTGATCTTCATGTCGGTGGGCTCCTGGCTGACGGGAGATTGGCCTTCCTGGCTGGCGGCTGCGCGATGCAGGGCCGCCACCGCGAGCGCGGCGCCGAGCAATGTCCGGCGGCTAAGCGGCGCACGCTCGATGGTCATGGCAAAGACTTCCGGGCCATATGGGACGCGGCGAGGGCGGCGAGCGCCGATCCGCAGAGCAGCACCGCGCCTAGAGTGAACGCTCCCCACCAGCCGACCGTATCGAAGAGCGTGCCGCCGATTGCGGCGCCGCCGGTGATGGCTAGCTGAATGACGGCTACCTGCAACCCGCCGCCGGCCTCTGCGTCGTCCGGCAGCGTTCGGCTGAGCCACGTGCCCCAGCCAACGGGCGCGGCCGTGCCGAAGAAGCCCCAGGCAACCAGCAGCAGTGTTGTGGGACCCGGGAGTGCACCGAAAGCGATGAGTGCAGCGGCCAGCGCGGCCATGACCAGCGGGATAACGATGAGGATGCTGAACAGGCGCGTGCGCAAAAGCCGGCCGACGCACCATGTGCCGAGCACCCCCGCCAGCCCCATCGCCAGCAGGACCGCCGAGAGGGCAGCGATGTCGAGCCGGGTGACGCTCTCGAGGAAGGGCCGAAGATAGGTGAAGAGCGCGAACTGGCCCATGAACAGCATCATGATCGACGCCATGCCGATGGCGACTGAAAGACGACCGAGCAGCGCCAGCGGATTGCCAGGGCGCTTCCTCCGGCGCGGGGGCAGCGCCGGCAGGCTGGTCCACTGCCAGGCCAGCGCCAAGAGCCCAAACGGCACGACGAGGAAGAAAGCGCCGCGCCAGCCGACATAGGCGCCAAGAAAGCTGCCCAGCGGCGCCGCGATGGTGGCCGCAATGGCATTGCCCGCGTTTAGCATGGCGAGACCCTTCGGAACCATGTCTTGCGGCACGAGGCGCATGACGATCGCGGTCGACATCGACCAGAACCCGCCGATCGCGATGCCGAGCAGTGCCCGGCCGACCATGAGGAACGCGTAGTTCGGCGCGAAGGTCACAGCCAAACCGGACACGATGAGGAGGAGGGTGAAGCCAGTCACGACCAGTCGGCGGTCGATGCGGCGCGTGAGACCGGCGACCAGCAGGCTGGTCACGACAGCGAAAACGCCCGAAATCGAGATCGCCTGTCCCGCGTGGCCCTCGGTGATGCCGAGATCGGACGCTAGCGGCGACAGCAGGCTGACCGGCATGAATTCAGACGCGATGAGCACGAAAACACACAGCGCCATCGACAACACCGCGCCCCATGCGGCGCGGTCTTCGACAAGCCTTGTGTCGTACGTCGTTTCCACAATTGGCATCCTTGCAAGGCGACCGGGCGGATCAGCCGCCAATCCCTGTCGCGATGCCAAGAAGATATTGCAGAGGAACCCATTTTATTAGGCTAAGTAATCCGCATGGACTTATCTGCTCGTGATATAAATGCCCGAGGGGAGGTGCCCTATGCAGCGCGATGGCATGAAGGATCTGCTATGGTTCGTGGCGGTCGCGCGGGAGCGCAGCTTCACCAAGGCGGCGGCCAAGCTCGGAACCTCGCAGTCGACCCTGAGTTCGACAATCAAGGAGCTTGAAGCTCGTCTTGGCGTCCGTCTGCTGACACGTACGACGCGGAGCGTCGCACCGACCGAGGCCGGCGAGCGACTTTTCCAGTCTCTTGTTCCCCGCTTCGAGGAAATCGAAGCCGACCTTGCAAGCCTGGTGGCCTTTCGCGACAAGCCCTCCGGAACGGTCCGTATCACGCTGTCCGACCATGCGCTCCAGACGACCGTCTGGCCGAAGCTGCAGCCTTTGCTCAGCGACTATCCTGACGTGTGCGTCGAACTCTACAGCGACAACGGCATGAAGAACATTGTGGAGGAGCGCTTCGACGCGGGCGTGCGGCTAGGTGAGAGCATCGACAGGGATATGATCGCGGTTAGGATCGGGCCGGATTGGAGGCTCGTGGCCGTGGCTTCGCCGGAGTACTTTTCCCGCCATCCGGTTCCGACCGCGCCCCAGGACCTGGTCGATCATGACTGCATCAATATGCGGCAGGCGACGTTCGGCGGATTATATGCCTGGGAATTCGCCAAGCAAGGCCGCGACCTGCGTGTGCGGGTGCAAGGCCAGCTCACCTTCAATTCGTCCATACCCATGATCGAGGCTGCGATAAGCGGTTTCGGGATCGCCTACGTCCCGGAAAACCTCGTCAACCACCATATCGCCACGGGATGCCTTAGGCTCGTGCTTGACGATTGGAGTCCGCCATTTGCGGGCTATCACCTCTACTACCCGAGCAGGCGACAGCTCTCGCCTGCGATGGCGATGATCGTCGAGGCGCTTCGTCATCGCATCTGACCCCCAAGATTGCGCATTGGCAAATGGTGTCCCGCGCGCAAAGCTTTCGTGGCGCGCTGCTGCCTCAAAAACCCGCAGCGCATTGAGTGAAGGAAACGGATCGACTGTCACTGCCTTGGCGTTGGCTGACCTTCCAACTTCTCGCAAATTGGCCCTCATCCCCCTCCCATTAACCTTTCATTAACCATCCTCCCGCTAGCGTTTACCTCTCAGTAAGGATTCGCCAGCCGTGACCTTTGCCGCCCCCCTCGAGGCCAAATCCATTCGTTTTCGTGCCCGCTCTTTCGTCGCTTTCACGTTGACTCCGGAAGCGCCTTTGGACGTGTGGCTCGAGGGGCTGGATCACTGGATCGGCAACTCGCCCGGCTATTTTGCCGGCCGCCCGGTGGTGCTTGATCTCAACACCTTGAAGCCCGATGTCGCCGCGATCGAATCGCTGGTCGGCGTGCTGGGCCATCGCGGCATCCGCATCTACGCCATCGAGCTCGACGGCCACACCGCACTCGAGCCCAACCTGCCGCCGGTGCTGGTCGGCGCCAAGGAAGCGACCACGGATGGGTTGCTGCCCCGCCAGGCGCGGGCGGAGGGTTTCGACAAGGCCGAGGGCAAGGCGCCTGACCAGCACGCCGATGCGGGCAGCGCGGCCAAGGTCGGCGACGGAAAGGCTGGCGCAAGCAAGGCCGGCGATAGCGAGCCGCAGGTTGAAGCTTCGGGTACGCTGATGATCAAGGCGCCGATCCGCTCCGGCCAGGCGATCGTGCACCCGCATGGCGATGTCATCGTGCTGGGTTCGGTCGCTTCCGGGTCGGAGATCATCGCGGCGGGCTCGATCCATGTCTACGGCACGCTGCGCGGGCGCGCTTCGGCGGGTGCGCTGGGCAACAGGGGCGCGCGCATCTTCTGCCGCAAGAACGAGGCCGAGCTGCTGGCGGTCGACGGCTGGTACGTCACCGCCGAGGAGATGGAAGGTGTTTCGCGCGGCAAGCCGGTGCAGGCATTTCTCGACGGGGACGCGCTGCGGGTTTCGACGCTGAGCTGACTTCGACCGGGCGGCGAGGGCCGCTCGACCAAAAACAAATGAACAACAACGGAGGCTATTCAATGGGCAAGGTAGTGGTGGTCACCTCGGGCAAGGGGGGCGTCGGCAAGACGACCTCGACGGCGGCCCTCGGGGCGGCCGTGGCCAAGACCGGCAAGAAGGTGGCCTTGGTCGACTTTGACGTCGGCCTGCGCAACCTCGACCTGATCATGGGCGCCGAGCGGCGCGTGGTGTTCGACCTCGTCAACGTCATCCAGGGCCAGGCCAAACTTTCGCAGGCGCTGATCCGCGACAAGCGGGTCGAGACGCTGTTCCTGCTGCCGGCTTCGCAGACGCGCGACAAGGATGCGCTGACCGAAGAAGGCGTCGGCGAAGTCATCGACAAGCTGCGCTCGGTGTTCGACTACGTGTTCTGCGACAGCCCGGCCGGCATCGAGCGCGGCGCGCAGCTCGCCATGCGCTTTGCCGACGAGGCGGTCATCGTCACCAATCCGGAAGTGTCGTCGGTGCGCGATTCCGACCGCATCATCGGCCTGCTCGACGCCCGCACCTTGAGGGCCGAGCAGGGCGAGCAGATCGCCAAGCATGTGCTGGTGACGCGCTACGATGCAGCGCGCGCCTCGCGTGGCGAAATGCTCTCCATCGATGACGTGCTGGAAATCCTGTCCGTGCCGCTGCTCGGCATCATTCCGGAAAGCCAGGACGTGCTGCGCGCCTCCAACCTCGGTTCGCCGGTGACACTGTCAGAGCCGCTCAATGCGGCCGCACGCGCCTATCTCGATGCCGCCAGGCGGCTGGAAGGCGAGGAATTGCCTGTCATCGTGCCCTTCGAGCGCAAGGGCTTCCTCGATCGTCTTTTGGGAAGGAGGGCGGCATGAACCTGCTCGACATCTTCAAGCGGCGCTCCAGCGCCCCGGTGGCGCGCGAGCGGCTGCAAGTGCTGCTCGCCTATGAGCGCCGCAACCGCAGCCAGCCCGACCTCGTCTCCATCCTGCGCGAGGAGATCATGGCCGTCATCGCCAAGCATGTGCAGATCGACCAGGACTATCTGCAGGTCTCGATGGACCGCGGCGAGACCATGTCGACGCTGGAAATCGACATCCAGATCCCCAACAAGAGCGCCGTGCCGATGGCCATGGCGGGGTGACTTTTTTACCCTCCCTCTTGTGGGGAGGGCTATCGCATATGGATTCTTGCGAAGAAGAACCCCCACCCTAACCCTCCCCACAAGGGGGAGGGAACGCTGCCGCGCGCCTTTAATTCTTCTTAGCGCCGAAAAGACAGGCGATTCTCCTGGTCAGCGCCAACGGAAGTCTCCCTCCCCCTTGTGGGGGGCCGAAGGACGGGCGAGACCGGTGGCTCGCCCCGGCAAGTCGATCCGCAAAGCGGATCGGGGTGGGGGTTGGCGCCAGCACCCCCACCCGGACCTGCGGTCCGACCTCCCCACAAGGGCGAGGTAGGGCGCCCGGTTTTTTGCGCAGAGACCCTTGGCTCACCCCGGCAAGTCGCTGCGAAGCGGCGGGGTGGGGTCAGCGCGGCGCTGCAGGCTTTTCCACGGCCGCAGCATCGCGTCGCTTGCAGCATCCAACCCCCAAATGTCCCAAATTTACCTTTGTGCCGACGGGGCTTCCCCTGCGCAAGCAGCGGATGTAAGGATATATTAGCAATTTGTTAAGTTCGAAGCGAGGTATGCGTAAGGGGAGTTTGGTGATGAACTTCAGAGGCCTGATCAAGCGTGCTGAAGACGTGGATAAAGCGATCCAGGACCTGCAGATCGATTTGGCGGACGCGCTGGATGCAAGTCTCGACGCCGACGACCTGGTGCCGTCGGAGAGCGACGATGTGCCGGATGCCCAGGCGGCACCCGATGACGGGCCACCCCAGGCCGACGCGGCAAATGACGACAACGCCAGGAAGGCCGACGCTGCGGGCGATGCGGACAGTTCCGAAACCGCGCCACGACTGACGGCCCATACACAAACCCGGCTGGCTGCATTGAGCGCCTTCGAGGGTCTCTTCCATGACGCCAGGGACTATCTGGAGGAGATCAACGACAAGCTGTCGGAGATCGGCACCTCACACCATCTGACGCGTGAATTCCTCAACATCCTGCACAGCGACATCCTGCGCGCCAACGAGCTGGAGGTTGCCAATGCCGCCCTGGCCGTCGAACAGAGGGCGTTGTCGGAGAAGCTGCACGATGCGACGAGAAAGCTGCGCGAGCGTGAAGGCGCTTTCGAAGCGCTGCAGCAGCGCGAGACAAGCCTGGTTCAGGACCGGGAGACGCTTCGTGCGGCGCTTGCCGCGGTAAGGCTGGAACTGGTGGAGACAGCCAATGCGAGCGCCAAACGCGAAGCGGAGTTCGGCGACATCGCCAAGCGGCTGACCGCCAGGACGGTCGAGGCCAACAGGCGCTTGCGCGAAAGCAAGATGCTGCGCGAAAAGCACGTCAACCTCTCGATCGAACTCGACAAGGCGCTGAAGCGGGAATCGCAGGCGCGCCACAGGCTCGACGAGCTCTCGACGATCCATGCCAGCGAAGCAGCGCGGCTGGCGGAGCTGCTGGCCGCGCTCGGCAAGAGCGAGAAAGAGGAGATGCGGCTCCAGAAGTCGCTCGAGGCCGCACAGGCGAAGCTGTCGGAAACGAACGAAGCAGCACGCATGATGGAAGGCGACAAGGAAGCCGAGCTGGCTCGCAGCCAGGCGGAAATGCGCGGGTTGAGCTCGGAGATCCAGAACCTGCAATCGCGGCTGGAGCAAACCTCGACCGAAAACAGCGAAGCCGCAGGCGAGATCGCCAGGCTCAAGAGCGAACTGAACGATGCCTTGGCCGAAAAGAAGATCGCCGATGAAAGATTGTCCGCGCTGACCCAGGAGAGCGAAAGCGACAAGATGAGTCTTTCCAAGGTGAACGCCAACCTTTCTCAGCTGACGCTGCAACAGGCGTCCGAACAAATACAGTTCGACGTGCAGAGGCAGGAATGCGAGGACCTCAAAGCTGAAATCGCATCGCTCAATGCCCGCATCAAGGAACTGCTGCCCTACGAGCGGCTCCACAAGGCCACCAATGGCAGGCCGCGCGAGGACGGCGTGGTCGAGATAGCCGGGGCGATGGCGAAGAAAGCACGGACGACGGGCAGGCGGCGCATGCGCAGGAATGTTGGCGCCGTTAGCTGAAGTGTGGCGCTGAAGGGCTTCAGGTGACCCGCTTCAGGTCTTTTGTGCATGGGAGGCCGGCACCTCACCCGGAGAGTAAGCCCAATGGGGCACCGGCCAGGCGGATCGACAGGTCCGCCGCACAGGCAAGGTAGCGCGCCTCGGTCCCGCACGGCATTGGTGCGATCACGGAAGGTGCCAGCGGCACTTCCCCAAGCTTCTGATTCGAACCTTTGCGACGGCCCGCCGGCCGGAGGCTGCAAACACGCCCGGGAAACGATCGCGGCCGGCCCGGTGCCTCCTCAGTCGAGCGGCTCGTGCTGATAAAGCTCGTCCATGCTGAGCGAGGCCAGGGCGCCGAAAGGGGCCTGCTTTTTCACGCGGCCGCCGCTCAGGATGACCACGTCGTCGCAGAACGAGATTGTGCTGTGGTGGTGGCTGATGACGATAGTCGTGCGGCGGCCGGCTCTCGACTTCAGGGTCTCGACGATGGCCGCTTCCGACAGCCCGTCCACCGCATTGGTGGCTTCGTCCAGGATGAGGAGATCGGGATCGCGGACCAGGGCTCTCGCCAAGGCGATCCGCTGCCTCTGTCCCGCCGACAGATTGACGCCCCTGTAGCCGACCAGCGTCTCGTAGCCCTGAGGCAGCCTTTCGATGAACTCGTGCGCTTCGGCCAGTCTTGCGGCGGCCTCGGCGTCGCCGGCTGTCGCCGTATCCTGCCCGTAGGTTATGTTTTCAAAAATGCTGCCATCGACCAGTTCCAGTTCCTGACTGGCCAGGGCGATGTGCCGTCGCCACTGGCTGGCGTCGATCCCGTCGAGCGGCGATCCATCGACGAGGATGCTGCCAGTGTCCGGTTCGACGAAGCGGCACAGGAGATTGACGATCGTCGTTTTGCCGGCGCCCGAGCGGCCGATCAGCGCCGTCGAGCGGCCGCCGCGGATTTCGAATGTCGCCGCATGCAGCACGACCTCGCGCCGGTCCGTACCGGAATAGGTGAATGTCACATCGTCGAACTTGATGCCCTGGCGCAGGCCGTGGAACGGCTCGTCGCCTTGCGGCGGTTGCGGCTTGCCGGCGGGATCCAGCAGCCATGTCACCTCTTCGAGCGATCCGCTCAGGCCCTGCAACTGGCTCCACGACCCCTGCAGGGCCCGCATATGCGGCTGCAGCCTGTAGAGCAGGATGACGAACGCGATGATCAGCGGGAAACTCACCTGCGCCAGCCAGGCGCCGATCACCACCGCCAGGAACAGCATGGCGTGGAGAACCTCCGTCAGCGGCGGCAGCGCTCCCTGGCGCACGAGCAGCGCGAAGGAGGCGCGGCGAACCGCATCCGACGCCGTGTCGAATATCGCCTTTTCCCGGTTCTCCTGTCCGAAGATGCGGATCAGCCGTCCGGCATGCACAAGGTGAAGCATCTGCGAGGCGAGGTGGCCGTTGCGCGAAGCGACGCTGCGGCTGGGCTCCTTCAGATTGGCAGAGAGGATGGCGTGCGCGATCTGGACGAGCGCCAGTCCGAGCGTGACCAGCAGCGTCATGCGCCACGAAAGCAGCAACAGGAAAGCCAACAGGATGATGGCGGCCGATGCGCTGACGATGGCCGACAGCATGATCTGGATCGCATCGGAGGCCCGCCAGGACTCGTTGGAGATGATGTTGAGCAAGCGTCCGGGGCTTTGCCGCAGGAAGAATGGGTAGCCGACCCGCAACAGCTGCTCCGACAGGGCGCCACGGATGGAATGGCTTGCCTTGCCGGAGATGAAGGTCGTCAGCAGCGTGTTGGCGAAGGCGAAGACGTTCTTCAGGATGATCGAGCCGAGGATGGCGACCGAAATGACGATCAGCCGGTCGCGCTCGCTCAAGCCCGATCCGACATGCTGGAGGACAGCGGAGAAGCCGCCCATTCCGGCCGCATCCCCGTGTCCCATGATGATGCCCAGCAACGGGATGATCAGGCCGATGCCGAACCCTTCGAGGACGGCGCTGAGCAGGCCGAGTACCACCACCGCCGGAAGCAGGCGCAGTTGCCGCTTTCCGAACGCCCGGAACAGCATCGGCAGGTTTGGCGGCAGCATTGGCATTATTGCGTTTCACCTCGCCTGGGCATTGGCTTGCTGATCTTGCCGCACTGGCTCGGCCCGCGGCCGTCTGGCCAGCAGGAGAACCGCGAATCTGGCCGCGCCGAGCAAATTCATGGCGACGATCGGCCAGTGCGGCAGGTTGAGTTCACGATCGAAGGCGGGTCCTCCCGCCAATTCCCTGATAGCCCCTCTTGCGGCCCAGTAGAAATGGCGAAGCAGCCAGGGCGCGTGGCGAACATGCTTCAGGCAGAGTCCGCCATTGCCCAGGCTGTAGTCGCGGTGCAGCTTCTCGATGGCTTTGCGATCCCGCCGGCCATGATGATGGAATATCGTCATATCAGGCACATACTCGACTGCGATGCCGAGCAGCATCGCGCGCACGAGATAATCGGTATCCTCGGCCGACCGCAATGGTCCGCCGGCGCCGAAGCGTTCGTCGAAATAGCCGATGCGGGCCGCGACATCGCGGTGCATCGTCATGTTGCAGCCCAGCACGAAGCCGCCGGGATGAACATCTGGCGTCAGCCGCTCGCGCGCCCACGACCGCTTGATGGTGAACGGCAAATCCCTGGCATCGCCAAGCTCGACACGTCCGCCCCGGATGAGCCATTGTTCCCCGGACGCATAGTGTCGCTCCAGATCGCGCAGGTAATCGCGATGGACCGCGCAGTCATCGTCGACGAAGACCAGCACACGGCCGCGCGCGCGCCTCAGCCCGGCGTTGCGCGCGGCCGCCAGCCCGGGGCGCGGCTCGCAGACCGGCGTGAACGGAATGTCCGACGCAGCGGCGATGCTGGCCAGGCGTTCGGCCGTGCGGTCGCTCGAACCGTTGTCGACGACCACGAGTTCGGCGGCGAAGCCGGCATGTGCGCGGCAAGCGGCTTGCACCGACTTGATGCAGGCATCGAGCACCGCGACGCGGTTGCGCGTGCAGATGATGAAGCTGACTTCCGGCGCCGATCGGTCACGGCCGCGACCGGTCGGGGCAGGGTCAAGCGCCGTCGAACGATCGCGCTGCAGAGGTTGGTTGGCTTTGACGATCATGCCCCTAACTCAACCGATGAGACGCCAGAACCGCCGCGGCGGGCGCGGATTTGAAGAAGTATGCCATGGCATCGGCTTGTCTGGCGGCCGACAGCGAGGCAAGGCTGAGCCAGGGCGCCCAGGCGCCGGGCCGCAGCGCATATTGCTCGCGGCGCCGGATGGCATTCCATTTCGCGGTCCGCGTCAGCAATTCATGCGTCAGCGCGGGCTGCTTTTCGTCGGCCACCAGCTGGTAAAGGAAATAGAACAGGTTCAGCGCGCCAGCCTCGAAGCTCGGCCGCGTCGCCGCCGGCAGCGAGCGGATTTCCTCCTCCAGCGCGACGATGAAGCTGGCCGCACGGGCGACCGTGTCGTGGCTGACCGCATCGCCGATGTCGCGCAGGTCCCGCGTGGCCTGCGCCAGGCCCTCGCGCTCGAGGTTCTCGGCCACGATGCGCAAATGCGTCCTGCGCATCTCCTTGACGTGCCGGCTGGTCACGCTTGCCTCATGGACGCGGTAGACGACCAGGTTTTCGGGCATCATGGCTGCCGGGTAGCGGCTGGCCAGCCGCCTGAAAAGATCGAAGTCCTCGGCGTGCCTGTAGGTCTGGTCGTAGTGGAGAACGCCGTCGTCGATGACCTTCCTGTTGTAGACGACCGTCGGGTGCATGAAGATCGTGAAGAACATCGCCAATACAGGGATGCGGCCGAACTGGAACACCGGATCCGGCCTGCCGATGGCGATGCGGCCGCGGATCAACATGTCGACGCCGGCGCCGCAGAAGCCCAGTTCGGGCCGCCGCTCGAACAGCGCCACCTGGCGCGACAAACGCCAGGGATAGGCGACGTCGTCGGCGTCCATCCGCGCGACCAGTTCGCCCCGGGCGAGCGCCAGCCCTTCGTTGAGCGTCGCGACAAGGCCGCGGTTTTCACGCGAGACGATCGAAATGCGGCTGTCGGCCTTTTGGCAGCGCTCGAGTATCTCGAGCGAATTGTCGGTCGAACCGTCATCGATCGCGATGATCTCCAGGCGGCCGTAATCCTGCCGCAGGATGCTTCCCAGCGCGGCGGCGAGATAGGGGCCGGCATTGTAGACCGGCAACAGGACGGAGACGAGCGGCGCGGCGGTCATCGTCTTGTATCCGTGCGCTGGAGTTCGAGCGCCGGTGTGCGGTCATCCGGCGGTCCGACGGCCGCCGTCGCGAGCCAGCCGCCATGGCTGCCCTGTGCGGGGCGGGTGCGCGCGACATAGGGAAAGTGGCGCTTGAGGCTGTTGAGCGGCCTCTCGAAAACCACCCAGGAAATCCAGGCCGCGACAATCGTGGCGGCGCCCGCGACCAGGAATCGCCCTGGCCCTTGCTCAGAGACGTTGAGCGGAATCCAGGGCTGCGCCTTGACGGCGAGCGACAGCAATATCGGATGATAGAGATAGACGCCGTAGCTGATGCGGCCGAGGCCAAGCAGCGGCGGCAGTTCCGCAAGCCTGCCCAGGATGCCGCCAAGGCCGCGCGAACAGGCGGCTACGATGACCATCAGTGGCACCAGGGGCAGGACTTCTCGCAGCACCCAGCGGGCCCATTCCAATGTCGGATCGGCGGGCTCTGGGACTAACCACTCAATCGCCAGGAATGCGGCGGCGAAGGCAGGCCAGCCCAGCCGCATCCAGTGCGGCATGCCGGCGCCCCTAAAATGCCAGCAGGCAAGCAGCGCGCCCGAAGCCAGCGCGTCCATGGATGCCGGCGGCAGCAGGTCGCGCGCCAGCGCCGGCGTGGCAGTGATCGGCCAATAGAAGCGATAGGCCAGCGACAGTGCGATGACGGCGATGCAGATGGCCTCGAAGCGGCGGCGTGGGGCCAGCAGGACGACCAGCGGCCAGGCAAGATAGAACTGCTCCTCGATGCTCAGGCTCCAGAAATGGCCCAGCACCCAAGGGTTCCAGTTATTGTGCTGCGCATACCAGAAGTTCGACAGATAAAGCGCATGCCAGACCAGCGATCCTCTGGATTGATCCAGGTCAACCAGCCAGACGAAACCCAGGACGGCAAAATAGGGCGGGAATATCCGCAACATCCGCCTGATGTAGAAGGATCGCAGCGCGGGGCCGGTTTCGAATTCGGTGGCCGAACGCGCCTCCAGGAGCAGGCGCGTGATCAGGAAGCCGCTCAGCACGAAAAACAGCCGCACGCCGATATGGCCCCAGAACGAAGGTCCCTCCGCGAAGAAATGGGAATACAACACCATCGTTACGGCGATGGCTCTCAACGCATCAAGTTGGATGTCACGGGCGCTTCCCATCAGCGGCTTCCGCGGCATTGATGTCCGCGACGTATCCGCCAGCCGGTCGTTTCGGGCACCAGGCGGACGAGATCCGCCAGGGCACCGGCACCGTCAAACCTTCGCTTTGCGGGTCCGATCGCGGCGAGTCCGATCGGGCCGGGCTCGAAATCGACGGACGAACAGCACAAGTTGGTCAACGTGCCGGAATCCTCCACAGCGTATGTCCAGTCGCAAACGAACCCCAAAGGAATGGTTCGGCCACCCTATTGTGCGGCGCAACACAAAAAATCTACCGGGATGAAATACTTATGTGAGCAAGCGCTAAAGATTCCTGCTTCGGCTGATTGGGAAGGTCGTCGTAGGCTGACGCAATAAGATAGGCCTAATCATTTGTTAAACCAGGCGAAATTTCGGAGTCTGTATTTTTTTGCCGAGTGGATTGGCTCTGGTTGCGCCGAGAAATGGGCTGGAACCATTGGCTTTGCGCGGTGCAGCATCGTCGCCGTCTTTTTGCCGCAAGGCTCACTGCTCCCGAGGCAGGCATTCCGCCCAACGGGAACTCGCACGTAACGCCCCTCACACGGCCTCGAACACCACCGTCTGTTCCAGCCCGCCGCCCCGGCGGTTTTGCAGCGTCACGATGCCGCCGTAGCGCTCGATGATTTCCTTGGCGATGGCGAGGCCAAGACCGGCTCCGGGGACGGATTGCAGGCGGCCGGGGTCGACGCGGAAGAAGGGCTCGAACGCCTTGTTCAGGAGTTCCGTGGGTATGCCCGGGCCATGGTCAGATATGGTCAGCACGGCGCGATTGTCGGCTGTGGCCAGGTCGATGCGGCACGCCTTGCCATGGGTGGCGGCGTTGACGATCAGGTTGCGCAAGGCGCGGCGCAGGCCAAGCGCGCCGGCCCGCACGCAAACCTTGTCCAGGTGCCCGATCGAGACGGCATGGCCGAGCGATACCATCTCGGCTTTGATATCGCGCACCGTCTTTGCCAGGTCGACCGGTTCGACGGCGTCCTGGTTCACTTCTTCGCGCACCAGGCGGATGGCGCTATCGGCGATGCGGTCGAGTTCGTCGAGGTCGTGAAGCCATTTGTCGCGTTCGTCGTCGAGGAATTCGGCGCGCAGCCGCATGCGCGTCATCGGCGTTCGCAGATCATGGCCGGCGGCGGCGACCAGCCGCATTCGGCTTTCCATGGCGGTCCGCAGCCGCGACGAGAGCTGGTTCAGCGCATGCGCGGTGGCCTTGACCTCGGCCGAGCCCACTTCCGGCACCGCCGCCAGCACGCCGTCCGATCCGATCTTGGAGACGGCGGCCTCCAGCATCTCGAGCGGGCGGATCAGCACCGAGGTGAAATAGACCGACACCGCCGTGGCGCCGGCGACGATCAGCGAGATCCAGCCGGCCAAGACCAGCCATTCGCGCCTTGGCGGCTTGAGATGCGGCACCTCCATGATCGCCCAGCGGCGGTCAGGCAGGTGCATCGATGCGATCTGGCCGGGTTCGTCCGTCTTCTCGTTGACGACCGCCGGAAAGTCGAGGCCACGGCGGTGCAGGATGTCGTTGAGCATCGCCGTTTCCGCACGAGCCACCTTGCCGCCCGCCGGATGGTCGGCGAATTGCACCCGCAGGACGTCGGGGATCGGCCCCGGCAAAAGCCGCACCACCAGTTCCATCTGTTGGGCAATCCAGGGCACGGTCAGTTCCGGCGGCGGTCCGCCGCCGCGCACGCTGATGACGGCGGCCGTCGCCAGGCCGACGACGCCGACGATCGAGGCGACCAGCAGCAGGATGAGACGGCGGCGCAGCGAATTCACGCGTGGCTCTCCACGTTCTCGACGCGCGCGGTGAGTTGGTAGCCGCCATTACGCACGGTCTTGAACAGCGGCCCGTCGCCGGTGTCGGAAAATTTCCGGCGCAGCCGGCTCACCAGCACATCGACCGAACGCTCGAGCGGGTCGCGCTCGCGGCCTTGCGTCAGGTCGAGAAGCTGGTCGCGCGATAAAAGCCGGCCGGGGCGGTCGAGAAACACCTGCAAGAGGTCGAACTCGGCGCCCGTAAGGTCGACGGCCACGCCTTGTGCATCCGTCACCTTGCGGGTGTCCGGCTCCAGCCTGTAGCCGGCGAAGCGGTAGGTACGCGCGCGCGCGGAGGCGGGCGCCTCCTCGGGAGCCGAGCGCCTGAGCACGGCACGGATGCGGGCAATGAGCTCACGCGGGTTGAACGGCTTGCCGAGATAGTCGTCGGCGCCGAGTTCCAGGCCGATGATGCGGTCGACATCTTCTTTCAGCGCCGTCAGCAGGATGACCGGGATATGCGGCTTGCGGTCACGCAAGGCCCGGCAGATATCGAGCCCCGAGCCGTCCGGCAGCATGACGTCGAGCACGATCAGGTCGAACTGGCCCGCGCCCAGCCTCTGCTCGCATTCGCGCCGGTCCGCCGCAGCTGTGACACGAAAGCCCTGGCTGTCGAGATAGCGCTGGAGAAGCGTCCTGATCTCGCGGTCGTCGTCGACGACGAGGATATGGGGTTGTGACTGCATGACCGTACCCTTGCCTGTGGCCGCGATTATAGGGAGAGCCGCGTCCAAGCGGCACGGAAAAATTGCAACTGAATGTTTCCGGCAGGCCGTGGGAAACATTCAGTTACAAATTGCCCTCTTGCGGAAACCTTCGGCAATACGCCGACGCGAAGCGGACAAACACGCTTCCTATCCTCTCATTTGTCCGAAGCATGAGAGAAAGGAACACCGTCATGCGAAGCAGACTTCTTGCGCTCGGCCTGTTTTCCGTCGCCGCAATTCACCCCGTGCTGGCGGCACAGCGCGATCCGGGTGCCGCCCCCGGCGAGCCGCCACCGGTCATGGCCCAGCAGAGTGCGGCAATGCAGGATGGACCCGACCATGGCCCGATGGCCGGACCCGGCCCGCACGGGCCGATGCGGCATGGTCCGCAGGGGTTTGGCCCGCGAGGTTTTGGCCCGGAAGGCTTTGGCCCCCGCCGCATGGGTCCGCCGCCGGAATTCATGCTGGCCGCCCGGCTGGCCGCGCTCGAGACCCGCGTCGGCATCCGCTCCGAACAGCTCGACGCCTGGCGCGACTACACCAGCGCGCTGCAGGCCGTGCTGGCGCCGCCACGGCCCGATCATGGGCGGCCCGGTGGTCCTGATGGCTCCGGCGGTCCTGAAGCGAAGGGCTCCGACTCAGCCGGCCCTGACGGCAAGCGCGATCCCTTCGCCTTCCAGGAAAAACTGGCCGACGACGTCACGGCCCGCGCGGTTTCGGCCGGCAAGCTGAAAGACGCGATCGCGGCACTGCGCGCCAAGCTGACGCCCGAACAGCTCGAAATCCTCGCTTCGGCGGAACGTCCCCACGGACCACCCCCCGGTCCCTGGGGCGGTCCGCCGGATGATGCAGCCGGCCCCCGAGGTCTGCCCAACGATGGCAGTCCGCCGCCCCAGCCCGGGAACGGCTGAGAACTCTGACCGGCTGCGCCGGCCGGCCCGGTACCCAACCCGTTCTCGGGCCGGCCGGTCTCTTTCAGGGATGGCGGGCGTATCTTCGCCATCCCTATTTTTCAAATCATGCCCAGTTCAAATCAAACGGAAGCACGACGATGTGGGAAGTCATGATACTGCTGCGGCTGCTCGCATCCGCCAGCCCGAGATTGTCACTCGACCATGCCGGACGCGGTCTTCCGCTGTCCGGACGCGGTCTTCCGCTGTCCGGACGCGGCCTGCCACTGGCTCTGCCGGCCGACACGCTGAAGGGCGCGATCCGCCTGCGCTTCGCCGCCTGGCGGGTGCCGCTTCCGCTCTCGCAGCCGCTCGACAATCATGGACATCATGACCGCAAGATCGCGTGAACTCCGGCAAGGCGCTTGGCATGTCCTCGCTGATCGGCATAATGATGTTGGTGGGCATCGCGGCCAGCTACTCGACCTTCGAGCAGCTCCGGCCGACGAGAAGGAGCGCGACATGAGCCGCTTCGAAGCATTGCTCGTCGCCGCCCGCCGACGGGTGCGGCCTATCATCATATGGATCGGCATGCCCTCGACCAAGCGGTCCATTGCCAGCGCGTACGCAACTCCAGGGAAAGATCCAGGCCATGATTTCCAAGTCTAGCCAGCCTCGTTTTTCGGCGCGCCGTCTGGCGCCCTGGGCCGCGATGTTCGCCGCCACTCTTCTGCTGGCGGCCTGCTCGCAGGAGGGCAGCGCCCCCGCCGGCATGGGCGCGCCCGGCAAACCGGAAGTCGGTGTCGTCACCTTGCATCCGCAATCGGTGGCGATCACCGCCGAGCTGTCGGGACGCACGGCGGCCTCGCTGGTTGCCGAGGTGCGCCCGCAAGTGAACGGCATCATCCAGCAGCGCCTGTTCAAGGAGGGCAGCGAGGTGGCGGCTGGACAGCCGCTCTACCTCATCGATCCGGCGAGCTACAAAGCGTCGTATGACAGCGCGGTCGCCGCACAGCAGAAGGCGCAAGCGGCGGTGCCCACCGCACAGGCCAAGTTCGACCGTTATGCCGGTCTGTTGAAGCAGAACGTTGTTTCCAAACAGGATTATGACGATGCCGCCGCCACGCTGGCGCAGGCGCAAGCCGATGTCGCCTCGGCCAAGGCCAGTGCCGAGACGGCGCGCATCAGCCTCGACCGGACCTCGATCACCGCGCCGATCGCCGGCCGCATCGACAAGTCCACGCTGACGCCGGGTGCGCTGGTGACCGCCAACCAGGACACTGTGCTGACCACCATCCGTGCCCTCGATCCGATCAATGTCGACGTCACACAGTCGAGCACCAACCTGCTCAACCTGCGCCAGGCGATCTCGGAAGGGCGGCTGAAGTTCAGCGGCCCCAATGTCAGCGTCAAGCTGAAGCTCGAGAACGGCACCATCTACACACAGACCGGCAAGCTGGAATTCGCCGGCGCCAATGTCGACCAGACCACCGGCACCTTCGCGCTCAGGGCCGAATTCCCCAATCCAGACCGCCTGCTTTTGCCCGGCATGTATGTGCGGGCGCTGGTCGAGGAGGGCGTCGCGCAGAATAGTTTCCTGGTGCCGCAGCGCGCCGTCAGCCGCAACACCAAGGGCGAGGCCACCGCCATGGTCATCAATGCGCAGGGCAAGGTCGAGACGCGCGTGCTCGCAGTGCGCAACAGCGTCGGTAACAACTGGCTGGTGGATTCGGGTGTCGGCGACGGCGACCGCGTCATCGTCGAGGGCATGCAGCTGGTGCGCCCCGGCGGCGACGCGACGGGCGTCGAAGTGACGATCGACGAGACGACAGGCGAGGTCAAGGACCGCGGGCAGGGCACTTCCGCCGCGCCCGCCGCGTCCAACGCTGCCAAACCGGCGCCTGCCGCCGCGACCGGGAACTGAGCGATGTCCGTATTCTTCATCAACCGGCCGATCTTCGCCTGGGTGATCGCCATCGTGATCATGCTGGGCGGGCTTCTGGCGCTCACCTCGCTGCCGATCTCGCAATATCCGCAGATCGCGCCGACCACGGTCAATATCAGCGCCACCTATCCGGGCGCCGACGCGCAGACCGTCGAGAACTCGGTGACCAAGGTCATCGAGCAAGGCATGACCGGCATCGACAATCTCGACTACATGACGGCGACGTCGACCTCGACCGGTTCGGCCTCGATCACGCTGACCTTCACCACATCAGCCGATCCCGACACCGCCCAGGTGCAGACGCAAAACAAGCTGCAACTGGTGCAGTCACAGCTGCCGCAGGTGGTGCAAAGCAATGGCATCACCGTCTCCAAATCCTCGACCGGCTTCCTGATGGTCATCGGCTTCGTCTCGACCGACGGCAAGATGAACTCTACCGATCTCGCCGACTATGTCGACGCCACCGTCAACGACACGCTGAAGCGCGTCGAGGGCGTCGGCTCGACGCAGCTGTTCGGCTCCGGCTATGCCATGCGCATCTGGCTCGACCCGGACCAACTCGCCAAATACGCCCTGATGCCGAGCGACGTGGCTACCGCCATCGAAGCGCAGAACACGCAGGTTTCGGCCGGCCAGCTCGGCGGCCTGCCGGCGCGCAAGGGCCAGCAGCTCAATGCCACGGTGACGGCCAAGAGCCGGCTGCAGACCGCCGAACAGTTCCGCAACATCATCCTGAAGAGCCAGACGGACGGCTCGCTGGTACGCCTCAACGACGTCGCCACCGTCGAACTCGGCGCCGAAAGCTATACGACGCAGGCCAATTACAACGGCAAGCCGGCGGCGGGCGTCGCCGTCAACTTGGCGACCGGCGCCAATGCCATCAACACCGCCGAAGCGGTGCGTTCGACGATCGCCCGGCTGAGCTCGACCTTCCCGCAAGGCGTCGAGGTCGTCTATCCCTACGACACTTCGCCTTTCGTGCGGCTGTCGATCGAGGAGGTGGTCAAGACGCTGGCCGAAGCGATCGTGCTGGTGTTCCTGGTGATGTTCATCTTCCTGCAGAATTTGCGCGCCACCATCATCCCGACGATTGCCGTGCCGGTGGTGCTGCTCGGCACGTTCGGCGTGCTGTCGCTGTTCGGCTATTCCGTCAACACGCTGACCATGTTCGCCATGGTGCTGGCGATCGGCCTGCTGGTCGACGACGCCATCGTCGTGGTCGAGAATGTCGAACGCGTGATGCAGGAAGAGGGCCTGCCGCCGAAAGAGGCGACGCGCAAGTCGATGCACGAAATCACCGGCGCGCTGATCGGCATCGCCACCGTGCTTTCGGCCGTGTTCGTGCCGATGGCTTTCTTCGGCGGTTCGACCGGCATCATCTACCGGCAATTCTCGGTGACCATCGTCTCGGCGATGGTGCTGTCCGTGCTGGTCGCACTGGTGCTGACGCCCGCACTTTGCGCCACGATCCTGCGGCCGCCCAAGGACCATGCGACGCAGACCGGTCCGTTCGGCTGGTTCAACCGCGTCTTCGATCGCGGCACGCTTGCCTATCGCGACGGCTCGCACGGCATCATCAACCGGTCCTGGCGCTTCCTCGTCGTGTTCCTGGCCATCGTCGTTGCCGTGGGCTGGATGTTTGCCCGGCTGCCGAGTTCGTTCCTGCCGGAAGAGGACCAGGGCATCCTGATCACCAGCGTGCAGCTGCCGGTCGGCGCGACGCAGGATCGCACGGAGCGCGTGCTGGCAGAGGTGACCAACCATTATCTCAACCAGGAGAAGGACGTCGTCGACGGGGTGTTCACCGCCTCCGGCTTCGGCTTCGGCGGCGCAGGGCAGAATGTCGGCATCGCTTTCGTGCGGCTGAAGGATTTCGACCTGCGCAAATCGCCGGCTTCGGCCGCACAGGCAATCGCCGGCCGGGCGATGGGCGCGTTTTCGAAGATCAGGGATGCTCAGGTCTTTGCGCTTGCGCCTCCGGCCATCCAGGGCTTCGGCAACACCAACGGCTTCGACTTCTACCTGCAGGACGTCAACGGCGCTGGCCATGACGCGCTGATCCAGACGCGCAACCAGCTTCTGGCCCTGGCCGGGCAGAGCAAGCTGCTCGCCAACACAAGGCCCAACGGGCAGGAAGACCAGCCGCAATTCTCGGTCGACATCGACCAGGAAAAAGCCAGCGCGCTGGGCGTCAGCCTGGCCGACATCAACAACACGCTTTCCACCGCCTGGGGCAGCGACTACGTCAACGACTTCATCGATCGCGGGCGGGTGAAACCGGTCTATCTGCAGTCGGACCCGAACTTCCGCATGCAGCCGGAAGACCTGGACAAATGGCAGGTCCGCAATGCCAGCGGGGCAATGGTGCCGTTCTCGGCCTTTGCTTCCAGCCATTGGACATTCGGTTCGCCCAGGCTGGAGCGCTACAATGGGTCGGCGGCGGTCGAGATCCAGGGCGCGGCGGCCACGGGCATCAGCTCGGGTGCCGCCATGGACGAGATCGACAAGCTTGTCGCGCAACTGCCCGCCGGCTATTCCCACGAATGGACAGGGCTGTCGCACCAGGAGAAGCTTTCCGGCAACCAGGCACTGTCGCTCTATGCGATCTCGGCACTGGTCGTGTTCCTGTGCCTGGCAGCACTTTACGAGAGCTGGTCGATCCCGTTCGCGGTCATGCTCTCGGTGCCGATCGGCATCTTCGGCGCGCTGCTGGCGGCGAGCCTGTTCGGCCAGTCCAACGACGTCTATTTCAAGGTCGGCCTGCTGACCACGATCGGCCTTGCCGCCAAGAACGCCATCCTCATCGTCGAGTTCGCCATCGAGCGGCAGACCGCCGGGATGGGTCTCGTCGAGGCGACGCTTGAGGCGGCGCGACAACGATTGCGGCCGATCCTTATGACGTCGCTGGCCTTCATCCTCGGCGTGCTGCCGTTGGCGATCGCCAGCGGTGCGGGCTCCGGCGCGCAGAACTCCGTCGGCATCGGCGTCATGGGCGGCATGATCGCGGCGACCGTGATCGGCGTCTTCCTGGTGCCGCTGTTGTTCGTCACCGTGCGGCGCATCTTCAAGGGCAGGGCGGTCAAACCAGATACGGGCGAGACGCCGGTGACGGCCAACCAGCAATAAGGAAAACTTCACATGACAGGCTTGGAACGTGGCTCGGTGGCCGCGAGGCGGCTCCTTGCGCCTATGCTTACCACTGTCCTGCTCGCGGGATGCGTCGTCGGTCCGGATTATCAGACGCCGATATTGGCGATGCCTGCAAGCTGGAGCGGCCAGAAGCCGACAAAGCCTGCCCAGCCGGCGCAACTGTCGAAATGGTGGCAGCGGCTGCGCGATCCCGAGTTGAACACGCTTGTCGAGGAAGCGGTTGCCGGCAATCTCGATGTCGCCACCGCCAAGGCCAGGATCCGCGAGGCGCGCGCCAGCTATCGCCAGAGTGCAGGCACGTTGCTGCCGTCGGCCGAGGGCTCCGGCTCGGTCTCCCGCAACAAGTCGTCAGAAGCCACGTCTGGCTCTGATGCCACCTACAGCGAGTATCAGGCCGGCTTTGACGCCAGCTGGGAACTCGACCTGTTCGGCGCCAACCGCAGGGGCGTCGAGGCCGCGCGTTACGGGCTGGACGCCTCGCAGGAGGAACTGCGCTCGACGCTTCTCACCCTGGTCGGCGATGTCGCTTCCTATTATACCCAGGCGCGCGGCTACCAGGCCCGCATCGCGCTCGCCCGGCGCTCGGCCGCGTCGCAAAGGCAGACCGCCGAACTTACCCGCACCATGGCGCAGGCGGGCACGGCGACCGCCGCCGATGTCGCCAAGGCGATGGGGCAGGCAGCGAGCACCGAAGCCGCGGTGCCGACGCTGGAGGCAAGCTATGCCCAGGCCGTGCATCGTCTCGCGGTGCTGGCCGGCCGGCCGCCTGCCTGGCTCAGCGAGCGGCTGAAGCGGGTCGCCCCGATCCCTGCACCACGCCTGCCGATGCCCACCGGAATTCCCGCCGACCTCCTGCTGTCGCGGCCCGATTTGCGCATGGCGGAGCGCCAATATGCGCAATACACCGCCAAGATCGGCCAGGCAGAGGCCGCCCGCTATCCCTCGGTCAGCCTGACGGGAGACATCAGCACGGCGGCGCTGAAGCTTGGCGATCTCGGCAAGGATTCGTCGATTGGCTGGTCGTTCGGGCCGACGCTCAGCGTGCCGGTGTTCAATGCCGGCCAATTGCAGGCCGCCGTCGAGGTCGCCACGGCGCAGCGCGATCAATATTTCATCGCATATCGGTCTTCGGTGCTGACGGCGCTCGAGGATGTCGAGAATGCGCTGGTGCTGTTGTCGCAGGAGCGCATCCGGATCGGCAAGCTCGCCTCGTCGGCGAGGTCCTATGGCGAGGCGGCAAGTCTCGAAGGCACGCTCTACAAGGCCGGCGAGACAAGCCTTCTCGATGTGCTCGACGCCCAGCGCTCTCTCTACTCGGCCGAGGACTCGCTGCTGCAAAGCCGCGTCCTGCTGGCGACCAACTACATCGCCCTCAACAAGGCGCTCGGCGGCGGCTGGGACGGTGCGGTCGACAGTACCAAGCCTGAGGTCGTCGACGTCAAAACCGGTCCACGGCTGGCGTCGAAGCCGGCGGCCTGAGCGGTTTCCAAGGCCTCGGTCAAGTATTTCGAGGCGGCTACGCAGATTTCGAGATTGTGCGACACACCGCTCGTGGCGGCGCGTGAAATGCCGCCTCGTGCTTTGGCGATGGCGGCGTGATCGCATCGCTGTTATTGATGGTGATCACACAGCACAGGCGTCGCAGATGACATCCGATACACAGAAGGCCGAAGCGGTCGGGCAGCTGCTCGAAACGCCGGACCTTGCCAGCGCGCTGGAAAGCGAACAGTTCAAGAAGTTCCTCGACCAGGTGCCGATCGCCATTGCCGTCTCCGACCTCGGTGCGAAGGAGCGTGTCGTCTATGCCAATCCGGAATTCGAGAAACTGTCCGGCCTCAAGGCGGCGACGCTCGCTCGGCAACACTGGGCGGCGCTTTCCGGCACCGGCCTGCACAAGCAGAAGGGCCGGCCGCTGTTCGAGGCCGTGGTCGAGGACACCGATTTCATCGGCACGTTCCGGCTGGAGCGGAAGGAAGACCAACAGGCGATCGTCGACGTCTATTCCAATGTCATCGAGGACGACAATGGCAAGGCCTGCTTCCGGCTGGTGGCGCTGGTCGACGTCTCTGCCCATGGCGAAACCGAAGATGCGCGATCGATCGATGAGCGCATCCGCGAGAAGGACACGCTGCTGCGCGAACTGCAGCACCGGGTGAAGAACAATCTGCAGATGATCACCGCACTGATCCGGATGGAGACGCGAAACGCGGCCGAGCCGGACCAGAAGCGTTTCGAGAGGCTGGCAGGGCGCGTCGACGCGCTGGCGATCCTCTACCAGACGCTGTCGGGGGACGATGGCAAGGATGAGGTCGATCTTGGCGTCTATCTCAGCCAGATCGCGTCGGCGGTGATGAACTCGCATGCGGTCGAGGGCATCCGCCTCGACATGAAGGTCGACACCTATCCGGTGTCGATCAATGTCGCCATGCCGACCGGACTGGTGGTGAACGAACTTTTGACCAATGCGCTCAAACATGCCTTCCAGGGGCGAGACGGCGGCACGATCACGCTGCACAGCATCGTCGACGGTGATGGCTGCCGCATCGTGATCGCCGATGACGGCATCGGCCTGCCGGACGGCGAGACCTGGCCCAAGAGCGGCAAGCTCGGCGCGCTGATCGCCCGCTCGCTAACCGAGAATGCCAGGGCGGAGTTCGACGTGAAGTCGAGCGCTGCCGAGGGTACGCGGGTCACCATCGTCTTCAAGCGCTCGGCTGCCACCGCCTAAAGCGTTGTCGTTGCGCTCTCACACCTACAGGATCATCTCCAGCTATTCCTTGTCCGCCGCGGAAATGAACGCTTCGCGGCCCGGGAGGCTCATAGCGTGCCTGCAGTCCTTGCCCCAGCAGCCAGTTGCGGCTGCCTCACGACAGGTCGGCCGGTTCGCCCTATCTCCATGCCGCCGGTCGGGTTTGGACCAGGCGGTATGGAGGATGGGATCACGTGACATCGACCCCGATTGCCAGTCGCGAAGCGGCGCCCTTACCGGTCGCGGCACTGATGGGCGCCATGGTGTCGATCCAGATCGGCGCCACCTTCGCCAAGGGCCTGTTCCCGCAGATCGGCGCGCAAGGCACGACGACGCTCAGGCTGGTCATCGGTGCGCTGATGCTGATCGCGGTGCTGCGGCCCTGGCAGATGCGGCCCTCGCGTGCCACCATGCCGTGGCTGGTCGCCTATGGGGTGACGCTCGCCGCGCTCAACCTCCTGTTCTACGCAGCGTTGGCCAGGATCCCACTCGGCATCGCGGTGGCGCTGGAGTTTACCGGCCCGCTTCTGGTGGCGACCTTGAGCTCGCGGCGCGCCAGCGACTTTGCCTGGATCGCGCTGGCGGTGGCCGGCATCCTGCTGTTGTCGCCCTTCGTTCATTCCCTCGCGCCGCTTGATCCGATCGGGGTGATGCTGGCGCTGGCGGCCGGCGGGTTTTGGGCGCTCTACATCGTGCTGGCCCAGAAGGCCGGCGCGGAGCTTGGCACTCGCACCACCGCCTACGGCATGGCCATCGCCGCCGTGCTGGTGCTGCCCTTCGGTGTGGCACAGGCGGGAACCGCGCTGCTGGCGCCGTCGATCCTGGTCAGCGCGCTGCTGGTCGGCCTGTTTTCCAGCGCGTTGCCATTCTTCCTGGAGATGGTGGCGCTGACCCGCATGCCGGCGCGCATCTACGGCACGCTGACCTGCCTGGAGCCGGGGCTGGGCGCACTGGCCGGCTTCCTGTTCCTGCATGAAAGCCTGACCGTAACGCAACTGGCCGGGATCGCAGCCGTCGTTGTCGCCGCCTTCGGCACGGCGCTGACATCACGGCCGCCAGTGCCGTCGCCGGAGTAGGGTGGGGCGGAGTAGGGTGGGAGGGATATGCGGGATCGTGCCGTAAAGCCGGTCCCGTCGCCGACCGCCGTTCGGGCGTTGCCTTTGTCCGGCCGGCGCGCTTCGTTGCTGTTCAGAACTTCACGGCGAGATCGACCTTGGCGCCCTGATCGACCGTGCCGCCGCCGAATTGGCCGGAATAGGACAGGCCTAGCGTCGCGTTGGCCGACATGTTGAAGTCGAGCCCAGCCTCGACGATGGCGCTGTCCCTGGCGATCGGCACGCCGGCGATGGTGAAGTGATCGCCGCCGGCGAAGGCGAAGCTGGAGGTCGGCGTGACGTCGCCGAACGCGTGGCGCCAGCCGAGCATGCCGCGCGCCGTGGCGTTCATGCCGCCGAGCGCGAAATCGGTCGAACCGCGCAGGCCCAGCGTGGTGAAGGTCGCATCATCGTTCGAGCCGGCGCTGGTCAGTGCCGCATCGCCACCGTCTTCGGTGAAGCCATCGGTATGGACGCGTGGGCGACAAGTTCTGATAGTTGCGGTCGTTGGGTGCGTCAGCGGGAAATGTCGTGTCGGTGGTGGAGGTCGTGTCGCATTGGACAGTGACGGCACCGACGAGACAATCCGCCCAGGCTTGGCCGGACGCCAGCAGACTCACGCCCGCGGCCGCAGCAATCCCGATGGCGGATCGCAGCGCAAGCTGGCTCGCCTGTGAACGCAGGTTGCTCTGTCGGGCTGAATTCGAGGGGGTCTGGCTTAGGTCCGAAGGCCTAAGACCGGCGGAATCTTGAACACGCCCCATGATTTGCCCCTCGCAGCCAATTCATGCGACCCCGGATCAGTCCGGGGCTGACTTGCCTGATAGAAATCTCTAATGTGATGCTTGGAGTTATGTCAACTGAGTACCTGAGAAAGATACCAAATACAAAACGTTCCATTCCAAACTCTTCTTCGAGGAATAACTAGCAACGCTATCGTGCAGACGTCACTGTGAGCTTCTCAAATTTCGATTTCGAATCGCTGAACGTCGTACGGGAGTGGTTCAGTTGCGAGGGCGGTGTTTTATTTCTGGAATCAACCGGCCAAATTTAAAAAACTTAAGTCAACCCTTGTCCAGGACGGCACTGAAGTTGTCACCTGGCGCACAAGTATTTCCGGCTCTGGACAGACCGTGATCTGGTCCAATACGGTGCGTGTCGAAATGAAGACTGCGATTGTGGAAAAGCCCGGTCGTTCCTTGCAAAAGAACGTCTTCTCATCGGCGGATTTGCCGTCGCATCTGGATCATCGCGCGCGCTTCGCGCTTGGCAGGACATTCGCCGGCGATGGTGAAGAGATCGCCGCCGGCAAAAGCGAACGTCGAGGTCGGCGTGACATCACCGAAGGCATGGCGTCAGCCGAGCATGCCGCGCGCCGTCGCCTTGATTCGCCGAGGCCCAAATCGGTGGAAGCACGCAGGCTGAGCGTGATGAAGGTGGCGTCGGTGGTTGAATTCGCGCTGGTCAGCGCCGCAGATCCGCCCGTTTCGCTGAAGCCGTCGATCGGCCATCGCATTCGGAGGCGCCATTGATCGCCGCGGGATCTCGGCTTTTGACGGAGAGGTAATCGGAATCGAGTCGTGTGTAGGTTTCCGGGTATCCGGATTTTATCTGGCGCTCGTCGGCGTGTAGCCGAAGCGGCGGCGAAAGCAGCGATTGAAGTACGACACATCGCTGAAGCCACTGGTCATGGCAATTTCGCTGACGCGCATCTCGCCATTCTGTCTCTGCGAAAGCATTTTGTGGGCCGTCTGCAGGCGCAGTTCGAGAACACGCTCGGAGAAGCTGATACCCGACTTCTGCAAAAGATTGTGAACATAGCGCGCCGACAGGCCGAGTTCCTGTGCGACGCCTTGCGCCGAGATGCCGGCTTGGCGAAATTGTCCGCGATCTTCACCAGGACCGCTTGCAACCTGGCTGCCCGCAGACCGCGCAAGCCGGCCAGTTCGGCAACCTCACCCTTGGCGCCTGTCACCAGGCCGATCAGATCGACGATCGTTTCCGTCGCGTGCGCAATCAGATCGGGCGAGATGAGAGGGCGGCCGGTTTCAAGAAGTTGGCAATAACGCTTGAGAAGATCGAGAGCTTCGTTCTCGGCGCCGATCTTCAACGCCAGCCTGTCGTCGATCTGCGGGAAGGCCCGTGCGAGGACGCTGCGCGGGACCACCACGTTTGTCCACACATTGCTGTGGGCGCCGGCCATTTTCAGCGCTTCCGATGCTGTGACCAGCACCGCTTCTCCCTGCCCGACATCATAGTCGCGGCCGGCCTGGACGCCGGTCAACAGTGTGTCGGATTTGTTGATCAGCAGGAGATAACCGCCGTTGCCGTCATCGGCGATATTGCTCGCGTTCCTCGTCGCATGCTTGATCGTTCCGGACATCTGGCCAAGAACCAGTGATCCGACAGCTGTGGCTTCGATCGCAGCTTCGAAAGGCAGGTTGTCCGACATGCCGTATTCGACCGACCATATCTGCGCGACATGGATGTCTTGCCAGAGGGAAAATCGATCGCGATCATTGAGATGCGACGGCAGTTGAGCCGATGAAAACACCGTCTTTCGTGACAATGGAACACCCCGATACCCACAGCTTCAGAGAATATCGAAACGAAATGTTTCCTGATCTGGAACATTGATCGTTTGGCGTTCAACTGATCGAATTAGATATATAATCCAGCATGATCACGCATGGCGTCACCCGAAAGTATGACGCGGCAAATCCTCCGAGGTGAGATTGCCTCTTTTACAACGAACGGCGGCCCGCCATCCGGGGAGGTGGGCACGTCAGGAAACTGGGGGCGTGGTGGAGAGACTGAGCAGCGAAGTCCTTTCGTCGATCCTCGGCGATATCTACGATTGCGTTTTGAATCCGGAAGGCTGGGCCGGGGTAATGATCCGGATTACGGAGGCTGTAGACGCAGCCTATACCACCGTCGCGCTTGCCAGCACTGCCGGCAATCATGGCCGCTTCGCGGCCCAATCGCCCTGGGATCCCGTGCAAATGCGCGTGCTCCAGGAGGACTATGACTTTGACGCAATTCCCGGACTGAAGGCCGCGGTTGTCGGCGACATCGACACACCCGTTGCGACGCTGTCGCATATGAGCGAAGCCGAACTCCAGCAGACGCCATTTTTCCAGAATTGGGCCAAACCGCAGGGATTGCGCGAAGCCTGCATCACCAAATTCGTCCATACGCCGGACCGGATCGGGCTCATGGGCTGCACTACGCGGGCCGACAGGGGAATCATATCAGCTGAAGAACAGCGCTTCCTGGCATTGCTCTCGCCGCACCTGCGCCGTGCGTCGCTGATTGGAGATCTGCTCGATCAGGCTCGCGTTACCGCCGACCTTTACCGCCAGGCGCTCGATCATCTCGCCGTGCCTGTCGTGCTTACCGGCGCCAACGGAGCAATCCTCCATGCGAATGGGGCTGCCGAACGGATGTTTTCGCTGCAAGGGCCCATTTTTTCCAGGAACGGTCTGCTCCAGGTGCAGAATTCGGCGGTGGCCCGCGCCCTGCTGGATGCAATCGCCAGTGCCGCGAGCGCGGATGCCTCGCTTGGCTCCCGCGGTATAGGCCTGCCCATTTCGGCCCCAGGTCAGCCCCCCGCCGTCGCCTATATATTGCCGTTGACCGAAGGAACCGCACGCGCTGCTTTCCGGCCCGCATGTGCCGCCGTCTTCATTTCGACCACGACGTCTTCTTCTCCACTCCCGGAAGCCGTTCTCGCCACTCTGTTCGACCTTACGCCCGCGGAGGCGCGGGTCCTGCTGCACATCGGCAGCGGATTGTCCGCGTCGAAGAGCGCGCTGGCGCTCGGTGTCGGCGAAAACACTTTGAAGACCCACCTCAACCGCATCTTCGCCAAAACCGGTACGAGACGCCAAGCCGATCTCGTCAAACTCGTTTCGACATAGGCACGCCGCTGGCAGCTCAGTGAAGGGCGCCGATCGCCGGGGACCCAACATCCTCGTCGACGCGCACCTCGATGAACGCGCGCCAGCCGTAGCGGGAATGGTTGCCGTCAGGCTCCGCGCTGGGCAGTGCCAGCTGGTGTCATTCGACTGAGGCTGAATGGCCACACCGGCCGAAAAAGCGTGGCATTGCATTTCAGGACAATTCGCGTGCGGCCCAGCCCAAGACACGTCCGACGGACAATGCGACATCGGGGCGGCGACAACACCGGATCTCCGCGAGGCATTCGCGGCGGGGACCACAACATTCTTGGGGCGGTAGACAACAATGAAAACTCTTCTTCTCGCAACGGCCTTGATTCTCGCGCCGCTCGGTATGGCGTGTGCGGCTGATATCAATGAGGTTTCGCCTGTTGCATCCGGCTACGACTGGTCCGGACTCTATGCCGGCGTCGACATCGGCTACGCGGCCGGAAAATCCAATCTGTTCATCGCCGGCGGCGGACTGGGCGGGGCCACCGATCTCAATGTCTCCACCGATCCGAACGGATTTATCGGCGGTGTCCATATAGGCGCCAATTACCAGATGGAGAACAGCTTCGTGATCGGCGCCGAGGCCGACATTGTGTACAGCAATATAGATGGGCTGACGGCCCTCGACGCCGGCGGCGGCGGTGTCACCACCTTGCTCAAGAGCGAACTCAAATGGTCGGGGTCGGCGCGGTTGCGGGCCGGCTATGCTTTCGATCGGACCTTGCCCTACATCACTGCCGGCGTCGCCGCGGCCAAGTATGAGCTTATTGCGGTCAGCGCCGGTGGCCCTGCCGCCGAAGTAACGCTCCACAGCGACAGCCATGTCGGCTGGACCGTTGGCGCCGGCATCGAGCACGCCTTCACCGACAAGTGGATCGCTCGAGCCGAATATCGCTACTCGGATTTCGGCAGCCAGGACCTCTCGGTAGCCGCCGGCCTGCCCACGGAAACCCATGTCGACCTCCAGACGCAGGATATCCGGGTCGGGCTCAGCTACAAGTTCTGATTGCTGGTGCTCCAAATCTCCCTCGGGAGATGGCCGGCAGGCCAGGGGCGGCGGGGCTCGGCCTGCTGCCGCAGACGGGGTCGGCGCACTACACGCGGCGACCCCCCTCTGTTGCCTCTGGCGACATCTCCCTCGAGTGGGAGATCAGCCACCGCCCTCAGATTAGCTTCTCCAGTGTGATCGGCAAATCCCTTACTCTCTTTCCCGTCGCATGGAACACCGCGTTGGCAATCGCCGGTGCGACGCCGACGATGGCCAGTTCACCGACGCCCTTGCCGCCGAGCACCGAGGAGTGCAGGTCGGGGACGCCGACCGAGATCACCTCGATGTCGGGAATGTCGGCATTGGTCGGCACCAGGTAATCGGCGAGGTTGTTGTTGACGACGCGGCCGTGGCGGCGGTCGACGATGCCTTCTTCCAGCAGTGCCTGGCCGATGCCCATGATGATGCCACCCTTCCATTGGCTTTCGGCCAGCTTGGGATTGTAGAGCCGGCCCGAATCCAGTGCCGACACCACGCGTGACACGCGCACCGTGCCGAAGTCCTCGTCGACCCGCACCTCGATGAAATGCGCGCACCATGAGTGGCGGGAGTAGTCGCCCTCGGTGTGCGGCAGCGCCATGGCGATGGTGGTGTAGTTCTTGTAGCGATCCTCTGGCGTCGAATTGGCCGGCATGGTGTCGCCGATGGCTTCGATATGGTCGCGGCCGACGCTTTTGAGCAGTTCGGCGATCGAGACATCGGGACCGTCGCCGCGCGGCGAGGCGATGCGGCCGTTGGCGACGACCAAGGTGTTGGCCTGCAGCGCATGGAAGGGCGAGCGCGGATCGCTGATGGCGAGGCCGATCAGCTGGTCGAGCGCCGAGGTCGCCGCCTTGTAGACCGCACCCGTCATGACGCCGGCAAGCCGCGAACCGCCGGTGACGCCGGCGCGGGGGAAACGGGAGTCGCCGAGCTTCACCACCACGTCGTCGGCTCGCACGCCGACCGTTTCGGCGGCGGTCTGCGCCAGGATTGTGTACGTGCCCTGGCCCATGTCGATCGAGGAGCTCTCGACCTCGACCGAGCCGTCCGCCAGGATACGCACGATCGCCTCGCCATAGGCGCGCCGAACCGGATAGGTGCCGGCCGCGACTCCCCAGCCGATCAGCTGGTTGCCGTCGCGCATCGAGCGCGGTTCGGGCGAGCGCCTGGCCCAGCCGAAGCGCTCCGCGCCTGCGGCAAAAGCCTCGCGCAACTGTCTGGTCGACCAGGCTTTCTTGGCATGCGGATCCTGCTCGGCATAATTTCTCAGCCGGATCTCCAGGGGGTCGATGCCGACCTCGTAAGAGAGCTCGTCGATGGCGCTTTCGATGCCGAAGGCAGAGGGGTTTTCGCCCGGCGCGCGCATGGCGCCCGGCACCACCGAATTGACCCGCACGACATTCTGCTTCGAGGAGAAATTTGGCGTCGCATACATGATCGAGGTGACCGATCCCAGCGGCTCGACCCACATGCCGTCGATGGATGTTTCATTGACGCCGCGATGCACGATCGACTGGATTTTTCCTTGCGCGTCGGCGCCGATCGTCACCGTCTGCCGCGTTGCGGCACGGCCGCCATAGCCGGTGAAAGTCTGCGGCCGCGTCATCACCAGCCGCACCGGCCGGCCGAGCATCTTGGCCGCACATGCGGCCACCGCGCCATGGCTGAGCGCCAGCGCCTTGGAGCCGAAGCCGCCGCCAATATAGGGCGAGACCAGCCGCACATTCTCGAACGGCACGCCGAACCATTCGGCATAGGTGCGCGCCATCCCGTCCAGCCACTGGCTCGGCTCCCATACGGTGAGCTTATCGCCTTCCCAGCGCGCGATCAGCCCATGCGGCTCTATCGGCGCCTGGTATTCGCGCGGCGTGTTGTAGGCGGCGCAGATGCGGACCGGTGCCGACGCGAACGCACCTTGCGCATCGCCCCATTCCTTGGTCATGGCGTCGATCGGGATGCCGTCGCCGGCCTTGGCATCGCTGAGGTCGACGATGGCAGGCGTCTCGTCATAGCTGACCTTGACCAGTGCTGCCGCCGCCACCGCCTGTTCGAAGGTCTCGGCGACGACGGCGGCGACATGCTGGCCCGAAAAAGTGATGTCGCGCGCGAGCGGGCAATAGGGCTTGTCGGGCGGCGGTGTGCCGAACCAGTCCGCCGCGGTCCTCAGGCTGGTGATGGTGTCCGGCGTCAGCACCCTCAGCACGCCGGGCGCCGCCTCGGCGGCAGTTGTGTCGATCGAGCGCACCTTGCCAGATGCAATCGTGCTTTCGACCAGCACGGCGTAGGCGAGCCCTTGGAGTTGCTGCTCGACGGCGTATTTCGCCGCACCGGTGATCTTGGCCGGGCCGTCGACGCGCGACAGCCGGCCGCCGACGGCTTCGGCAAAAGCGCCGTCGGACGCATCCCCATGCCTGATGTTGTGAACGGTCATGCCGTCTCTCCCAATTTGAGGATGGCGCGGGCGACGACGCGCGGCGCCAGTTCGACCTTGTAGCGGTTGGCGCCATGATCGACGGCGCCTTGGATAGCGAGCAGGCTGGCGGCGCGCACAGTGTTCGGCTCCAGCGCCTTGCCCTTCAGCGCGTCTTCCACGGTCCGCGCCCGCCATGGTTTCGTCGCGACACCGCCGAGTGCGACGCACAAATCGCGGATCGTTCGGCCGTCAGGTTCGAACTCGATACCGACCGCCGCGCTCGCGGCGGCAAACTCATAGGATTGCCGGTCGCGGATTTTCAGGTAGGTCGACCGCCGGGCAGCGGCCGAGCCGGGGATTTCAATGGCGGTGATCATCTCGCCCGGTTCAATCGCATGTTCCCTATCCGGCGTGGTGCCGGGCAGCAGGAAAAAGTCGTCGACCGGGATCTGGCGCTCGCCCAGATGCACGATCGCATCGAAGGCGACCAGCGCCACGGCCAGGTCACCCGGATACATGGCGATGCAGGCCTCGCTGGTGCCGAGTACGGCATGGCCACGGGTAACGCCGCCGATCGCCGAACAGCCAGAGCCGGGCTCACGCTTGTTGCAGGCAGGGAAATTCGCGGGATCGCGGAAATAGGGGCAGCGCGTGCGCTGCATCAGATTGCCGCCGATGGTCGCCATGTTGCGGATCTGCGCGGAAGCCGCCTGCCACAGGGCTTTGGAGACGGCGGGGAAGCGGCTCTTGATGTCGGCATGGTCGGCGACATGGCTCATTCTGGCCAGCGCGCCGATGGTAGCGCCGCGTTCGTTCACCTCGATGCTGTCCAACCCCTTGAGATGAGCGATGTCGACCAGCGTCTCGGGCTCGGCGACGCCGCATTTGGCGAGATCGATCAGCGTGGTGCCGCCGGCCAAGAGCATGGCGCCGGGCAGGGCGGCCGCCTGGCGTGCGGCATCGAGTGAATTGGCGCGCAGATAGGAGAAATCCCTCATGATGCGGCCTCCAGGGCGGCCTGGCGGATGGCGGCGACGATGTGCGGATAGGCGCCGCAGCGGCAGAGATTGCCGGCCATGTATTCGCGGATCTCGTCGGTGGAGCCGGCATGGCCTTCGCGGATGCAAGCGACCGCCGACATGATCTGGCCCGGTGTGCAATAGCCGCACTGGAAGGCATCGTGCTCAAGGAAGGCAGCCTGCACGGGATGCATTTCGCCCTCCCGTGCAAGCCCCTCTATGGTGGTGACGGTGCGGCCTTCGGCTTGGGCGGCCAGCGTCAGGCAGGCCAGCACGCGCTCGCCATCGATATGCACGGTGCAGGCGCCACACTGGCCGTGGTCGCAGCCCTTCTTGGTGCCGGTCAGGCCGAGCCGGTCGCGCAAGGCGTCGAGCAGCGTCACACGCGGCTCGAGTTGCAGATCGTGATGACGGCGGTTGATATCGAGATGAACTGGGATCGTTGTTTTGGTCATGGGCGTCTGGCTCCAGTGCTTGACGCGAAGTCGGTTGACTCATGTTGGCCGGCGGGACCTCGCGCCGGCTGTGCGGCCCTTCGCTGCCGCTCCCTGTCCTTCGGGCGTTCAGCCCCTTAAAAAGGTCCACTGGACCTTTTGATCCGCCCGAAGGCAGACCGGGCTTTCACCGTTCGTCGGACGGGAGCCAAGCAATTGGCTTCCCGTCCGCTACGCGGACCACTCCTCACCCCAGCAGGTCCTCGATGCGGATCGGAAAGCGCCGCGGCCGCACGCCGGTCGCATGCCAGACTGCATTGGCGACGGCGCCGGCCGTGCCGGTGATGCCGATTTCGCCAACGCCCTTGATGCCGAGCGCGTTGACATGAGGGTCGTCCTCGTGGACCAGCAGCGCCTCGACCGACGGAACGTCGGCATTCACCGGGACATGATATTCGGCGAGGTTGGCATTCTGGATCCGGCCCGAGCGCCGGTCGGTGATGGCTTCCTCATTCAGCGCGAACGAGACGCCCCAGATCATGCCGCCATAATACTGGCTGCGCACCAGCCTGGGATTGATGATCCGCCCGGCGGCGAACGCGCCGACCAGCCTTGTGACGCGGATCTGGCCGAAATCCGGATCGACCTTCACCTCGGCAAACACGGCGCCGTGCGCGTGCTTGGCATAGGTCTCCTGGGATGCCGGGTCGGGAGCGCCTTTGCCATGGCCCTCGATCTCGCTGAGGCCCGCGCGCTTGAGGATCTCGGCATAGCTTTCACCGCGGCTTTCATCGTCGCGCCGATAGAGGTGGCCGCCGCGCGCCAGCACGCCTTCATTGCCGGCGCCGAACAGCGGCGAGGCCTCGTTGCCGGTGGCGAGATCGGCAAGCCTGGCGATGACGGCGGCACCCGCATTGTGGATCGCCATGCCGGCCGTCGCCGTGTGGCCGGAGCCGCCGGCAATGCCTGCATTGGGCAGGTCGGAACTGCCGGCCCTGAAATCGACCTGGTCGATATCCAGTCCCAGTCCGTCGGCCGCGATCTGGGCGAAGGCGGTCCAGGCGCCTTGCCCCATGTCCTGCGCGCCGGTCTCCATCAGGCCGCTGCCATCGGCCCTCAGCACCGCACGCGCTTCGGCCTGGAACATGAGCGCTGGAAAGGTCGCCGTGCCCATGCCCCAGCCGGTGAGGAAACCGTCGGCGTCGCGCATCAGCCGAGGCTGAAGCGGGCGGCTCGCCCAGCCGAACGTCTCGGCCGCTTGCCTGTAGCACTCGCGCAGCGCCTTGGAGGAAAACGGCTTGCCGGTCATCGGCTCGACCTCGGCATAGTTCCGCAGCCGGAACTCCAGCGGGTCCATGCCGCAAGCGTGTGCCGCCTCATCGATGGCGCTTTCGAGTGCGATCGAGCCGGTGGCTTCGCCGGGCGCCCGCATGAACAGCGGCGTACCGGTGTCCAACCGCACCGCATCGTGCGAGGTGGCGATGGCCGGGCTGGCATAGAGCGTGTGCGAGGCATCCGCCGCCGGTTCGAAGAAATCGTCGAACGTGCTCGACGCAGTCTTGGCGTGATGGTCGAGTGCCGTCAGCCGCCCTTCGCCATCCATGCCCATGCGCAGCGTCTGGCGCGTCGGCGCACGGTGGCCGACCGGGCCGTACATCTGCTCACGCCGCAGCACCAGCTTGACCGGACGGCCGACGAGGCGCGCCGCCAGAATGCCGAGCACCTGCGGCCCGGAGATCATGCCTTTCGAGCCAAAGCCGCCACCCAGGAACGGGCTCCGGATGTGGACGTTTTCCGGCGCGATGCCGAACAGGCCGGCGATGCGGCCCTGCGCCATGGCAAGGCCCTGACTCGGCGTGTCGATCGACAATGTGTCGCCATCCCAGGCGACGACGATCGCATGCGGCTCCATGGCGTTGTGGTACTGGGCCGGCGTCTCGTAGGTGGCTTCGATCCGCGTCTTTGCGGATTTGAGGCCGGCCTCGACATCGCCCTTGTGCTGCACCGCCGGACCGCCGACGCCGACACCGCGCGGCACGAAGCTTTCAGCGCCGTCGAGGCCAACGCGCGCCGGCAGCACTTCATAACGCGGCGACAGCAGCGCCGCCCCCTCGGTCGCCGCCTCCAGCGTCTCGGCGATCACCACGGCGATGCTCTGGTTGGGGTAGCGGACCTGATCGTTTTGCAGCAGGTCGAGCCGGAACATGAAGGGATGGTCCTTGGCATCCGGATCGGCGGCGAGCGCCGGCCGGTTCTTGGGCGTCATCACCTCGACCACGCCCTGGTGCGCCTTGGCCGCCTCGATATCCAGCGCGGCAACGCGGCCGCGCGCGATGCTAGAGACAGCGAGCACGGCGTAAAGCATGCCGGGCGGATGGTTGTCGGCGGCATAGCGCGCGGCTCCGGTGACTTTCAGAAAGCCGTCGCGACGGGTCAGCGGCTGGCCGATGCTGGAGCCCTGCCGGGCATGGGCGGGTTGCTGGTTGAGGCTGAGTTCAAGCGTCATGGCGCGCTCCGGGAATGTTTGAGAACGGGGAGGCAGGAAGGGCTGGCAGCCGCTCGGGCGTTCCCGCCTGGGCAGACATCAGCGCCCTGACCACGATGCGTCGGGCAAGCTCGATCTTGAACGCATTGTCGCCGGATGGGCTGGCATCGGCCAGGGCGGCCTCCGCCGCGCTGGCGAAGTTCACCTCGTTGGCGTCCGCGCCAAGCAGGACGGCTTCCGCCGTTCGTGCCCGCCACGGCTTGGCCGCGACGCCGCCCAGCGCCAGCCTTGCGGCGCGGATCTTGCCGTCATCGACGACGAGCGCTGCCGCGGCCGATACGACGGCAAAAGCATAAGAGGTGCGTTCGCGGACTTTCAGGTAGCGGGCATTGGCGGAGAAGGAGGCCGCCTCCGCCGGCAGGCGCACCGCCACGATCAGGTCGCCGGGTTCCAGTGCATTCTCCCGCTGCGGCGTTTCGCCGGGAAGCCGGTGGAATTCCTCCAGCGTCACATGGCGCCGGCCCTTCTTGCCCTCGATCTCGACCACCGCATCGAGCGCCACCAGCGGCACGCAGAAGTCCGACGGGTGGGTGGCGATGCAGGCATCGCTCCAGCCGAGCACGGCGTGCAGGCGGTTCTCGCCTTCCAGCGCGTCGCAGCCGGCGCCAGGCTCGCGCCTGTTGCAGGCGCTGGCGGTGTCGTAGAAATAGCTGCAGCGCGTGCGCTGCAACAGATTGCCGCCGACGGTCGCGGCGTTGCGAAGCTGAGCCGAAGCGCCCGACAGCAGCGCCTCGGCCACCGCCGGATAGGATTTGGCGAACGCCGGATCGTAGGCAAGGTCGGCATTACGAACCAGCGCACCGATGCGCAGGCCACCATCGTCCAGCCGTTCGATGCGGTTGAGCTCCGGCAACCGGGAAATGTCGACGATACGCTCGGGACTGGTGATGCCGCCTTTCATCAGGTCGAGCAGATTGGTGCCGCCGGCGAGATAGGCCGAACCCGGCTCGGCTGCCGCGGCGATGGCGTCGGGGATGGTGGCGGGCCTGATGTAGTCGAAGTCTCTCATGCCGCGGTCCTCCGGTCGGCTTTGACAAGCTGTTGCTGGGCTTCCAGGACGGCCTCGACGATGCCGCCATAGGCCGCGCAGCGGCATATGTTGCCGCTCAGCCCCTCGCGGATGCGTTCGGGATCGTCGCCGGCCTGTCCCTCGGCGATCAGGCCGAGCGTGCTCATGATCTGGCCGGGCGTGCAGAACCCGCACTGGAAGCCGTCATGGGCGATGAAGGCGGCCTGCACAGGATGCAGTTCCTCGCCGTGGGCGACGCCTTCGATGGTCAAGACTTGGGCGCCGTCATGGCTGACCGCCAGCGCCAGGCACGAGTTGATGCGCTTGCCGTCGACCAGCACCGTGCAGGCGCCGCACTGGCCGCGATCGCAGCCCTTCTTGGTGCCCGTGAGATCGAGCCGCTCGCGAAGCAGGTCGAGCAGGGTTACGCGTGGATCGACCTCCAGTTCGTGTTTGTGTCCGTTGATGGTGAGGGTGATGGGAAGGCTGGTCATGGGCGTCTGGCTCCAGTTGCTTGACGCGGATGGGATTGAACTGGTGCCTTGCCGCAGAAGGGCAAGGTAACCGTTCGGTCAGGTCTTGACGGCGAAAGCGGAGATGGCAGCGGGTCTCCCGCGAGGCAGGCGGGCAGGGGAGATGTCGGCTTGCGTGTTCGAAAGACGTGACATACCGGTTCCCCTGATTATATGATAAAGGTGCTCCACTAAAACGGAGGCGCCTCCGTTTATTACGTGGTGGCTGACCCGGCCGGGTTCAAGCCCCCTGACACGATGTGGAGAAAAAAATTGGCCAGCGAGCCGTCCGCCATTGCTGAACAGAAGGCCGAGGCCGTAGACGCAAAGCCGCTGCGCGCCGATGCGCGGCGCAACCGCGACCGGCTGGTCGAGGTGGCGGTGTCAGTCTTTGCCGAGCGCGGCATCGATGGCTCGCTGGAGGAGATCGCGCGCCGCGCCGGCGTCGGCATCGGCACGCTCTACCGGCATTTCCCGACGCGCGAGCATCTGGTCGAGGTGGTCTATCGCCGCGAGGTGGAGGCGCTGTGCGCGGCCGCCGGCGAGCTTGCCCAAAAACATCCGTCCGATGTCGCGCTGGAACAGTGGATGCAGCGCTTCGTCGACTACATCGCCACCAAGCGCGGCCTGGCGACCAGCCTGCGCATTGTGCTCACCACCAATTCGACGCTGTTTTCCGACACGTTCGGCCGGGTGTCGCAAGCCTTGCGACGACTGGTCGAGGCGGCGGTGGCCGACGGCACCATCCGCGGCGACGTCGACGCTTCCGACGTGCTGCACGCGCTGGGCGGCATCTATTCAGCGCCCGACACCCCCGAATGGCGTGACCGCTCGCGCCGGCTGGTCAAGCTGTTGATGGACGGGTTGCGGTTCGGGGCTGCAAAGGCACAATGAGGACACCAGATTCCGGCCGTGCAAAACCAGACCTGTCGATTTGAGGGGACCGATGTACTCGGGTCGATCGCAATCTGGCTGACGATCTCGTTTAGCACGCTGCTGGGCTGGGCTTACATGTCCCTCGACCAGGTCGGCGAAAGCAGCGCCAACCCGTTCGAGGGCAACGCCAACGACGTCCCGATCTCGCAGATCTGCCGCGACATCGAGATCGAGTTGCGCAGCGGGCTCGGCGAGGCCGATCTTCCCAAGCCCCTGCTGCCGGTCAACGACGACATCGCGACCTAGGCAGGATCACGACGAAGGCGCGGACCCGACGGTCCCCTTCATCGTGCTGCTGGCTGAAGCCGCTCAAACGTCGAGGCAGACCTTGCCGAAATGCTTTTGGGATTCGTAGTGCGCGAAGGCGGTGGCGATGTCCTGCAGCGGAAAATGGCGGTCTATGACGGGCTTCAGCCTGATAGCCTCTATCGCCCGGATCATATCCTCCTGGTCGGCCCGGCTGCCGATGGAAATGCCGCTGATGCGGATCTGGTTGGAAAACAGGGCGGGGATAGACACTTCCGCCGCAAAGCCGGTCAGGACTCCGACCAGCGCGATGTGACCGCCCGTTCTGCAGGCCGCAATGGACTGCGCCAGCGTGGCGGGTCCGCCGACCTCGATCACGTGATCGACGCCGCGTCCGTCGGTCAAATCCCTGGCCTTGCGGCCCCAGTCCGGGACGGACTTGTAGTTGATGATGGCGTCGGCTCCGAGGCGCTTGAGCCGCTCCAGCTTCTGCTCGTCGGATGAGGTGGCGATGACCCGGGCGCCGGCGGCTTTGGCGAATTGCAGCGCGAACAGCGATACACTGCCCGAACCGAGGACCAGCACCGCGTCGCCCGGCTTCACCTTGCCGCACACAACCAGGCCGCGCCAGGCAGTAACGCCGGTGCAGGTGAGCGACGCCGCCTCGACATGCGTATAGCCTGCCGGTGCCCTGGTGAAAGCGTGCGCCGGCATGCAGACATACTCGCTGGCGAAGCCGTCGAAACTGTCTCCCGGAATATCGCGCCGGGTCGAGGGCGTCATGTCGCCGCCCAGCCACCAGGGATAGAAGACGCTGACGACGCTGTCTCCGGGCTTGAGTGCATCGACACCGTCGCCGAAGGCAATCACCTCGCCGGCGCCGTCGGAGAGCGGAACACGGCCGTCGGCGAGAGGCATCTTGCCTTGCACGGCAAAGTCGTCGCGCATGTTCAACGCGCAGGCCCGGATCCTGACCAGCACCTCGCCCGGCCCCGGCTGGGGCGGATCTTCCTCGACCAGGTCGAGATTGCCCAAGCCGCCCGGCGCTCTCAGCCTGACCAGTCTCATTGTCTTCTCCGATGTGTGGGGTGTTTGGAATTGGAACGGCGCGCTGCGCCTAGCGGATCTGCCTGCCGGAAATGACCCGCAGCCAGGGCGCCACATGGAAGGCGCTCATCAGGAGATACATCGCGGCCATACCCGTGAGGGGCGAGGCGTCGGTGCCCATGCACTGCATGGCCGCATCGCCGCTGAAGATGCAGGTGAGCAGCGCCATCACGGCGAAGGTCGGTGCCGCGGCAAGGCAAAGCCAGTCGGCCAGCCCGAGGGTGGTGGCTTCCGGGATCGTGCTGCCGGCACCTGTGTGAATATCGCTCATGGTCTTGATCCCTGATGATATGCCAGCCACGACAGGTTCCTCTCCTCACGGAGCGGGGAGAGGAACCCAGGCTGGACAACCGTTACTATTCGCCCTTGTCGCGGAACGCCGCCTCGCCGGCAGCAGACACTTCTTCCCATTTCTTGTCGGCACCGGCGTCGTAATTGTCGTGCCAGTTCCACCAGGAGTAGAGCGGGGTCTGCGGATAGCCTTCGGGCGAATCCTCCCAAATTTCCTGGCGGCCGAGCGGCGTTGCGTCGAGATAGCTCCAGACAGTGCCCATCGCCTCGTCGCCGCGGCTGTTGATCAAGTAGGTGCGGAAGATGCGGTCGCCGTCATGGATGAAGACGTTGTGGCCGTGCCATTCGTCGACGCCGAAGTCCTTGTCGAAACTGTCGGTGATTGTGTACCACGGCATCTCCCAGCCCATCCGCTGCTTCAGCCGCGCAATGTCGGCCTGCGGGGCACGTGAAGCGTAGGCAAGCGTGGTGTCGCGGGCATTGAGATGGGCGAGGTGGCCGACCTGGTCGGCGCCAAGGGAACAGCCGCGGCACGCGTGATCTGGCCAGCCATGCACGCCTGGCTCGAAGAAGGCGCGATAGACGATCAACTGGCGGCGGCCTTCGAACAGATCGAGCAGGCTCGCCTTGCCGTTCGGCCCCTCAAACACATAGGCCTTGTCCACTTCCATCCAGGGCATGCGCCGGCGCTCGGCGGCCAATGCGTCCTTGGCGCGCAGCGTTGCCTTTTCCTTCACCAGCATCTGTTCGCGGGCGGCTTCCCAGTCCTGCCGCGAAACGATCGGCGGGGTCTTCATTGCGATGTGCTTGGTCATTGGTCGTTTCCTTTGCCAGTCTGTTGTCGCGCTGTTGCGACGTGCGGTTGCTTGCCGTGAGCTAGAATAGGGCGGTCAATCGCGGGGATGGGAGTTACAAGTGTGACGGGATTTGAAAGAGCCGGCCCGCCGCAGCAGGGGTGGCGCATCCGCTCAGTGCCCCCGACAGTGTCGTTCATCGCGTGGTTCTCCTTTGTTGTGCCGCTGCCGATACGGCTTGCTGGTTGGCGGCCATGACTTAAGTTAGGGCGCTGAGCGCTGGGGGTGGGAGTTACAAGTGTGACGGGATTTGAATGGACTCGCTGATCACCGCGGCTGGACTGGCGCTGGCGGCAGGTGATCCGCTTGGCGCGCTGGACCGCGTTGCCTTGCGTGAGGATGCGCCGGCGCTGGCGCTGCGCGGCATCGCCATGGCGCAACTCGGCGATCTTGATCGCGCCAAGGCGCTGCTGCGGCGGGCCGCGCGTGGCTTCGGCCCCAAAGAGGCGGTGGCGCACGCCAGATGCGTCGTCGCCGAGGCCGAGATCGCGCTGGTTTCGCGTGACCTCGGCTGGCCGGCCAAGGCTTTGGATGCGGCGCGGACGACGCTGGAAAAGCATGGCGACCGGCTGAACGCCGCGCATGCCGGCCACCTCAAGGTGCGGCGTCTGCTGCTGATCGGCCGTCTCGATGAGGCTGAAGACGTGCTGGCCGGGCTCGATCCGATGCCGCTTCCACCGGCCTCGAGGGCCGCGCACGAGCTCGCCGTTGCCGGCATCGCGATGCGGCGCCTCAAGACGAAGCCGGCGCGCAGGGCGTTGGAGTGGGCACGCCACGCCGCCCGCCAGGCGGGCATTGCGGGGCTCATCGCTGAAGTCGATCGCGCATTCCTGGCGCTGGACACGCCGGCGGCGCGGCTGATCGCGGCTGGCAATCAGCGCCCGTTGCTGCTCGAGGACGTCGAGGCGTTGCAGGCGTCGCCGGCGCTGCTGGTCGATAGCTTTCGCTACGTCGTGCGCCAACAGGAGAAAACGGTCTCGCTGGCAACGCGCCCGGTGCTGTTTGCGCTGGCCCGTACGCTCGCCGAAGCGTGGCCAGGCGATGTGTCGAGGGCGAGGCTGATCGCTGAAGCCTTCGGCGGCAGGCACGCCGATGAATCGCACCGGGCGCGGCTGCGGGTCGAGATCGGCCGGCTGCGCGCCGAATTGCGCGGGCTGGCCGACATCGGCGCGACCAGGCAGGGCTTCGCGCTGGCGCCGCGCCACGCACGCGAGGTGCTGGTGCTGGCCCGGCCGATCGAGGAGCGGCACGCGGCAGTGCTGGCCTTCCTTGCCGATGGTGAATCCTGGGCGAGTTCGGCGCTGGCACTGGCGCTCGGTACCGGCCAGCGCAGCGTGCAGCGGGCGCTGGAGCAGCTCGGCGAGGCCGGCAAGGTGCAGTTTTTCGGTCACGGCCGGGCGCGCCGCTGGATGACGCCGCCGGTGGCGGGATTCACGACCACCTTGTTACTCCCGGCCCCGCTGCCGAGTGGTTAGTAAGGCACATCAGATCATCTCGTGAGGACAAGGACATGAAACAGTCAGCAGCCGAAATCCTGCGCGAATACGGACCCTTTCCAGATGTGGAGAGGGTGCATGGGGTGAGCTTTGACGGCAACAACGTCTGGTTTGCATCGGGCGAGAAGCTGAACGCCTTCGATCCGGAAAGCGGGCAGGCGCTGCGCTCGATCGATGTCGCGGCGCATGCCGGCACCGCCTGGGACGGCCAGCATTTCTTCCAGCTTGCCAATGACCGCATCCAGAAGATCGACCCAGATACCGGCCAGGTGCTCGCCACCATCCCGGCGCCCGGCGGCGGCGCCGACTCCGGGCTGACCTGGGCCGAAGGGACGCTGTGGGTGGGGCAATACCGCGAGCGCAAGATCCATCAGATCGACCCGGAGACGGGTGCAATCCTGCGCACCATCGAATCCAACCGCTTCGTCACCGGGGTGACCTGGGTCGAGGGCGAGCTGTGGCACGCCACCTGGGAAGGCGAGCAGAGCGACCTGCGCCGCGTCGACCCGCAATCAGGCAAGGTTCTGGAGAAGCTCGACATGCCGGCGGGCATGGGCGTGTCGGGGCTGGAATCCGATGGCGGCGACCGCCTCTATTGCGGCAGCACTTCGGCCGGTGTGGTGCGGGCGGTGCGCCGGCCGCGGTAAGGATGCGGCCGACACCGAAGTCACACTTGCAGGCGCACTTCACACGGCAATTTGTCCGCTGTCGGCTGGTCGTCGCACCCTGTCGGACCTAGATAGGCTGTGCACCGGGCAGAACGCCCGGACCCGCTTTGCAAAGGATTCCCCATGCCCGAACAGATTGCATTGAACGACGGCTCCGCCATTCCCCAACTCGGCCTTGGCGTGTGGCAGGTCGACCAGGACATCACCGCCGAGGTGGTGGGTTGGGGCATCGAGGCCGGCTATCGCCTGATCGACACCGCCGAAGGCTACCAGAACGAGGAAGGGGTCGGAAAGGCGATCCGCAGCGCCGGCGTGTCGCGGGCTGAGCTGTTCATCACCTCGAAACTGCGCAACGGCGCACACCAGCGCGATGCGGCGCTACGCGCCTTCGATGACACCATGGCCAAGCTCGGCATTGAGCAGATCGACCTGTTCCTGATCCACTGGCCTGTGCCCAGCCAAGACAAGTATGTCGAGGCCTGGAAGACGCTGGTCGAACTCCGGCAGGCCGGCCGCATCAAGTCGATCGGCGTTTCGAATTTCAACCCGGACCATCTGGAGCGGATCATCGCGGAAACCGGCGTGACGCCCGTCGTCAACCAGATCGAGCTGCATCCCCAGTTCCAGCAACGCGGTGTCAGGGACTTTCACACCAAGCACGACATCCGTATCGAAAGCTGGAGCCCGTTGGGCAGCGGCCGGCTGCTCGGCGATCCGACCATTGCAGACATCGCCAAAAAACATGGCAAGTCCGTCGCCCAGACGATCATCCGCTGGCATCTCCAGGAGGGGCTGATCGTCATTCCAAAGTCGATCCGCAGGGATCGCATCGCCGCCAATTTCGATGTCTTCGATTTCGAACTGGATGCGCAGGACCTGCAGACGATCCGCGGCATGGATTCGCCCGAAGGCCGCAACGGGCCCAACCCCGCCACGGCCGCGTTCCTGTTCTGAGAGGAGCAGGTTAGAGACGCCGACCGTGGAGTTGCCAATCTCCGGCCTCTCCGCGCTCTTAAATCCCGGACCCATCCAGCTGCTGGGCGTCTTCGCCTTCCCACGGCGCCGGCATCGACGCGCGGCTGAGGTTGGCCGTCGGCAGCGGCATCCAGCACTTCAGTTCCGGGTCAGCGTATTCGATAACGCGCCCCGGCGAGGAGTCCGATGCGCGCCAGCCTTCCGAGGCGAACTGGTCGGCACGCGACCAATAGGCAAGGTCGACTTCCGCCGGCCCCTGTTCGGACGGACGCACAGTGACCAGGATGCGGCTGCCATCCTTCGGCGCCGTCGACATGTGGCGCCACCGTTCGGGCTCGTCCATCGCTTTTCTCCTCGTACTCCTAGCGTTGGGTGGAGTGTCGCCTCGTGGTCCGAAGGGGTCAACCCAAAGTTTGCGCCAGGCATCGGCTGATGACCCTCCAGGCGGTGCCTGCACAGTTGTGCGCAACACGCCGCAGGCGGTCATGCACGCTCGACGGGCTGTGACCCAGTTGATAAGCCCGTCTGCGAAGGAGCGCCTGAGTCGAGATGACCGTTGCGATCGAGATGGGACAGACGACCGCAGGCGCCCCGGCGAAGCTGGATCTTGAGGAACTGCTCGCGACGCGCCTTTTGGTGCAGGGCAATTCAGGCTCCGGCAAGTCGCATCTGCTGCGGCGCCTGCTGGAGCAGAGCGCGCCCTGGGTACAGCAGACCATCATCGATCCCGAGGGCGACTTCGTCTCGCTGGGCGATCATTACGGCCATCTGGTGATCGATGCCGAGCAGCATACCGAGCGCGGCCTGCAGGCGGCTGGTGAGCGGGCGCGCATGCATCGCGTCTCCACCGTGCTCAATCTCGAAGGGCTCGACGCCGAGAACCAGATGCGGCGTGCCGCCGCCTTCCTCGGCGGGCTGTTCGAGGTCGCCCGTGACCACTGGTACCCGATGCTTGTGGTGGTGGATGAGGCGCAGCTGTTCGCGCCGGCGGTGGCCGGAGAGGTGTCGGACGAAGCGCGAAAGCTCTCGCTCGGCGCCATGACCAATTTGATGTGTCGTGGCCGCAAGCGCGGGCTGGCCGGCATCATTGCCACCCAGCGGCTGGCCAAGCTCGCCAAGAACGTCGCAGCCGAGGCGTCCAATTTTCTCATGGGCCGCACCTTCCTCGATATCGACATGGCGCGTGCCGCCGATCTTCTGGGCATGGAACGGCGCCAGGCGGAAGCGTTCCGCGATCTGGAACGCGGGCAGTTCATGGCGCTCGGTCCGGCGCTGTCGCGCCGTCCGCTGGGGCTGCGCATCGGCCCGACCGACACCAGCCCGCGCAACGGCACGCCGCGGCTCATGGCAATGCCGGAATCCGCGCTGGAAGACGCACGCGCGATCATCCTGGCGGCGCCGCCCCCCGAGACGGTGCGCACGCCGCGCCGCCCGGCGTCGCCGGACCTGCTCGACCAGCTGATGGCGGCCAAATCGGCGGCACTGGAAATGCGTCCCGAGCCGGCGGAGCCGCAAATCAGCGCGGAGGATCTGGCCGAGCGCCGCGAGCGCGTCGACCGTGTGCTGCGCGCCATCCTGGCGCAACCCGATGCGGGTTTTCGCGTGATCGGCGTGCTCTATCAGGAATTCGTGGTCCGCTGCCGCATAGAAGGCCTCGCGTCGGTTGTGCCGGACCTGCCGGAGTTCCGCCGCATGCTGACGCGCGCCCGTGCCGGCCTTGGTTCCGAGACGACGCAGGATGACGCGTGGCGGGACGTTTCTGTCCGCGCGTCGCTGCTGCCCGACGACATGCAGGGCGTGTTCATGATGATCGCCCGTGCGGCGAAAGAGGGCTGGCCGTGCCCGAGCGACGCCGCGATCGCCCGCGCCTACGGCTCGCACTCGCTGCGCCGCGCCCGGCGCCTCTTGACCTATATCGAGGAGCAGGGGCTCATCGTCTGCCAACTCGACGGGACAGGCCGGCGCACCGTGACGCTGGTCGAATTGGCCTGGGCCACCGCACCGGGAGATCCGAATGCCGAGGAGGTGGAGCAGGGGAGCCTGGCGCTGTGAGGCGGCGCGGGTGCTTTGAGCGAATGGGGCGATAGGCGTTTTCAGTCACCGTCATCGACCAACTTCTGAGGGCAACGGTGAAAGCGCCGACGCCGAAATGCGTCATGCAGGGCGCATGCGTTTCGATGGCGCTCACCGGTTCGCCCCGATCACCCACTGTTCCTGGTCGACGAGCGTGCCGGTCATCGGCCCGGCAGCATCCGAGAGCAGGAAGACGGCGAGGTTGGCGATATCGCTCGTCGAGAACAGGCGGCCGAAGGGTTGCGAGGCGTTCGCGGCATCGAGCCAGCCCGGCCCGTTGCCCAGCGTGTCGGCCTGCATGGCACGTTCGGCCGGCGTGTCGGTCCAGCCGACATTGATGCCGTTGACGCGGATGCGATCGAAGCGATGGGCGTTGGCGGCGTTCTTGGTCAGCGTGGCCAGCGCGCCCTTGCTGGCGGAATAGACGGCGAGCTCCGGCGAGCCGCAATGGGCGTTGATCGACAGGATGTTGACGATGGCGCCGCCCTGACCGCGCTTCTTCATGTCGGCGATGGCCGCCTGCATGAGGAAGAACGGCGCCCGCGCGTTAACGGCGAACAGCGAGGCCCAGCCGTCGAGATCGGCATCGAGGAACGAGGCCCGGTCGGTCAGCCCTGCGGCGTTGACCAGCGCATCGATGCGGCCGAAGCGCTCGATGCACGCTTGCGCCAAAAGGGCAGGGGCGGCCGGGTCGGCGAGGTCGGTGGCGACGAAGAGCGTTGGTGTGCCAAGCTGCGAAAGCTCCGCCGCCACCGCATCGCCGCGGGCCTTATCACGCCCGGTGACGAGCAGGCCGCCGGCGCCGGAACGCGCCAAGGTCTCGGCGATGGCGCGGCCAATGCCTTGCGTCGAGCCGGTGACCAGCGCCACCTTGCCATTGAGTTGAAGCTCCATTCCTCTTCCCCGCATCGCATCTGGTTTCAGGCTAGCGCGGCACGATCGTTTTACAACATGGAAATTGGAAATTTTGGAGGGGAGGCTGTTGGCTGTTGCTGCGTGAGGCCGGCGAGAGCCTGCCCTAACGCCGCCGCTCCAGGCGAAGCAGGAGCGGAGGCCGTCGCAAAGACCCTAGTGGACCGTGATGATGCCCTCGACGGCCCGCCATTCCGAAGGCTGGATGAGCCGGTGATGAGCAACGCGGACCGAGTGCAGCGGACCGTCGAGTTCGCGCTCCCAATATTGGAGAAAGCCCTTGAGTTCGGGGAAGGCCGGAGCGAGATCATAGTCCTGCCAGACATAGAGCTGAAGCAGGCTCGGATGATCGGGCAGGTGATAGTGGATTTCGGCCGTCGTCAGGCCATAACCTTCCATTTGCAGGCGGAATTCGCTGCTGACCGTATCGGCCATATCTTTCTCCTTCTCTCTCCGTTCAGGCATCCAGCCTGCGACATTTGTATTGAACCCGCCCGATGCCGGGCCGGGACGATCGGTCTGTCGGTCCGTCTTCGAACAACGCCACGAGAAGCTCGGGGGTTCCGAAAATAGCCGCGCCATAACAGTGCGTTGGCGCCCTTTCTGGTCGAATGTAAAAATTTTTTCGCCGGTCTCTTGAAATCGGAAAACGGCAAAACTAGCTCGATATGCGCCGCGATGCCTGACGAAGGGTCCCGGCGTTCCGCACCGGTCCGATATTGCCGGTTCGGTGCGGAGGAACCTCAAAAACCTGTTTGTCCACGAGGAGAACGACATGGCGTTCCGTCCATTGCATGACCGTATTCTGGTCCGCCGCCTTGAAGCCGAGGAGAAGACCTCCGGCGGCATCATCATCCCCGATACCGCAAAAGAAAAACCGCAGGAAGGCGAAGTGCTCGCCGTCGGTCCCGGCGCGCGCGACGACAGCGGCAAGCTTGTCGAACTTGATGTCAAGGTCGGCGACCGCATCCTGTTCGGCAAATGGTCCGGCACCGAAATCAAACTCGACGGCGAGGACCTGCTCATCATGAAGGAAAGCGACGTGATGGGTGTCATCGATAAGATCGTCGAAGTGAAGAAGGCCGCCTGACGGCTTCCTCGTATCCAACCAGTCAACGAATGCTGCCTAGATAGAGGAGTGATCCAATGGCTGCCAAAGAAGTGAAATTCCATACCGAAGCGCGCGAGAAGATGCTGCGCGGCGTCGACATCCTTGCCAATGCGGTGAAGGTGACGCTCGGTCCCAAGGGGCGCAATGTCGTCATCGACAAGTCGTTCGGCGCGCCGCGCATCACCAAGGATGGCGTTACCGTCGCCAAGGAGATCGAACTGGAGGACAAGTTCGAGAATATGGGCGCCCAGATGGTGCGCGAGGTGGCCTCCAAGACAAACGACCTTGCCGGCGACGGCACGACGACCGCAACCGTGCTTGCACAGGCGATCGTCAGGGAAGGGGCCAAGGCGGTTGCCTCGGGCATGAACCCGATGGATCTGAAGCGCGGCATCGACAAGGCGGTCGACGCGGTGGTCGCCGAGCTGAAGACCAATGCCCGCAAGGTCACCCGAAACGACGAGATCGCGCAGGTCGGCACAATCTCCGCCAATGGCGATGCCGAGATCGGCCGTTTCCTCGCCGAGGCGATGGAGAAGGTCGGCAATGAAGGCGTCATTACGGTGGAAGAGGCCAAGACCGCCGAGACCGAACTGGAAGTCGTGGAAGGTATGCAGTTCGACCGCGGCTATCTCTCGCCCTATTTCGTCACCAACCAGGACAAGATGCGCGTCGAACTCGACGAGCCTTTTGTGGTGATCCACGAGAAGAAGCTCTCCAATCTGCAAGCGATGCTGCCCGTGCTCGAAGCCGTGGTGCAGTCGGGCAAGCCGCTCCTAATTATCGCCGAGGATGTGGAAGGCGAGGCGCTTGCCACGCTGGTCGTCAACAAGCTGCGGGGCGGCCTCAAGGTCGCGGCTGTCAAGGCGCCAGGCTTCGGCGACCGCCGCAAGGCCATGCTGGAAGACATCGCCATTCTCACCGGCGGCACCGCGATCTCGGAAGATCTCGGCATCAAGCTGGATAATGTGACGCTGCAGATGCTGGGCCGCGCCAAGAAGGTGGTGATCGAGAAGGAAAACACCACCATCGTCGACGGTGTCGGCCGCAAGGAAGAGATCCAGGGCCGTGTCGCACAGATCAAGGCGCAGATCGAGGAGACCACCTCCGACTACGACCGCGAGAAGCTGCAGGAGCGGCTGGCCAAGCTCGCTGGCGGCGTTGCGGTGATCCGGGTCGGCGGCTCGACCGAGGTCGAGGTCAAGGAGCGTAAGGACCGCGTCGACGATGCGCTGCATGCGACCCGCGCGGCCGTCGAGGAGGGCGTGCTGCCCGGCGGCGGCGTCGCGTTGCTGCGGGCAGCAAAGGCGCTCGATGCCGTGCAGACCGACAATGCGGACCAGAAGACTGGCGTCGACATCGTGCGCCGTGCCATCGAAACGCCGGTCCGGCAGATCGCCGAGAATGCCGGCGCCGAAGGCTCGATCATCGTCGGCAAACTGCGCGAGAAAACCGAATTCGGCTGGGGCTGGAACGCCCAGACCAACGAATTCGGCGATCTCTACGGCCAGGGCGTCATCGACCCGGCCAAGGTGGTGCGCACCGCTCTCCAGGACGCGGCATCGGTCGCAGGCCTGCTGGTGACCACGGAGGCGATGGTGGCCGAGAAGCCGAAGAAGGAAGCCGCCGCCCCGGCAATGCCCGCCGGCGCCGGCATGGACTTTTGAGGTCGCGGCCAATCCGCCCGCTTCCCTGGCGGGGAGCGGGCGTCAGTCGAGAGAGAGTGGAGGTAAAGATGGACGCAATGGCTGGCATCGAATCCGTACCGGCTCCTACGCACCAAGCGAAGGAATTCCTGGCCTATGAAACAGAATGCAGGAACGTGCTGAAGCCGCTGCTGGCAGGGCTGCTCGACATGGCTGAAGCCGCCGGCTGGAATCGGCGAACCGCGGCGTCGGCACTGATGTTCCTCGCAGCACAGCAAGTGTCGGCAACATCCGAGGTATCCGCCGGCAGCGGCTGAACGGAAATCGGCCAGTCCATTCACCTATCCGCGGCGGGCCGTGCTGCCCGGTGTTCGGTCCGCTGCAGGCCCTGAACAATCGAGAGGAGGCACAAGCCATGAATCGCGGGCAATTTGAGGAACCGGTCACACTTCTGGTCGGAATGGGCTTTCCGAGGAAGATCGACAGCGTGATGGAAGCCTATGCACTGCTGCAGGACTGGCCGAGCGCCGGCCGCAACGGCGCCCATGCCGTCGCGCTCAACGCTTGCAAGGCGGGCATCGTCGGCGAGATCGATCCGGAGACGGTGCGGGCCACGCTGATCAGCTTCGCGCGCCGCCACGACATACTGGTGCCTGATATGGTTACGCCGCTCGCGACGGCGGCCGGTGGTGCTGTGCACGAGGTGAACTGACGGATGCGGCGCTTCAACAGCGCTTGCAGACCATGTTCTTGAGATAAGCCAGGCGAACACGGAGACGCCGGAATTCCTTCCCGGGCGGGCGGCATCGTCGTCGGTCAATTGAGCGAACGTGTCAGCAAGACTGACCTGTTCTGCCCGAATAACGCCTCTGAGCGCCGCCTCCCGGTTAAAAAAGTATCATCCGTTGTCTTGAATCGTGGTGGCGCCTGTTGTCATGAGCCGGTACCTTGGCTCTTGAAATGCAGAGCCGAAACCAATTCGGCCGGTTTAGGGAATTGGGCCGAACGCGGCAAATATCCGTGCTGGCCTGGGAGGAAACGGACATGGAACCGGACCTGGAAGTAGTCCAGATACGACGCGGTGAGTCCTTCAAGGCGTGGTCGCATGGCTACCCCTTCCACACGGTGCGTTGGCACTTCCATCCCGAATATGAACTGCATCAGGTGATCTTCACCAACGGACGCTATTTCGTCGGCGATTTCATCGGCGAGTTCGAGCCGGGCAATCTGGTGCTGACCGGGCCGAACCTGCCGCACAACTGGGTCAGCGACATCCCCAGGGACAGCTCGATCCCGCTGCGCGGCCGCATCATCCAATTTTCCGAAAGTTTCATCGGCGATGCCATGCATGTGCTGCCGGAGCTGGCGGGGCTTGGCCATCTGCTCGAAGCGTCGCGGCGTGGCGTGCTGTTTTCCAATCGCACCAGCAAGGCGCTGGCGCCGCTGATGGAAGAAATGATGCAGGCGCAAGGCGTGCGCCGCATCGAGCTGTTCATGATGATCGCCGGCCTGCTCAGCCGCGCCCAGGAATTCCAGCTTTTGGCCAGTGCCAGCTACCGGCCCGATCCCTCGGGCTACATGACGGCCGGCATGAACAAGGCGCTCGCCTATATCAGGGAAAACCTGACGCAGCTGTTCGACGAGGCGGACCTCGCCACCATCGCCGGCCAGTCGACCGGCGCCTTCTCGCGCTCGTTTCGCCGTCACACCGGCATGTCGCTGGTGCAGTATGTCAAACGGCTGCGCATCAATCTCGCCTGCCAGATACTGATGAGCGACGAGCAGGCCTCGATCACCGACATCTGCTACGAGGTCGGCTTCAACAATCTGTCCAATTTCAACCGGCAGTTCCTGGCGGAGAAGGGCATGCCGCCCTCGCGCTTCAGGCGCCTGCTGGCCGACAACATCAACGCGGGCAAAGCCGCTTAACGGAGGAGCCAGGGAGGAACCAAGGGAGGATTTTTCTTTTGCATGACGACGTGAGCCGCGTGGAGCGGTTCACGATAGAGAACGCTTGTCTCGAATTCCTCCGTCGGCGGAGGTTGTCGGCGCGGCTCGAAAGGCCGGCGCCGGGTCCCGGTTCCCAATGCAGTTGGGCGAGGGCGGATGGGTGTCTTCAGACCAAAGCAGTCAACGACCTTCTTACAACCATATCCAAAAACGGAGAAGACCGAATGACCAAACTTTCAATTTCATTAAAGTCCGCTGGGAAGTCCGCCGCCATGGCAGCCCTTGCGCTGTCGCTGCTGGCCGGCACCGCCGCGATCGCCAGGGCCGCCGAAGTCACCGACGCCACCGTCGCCTTCCTGATGCCCGACCAGGCCTCGACCCGCTACGAGCAGCATGATTATCCCGGCTTCGCCGCCGAGATGAAGAAGCTGTGCCCGGGCTGCAAGGTGCTCTACCAGAATGCCGATGCCGACGCCTCGCGCCAGCAGCAGCAGTTCAACTCGGTGATCTCGCAGGGCGCCAAGGCGATCGTGCTCGACCCGGTCGACTCGACCGCCGCCGCCTCGCTGGTCAAGCTGGCGCAGAGCCAGGGCATCAAGGTCATCGCCTACGACCGGCCGATCCCGACTGCGCCGGCCGATTTCTATGTGTCGTTCAACAATGAAGGCATCGGCAAGGCCATCGCCGACTCGCTGGTCGAGCACCTGAAGGCGCTGAAGGTCGATCCGGCCAGCGGCGGTGTGCTGCAGATCAACGGCTCGCCGACCGATGCGGCGGCCGGCCTGATCAAGAAGGGCATCCATGCCGGCCTTGACAACAGCGGCTACAAGATCCTGGCCGAATACGACACGCCGGAATGGGCGCCGCCGAAGGCGCAGCAATGGGCCGGCGGCCAGATCACCCGCTTCGGACCAAAAATCCTCGGCGTCGTCGCCGCCAATGACGGCACCGGTGGCGGCGCCATCGCCGCCTTCAAGGCGGCCGGCGTCGATCCGGTGCCGCCGGTGACCGGCAATGACGCGACGATCGCGGCACTGCAGCTGATCATCGCCGGCGACCAGTACAACACCATCTCCAAGCCGAGCGAGATCGTGGCGGCGGCCGCCGCCAACATCGCCATCAAGCTGCTTTCGGGCGAAACGCCGAAGGCCGAGATGACGCTGTACGACACGCCCTCGCAGCTGTTCACGCCGGCCGTGGTGACGCAGGAAAACCTGAAGGCCGAGATCATCGACAAGAAGATCAACACTGCGGCTGAACTCTGCGTCGATCGTTATGCGGAAGGCTGCAAGAAGCTGGGCATCGGGAACTGACCGCGACCCTTGCCCGCTCCGCTGCCTGGCCGCCCACGCGGTGGCCAGGCAGCGCTCATCCGACATTTTGAACCGGTTTTGAAAGGCTTCCTGGCATGATCGATACCCCGGACGAACCGGTTCCGGCAGGCGAGCTGGTGCTCAGCCTGCGCGGCGTTTCGAAGAATTTCGGCGCCGTTTCAGCGCTCACCGACATCGATCTCGATGTCCATGCTGGGGAGGTGGTGGCGCTGGTCGGCGACAATGGCGCCGGCAAGTCGACCCTGGTCAAGATCCTGGCCGGCGTGCATCAGCCGAGCTCAGGCACGATCAGTTTTCGCGGCAAGCAGGTGACGCTTGCAGATCCGAGTGCGGCGCTGACGCTCGGCATAGCCACCGTGTTCCAGGACCTGGCGCTGTGCGAGAACCTCGACATCGTCGCCAACATCTTTCTCGGCCGTGAGCTCAACCCGCTGCGCCTGGACGAGGTGGCGATGGAGGTGCGCGCCTGGACGTTGCTCAACGAGCTTTCGGCGCGCATCCCCAGTGTCCGCGAAGTCGTCGCGTCGCTGTCGGGCGGCCAGCGCCAGACGGTGGCGATCGCCCGCTCGCTGCTGCTCGAACCCAAGCTCATCCTGCTTGACGAGCCGACGGCGGCGCTAGGCGTGGCACAGACGGCGGAAGTGCTCAACCTGATCGAGCGGGTGCGCGACCGCGGCCTCGGCGTCGTCATCATCAGCCACAATATGGAAGACGTGCGCGCCGTCGCCGACCGCATCGTCGTGCTGCGGCTTGGCCGCAACAACGGCATCTTCTCGCCCGACGCCTCGAACCAGGAACTTGTCAGCGCCATCACCGGCGCGTCGAACAATTCGGTGTCACGGCGCGCCGAGCGCAAGCAGTCGCGACAGGATCAAACCACCCTGCAAGATCAAAAAGGGGAGCCACGCCCATGAGCCGTGAAGCCGAACAGGCGGCCTCCGTGCCGCCGCAGCTCGACCGCGCCGATGTGCGCGTCAAGCATGAGGCGGGGCTCGGCGGCGCCATCCGTAGGTTCTTCGACCGGGTCCGCTCGGGCGATCTCGGCTCGCTGCCGGTGATCGTCGGGCTGGTCATCATCTGGACGGTGTTCGCCAGCATCAACCCGATCTTCCTGTCGAGCAGCAATCTGGTCAATCTGCTGTTCGATTGCTCCACCGTCGGCGTCATTGCGCTCGGCATCGTCTGCGTTTTGATGGTCGGCGAGATCGACCTGTCTGTCGGTTCGATCAGCGGCTTTGCCTCGGCGATGGTCGGCACGCTGTGGGTCAATCAGGGCTGGCCGGTGGCGCTCGCCATCCTCGCCGCTGTGGCCGTCGGCGGCTTCATCGGCGCGCTCTATGCGCTGCTGTTCAATCGGCTCGGCATGCCGAGTTTCGTTTCGACGCTTGCCGGCCTGCTGGCGGTGCTCGGCCTGCAGCTCTATATCCTCGGCTCGACCGGCTCGATCAATCTGCCCTATGGCTCGAACCTGGTGAATTTCGGCCAGCTGCTGATGATGCCGAAGTTTGTTTCGTTCGCTCTGGCGGCCGTGCCCGGCATCGTCATGCTGGTCACCGGCCTGCGCACCGTCGCGCGCCGCCGCGCCGCCAATCTGTCGGCGCCGTCGACCGGCGGGCTCGTCACGCGCGCGGTGGTGATCACGGTCATCCTCGAACTCATCGTCTTCTATCTCAACCAGGCGCGCGGCATTCCGTGGATGTTCGGCCTGTTCGTCGGCCTGGTCATATCAATGCATTACGCGCTGACGCGGACCAAATGGGGCCGCTCGATGTCGGCGGTTGGCGGCAACCGCGAGGCGGCGAGGCGCGCCGGCATCAATGTGCGACTGATCTATTCGAGCGCCTTCGTGCTGTGCTCGATGCTGGCCGCTTTCGGCGGCGTGCTGTCGGCGGCCCGCCTTGCCTCGGCCAGCCAGCAGGCCGGCACCGGCGACGTGAACCTCAACGCCATCGCGGCGGCGGTCATTGGCGGCACCAGCCTGTTCGGCGGCCGCGGCAGCGCCTATTCGGCACTGCTCGGCATCATCGTCATCCAGTCGATCGCCAGCGGCCTGACGCTGCTCGATCTGTCCTCGTCGCTTCGGTACATGATCACCGGCGCCGTGCTTGCCATCGCGGTCATCGTCGACTCGCTGGCACGCCGCTCGCGTGTCTCGCATGGCCGGGCCTGAACCCATCAACAGGAAGCAAGACATGAGCGAAGAACTGTCCGGAAAAGTTGCCGCCGTCACCGGCGCGGCATCAGGCATCGGCCTCGAATGCGCCAGGCACATGCTGGCGGCCGGCGCCACAGTGGTGCTGGTCGACCGTGCCGAGGCGACGCTGAACAAACTGTGCGCCGAGCTCGGTTCGAAGGCGATCCCGTTGGTGATCGACCTGATGCAGCCGGCAAGCGTCGCCACCATGATGCCGCAGATTCTGGAGAAAGCCGGCCAGCTCGACATCTTCCATGCCAATGCCGGCGCCTATGTCGGCGGCGAGGTAGCGACCGGCGATCCCGACGCCTGGGACCGGATGCTCAACCTCAACATCAATGCCTGCTTCCGCTCGATCCAGGCGGTGCTGCCGCACATGATCGAACGCAAGACCGGCGACATCATCGTCACCAGTTCGATCGCCGGTCTGGTCCCGGTGGTCTGGGAGCCGATCTACACGGCTTCCAAGCACGCGGTGCAGGCCTTCGTCCACACGGTGCGCCGCCAGGTCGCCAAGCACGGCCTGCGCGTCGGTGCGGTGGCGCCGGGTCCGGTGGTGACGGCGCTGGTCGACGACTGGCCGAAGGCCAAGCTCGAAGAGGAACTCGCCGCCGGCGGCCTGATGCAGCCGCGCGAAGTGGCCGAAGCGGTGATGTTCATGCTGACCCGCCCGCGCAACGTGACGATCCGGGATTTGGTGATTTTGCCGCAGAGCAATGATTTGTGAGGCAGTAGGCAATGGGGAATAGGCAATAGGCAATAGGCAATAGGAAGATGTAGACACAGTCTTACAGGCCCCGCTCAAAAGTGCTTCGCGCGTCCTATCCTACTAACTAATCGCTTACTGCCTACTGCCTATCCCCTATTCCCTGAACCGGAGGTTCCTCATGCCCCATTATCTCGGCATCGATGTCGGCACCGGCAGCGCGCGGGCCGGGGTGTTCGACCACACCGGCACCTTGCTCGCCTCGGCCAAGCGGGACATCGAGGTCTGGCGCGAGGCCGGCGACATTGTCGAGCAGTCGAGCAACGACATCTGGCGGGCGGTGTGCGCGGCCACGCGGGAAGCGGTCGCTCAATCGGGCGTGGCAGCTGAGGCCATCGCCGGCATCGGGTTCGACGCCACTTGTTCGCTGGTGGTGCTGGGCGAGGGCGGCGTGCCGCTGCCGGTAAGCAAGTCCGGCAATTCGGAACGCAACATCATCGTCTGGATGGATCACCGCGCGGTCGAGCAGACGCGCCGCATCAACCGCAGCGGCGAGGCGGTGCTGAACTATGTCGGCGGCGTCATCTCGCCGGAAATGGAAACGCCGAAACTCCTTTGGCTGGCCGAAAACCTGCCCGACACGTTCAACGCCGCCTGGCAGTTCATGGACCTCGCCGATTTCCTCACCTGGCGCGCGACCGGCAGCCTTGCCCGCTCGGTCTGCACGGTGACTTGCAAATGGACCTATCTGGCGCATGAAAGCCGCTGGGACGAGGCCTATTTCCGCACCATCGGACTAGGGAGCCTGGCCGACGAGGGGTTCGCGCGCATCGGCACGCAGATCGTGCCGGCGGGTGCCGCGCTCGGCGGCGGACTGACCGCGCAGGCGGCATCGGATCTGGGCCTGCGCCCCGGCACGGCCGTGGCGGCGGGGCTGATCGACGCGCATGCCGGCGGCGTCGGTACGGTCGGCGCGCGCGGCGCGTTCGGCAGCGTTCTGTCGCGCATGGCCTATGTCTTCGGCACCTCAGCCTGCACCATGTCGTCGACCGCCGAGCCGGCCTTCGTCGACGGCGTCTGGGGTCCGTATTTCTCGGCCATGGTGCCGGGCCTGTGGCTGAACGAGGGCGGCCAATCTGCGGCGGGTGCGGCCATCGACCATCTAGTGCGCATGCATCCGGCGGCCGGCGAAGCGACCGCCAAGGCGCAGGCCGAGGGGCTCAGCCTCAGCGCCTGGCTGTCGCTGCAGGCGCAGAGCCGCAACGGGGCAGCGGCGACGCCGGCCTTGGTCGGCGGCATCCATGTCGTGCCGGAATTCCTTGGCAACCGCGCGCCTTTCGCCGACCCGGACGCACGCGCGCTGATCGCCGGGCTCGATCTCGACACCAGCCTCGACAGCCTGGTCGGGCTCTATGTCGCCGGGGTCTGCGGGCTGGGCTATGGCGCGCGCCAGATCGTGCGGGCCGAGCATGACAAAGGCATTGCCGTCGACACCATCGTCATCAGTGGCGGCGCCGGGCAAAGTCCGCTGGTGCGCCAGCTGCTTGCCGACACGACAGGCATGGTGGTGGTGGCGTCGACTTCGCCGGAACCGGTGCTGCTCGGCTCGGCGATGCTGGGCGCCGTCGCCGCCGGGACCTACAAGGATGTGGCGGCGGCAATGGCCGGCATGTCGGAACTCGGCGAGGTCTATCATCCCGACGCTACGCTGGCCGGCTGGCACGCGAAGCGCTTCGCGGCGTTCGAGCTGCTGCAGCAGGCCGGCAGGGCCATCCGAGGCTGAAGCGAGCGGCTCCTGTCGGGCTCTGTCAGGAGCGTGGCGAACACCGCTTGGCGATGATGCCGGAAGCTGGCAGCTTTGTTCTGTCGTAGACCCTCCTGCGGCTTGCGACGAGGGCAGGGCGACAGGATCAGGAGGCCCCAATGGCTGACGAGAAAGCGCCCGTGCCATTCGCATCGGATGAGGTGCCGTGGACGGAATGGTCCGATGTGCCGCGCTTCGGCGTGCGCTATCGGCATTTGTCGCTGGCCGCGCTTGGCGAAAACTACCATGTCGGCGTGGCGATCGAGGAGTTGCCGGCGGGCAAGCAGACTTCGCCGGCGCATTACCATATTTTCGAGGAAGAGCATGTCTTCATCCTCGAGGGGATGCTTACCGCGCATGTCGGCGACGCCGCCTACGCCATGAAGGCCGGCGACTACATCTGCTTTCCGGCAGGTGCAGCGGCGGGGCATTGCCTCATCAACACCAGCGACGCACCCTGCCGCTACGTCCTCGTCGGCGAGCGCAACCCGAACGACGTTGTCGTCTACACCGCCTCCAACAAGGTGCTGGTGCGCGCCTTGGGCAGCCGCGCGATCTTCGATCTGGCGGCGACCCGAACCTACTGGGACGGCGAGGACACCGGCCTTGCCGCCGGCGACCCGTTGCCGCCGGATGTAACGACCGGTGTCACCAAACCCCCGGCCGCGCCGATCCCGCCGATCGTCAGCGATGCCATCGAATGGAAAGTCGAGGGTGACGGCCCGCGGTTCGGCGGCCGCTCCAGGCATCTGACCTATGCCGCTCTGGGACCGTCCGATTATCACGTCGGCATGCTGATCGAGGCGCCGGCGCCCGGCATGCGTCTGGCGCCCAGGCACTACCACATGCTCGAAGAGGAGCATGCGCTGATCCTGGAAGGGCAGGTGACGCTGCTGCTTGGCGAGGAGCGCCACGAGATGAAGGCCGGCGATTATGTCTGCTTTCCCGCCGGCCTGGCGGTCGGGCATTCCTTCCTCAACAGCGGTACGGAACCGTGCCGCTATCTGATGATCGGCGAGAAAAATCCCAACGAGGTCTGCGTCTATCCCGATTCCAACAAGATGGCGGTCGACGCCTTGCGCCGGCGCGACAGCATTTTCGACATGGCTGCAGTGAGGCGATACTGGGATGGCGAGGAGACGAAATAGCGCCCGGCGGTCCCGGGTTCACAGTTCCTTCTCCGCCAGCTTCCTGAATTCGTCGGGCACCGAGCGCGCCGCTTCCAGTGCCACCGTGCCGTAGCCGACCGCCTGTTTGCCGAAGCGTTCGCGGATCTTGTCGATGGCGCGGTCGGCGTCGAAGCGTGCCAGGCCTTTCCTGGTGCCGGGCCTCTGCTTCTCGTCGGCGAGATCGAGCGGCAGTTCGAGCTGTAATTCGAAGCTTTCCTCGAGATGCGAGACCGAGATCGCCAGCAGCGAGATCGTTCTCTCGTGGGGGTTGTCGGCAAGCACCCCGCGCACCAGATCGCCGGCGATCTCGGCCAGCATCGCGGTCGCCGAGATCGGCTGGTCAAGCGTGATCGAGCGGGTGACCGCGCTGAAATCGGCAAAGCGCACGCGCACTGTCACCGTGCGGCCGGGCCGCGCCTTGGCGCGCAGCCGGCTGGCGACGCGGTCGGCCAGATGCAGCAGAGTCGGTACGATGATCCGTGCCATTGCGGGTTTTTGGCCCAGCGCCGATTGGGCGCCGGCCGAACGCGCGCGGCGATGCGTTTCGAGCTTTCGCGGGTCGCGGTTCCATGACAGCGCGGCGAGCTTTTCGCCGGCGGCGGGACCGAGCAGCCGCGTCAGCGCGCCGCTGTGCGTCCTGGCCAGCTGGCCGATGGTCTCGACGCCGATTTCCGCCAGCCGCGCCCTGGTCGCCGGGCCGACGCCCCACATCAGCCCGACCGGCAGGTCGTGCAGGAAAGCGAGCTCGCTGCCGGGGTCGACCACCACCAGCCCGTCGGGTTTTGCCACCTGAGAGGCGATCTTGGCCAGATGCTTGGTGCGCGCCACGCCGATCGAGATCGGCAGGCCGAGTTCGGCTCGCACGCGGCGGCGGATGGTCGCCGCGATCTCTTGGGGCGAGCCGAACAGATGCGTGCAGCCGGCGACATCGGCAAAGGCCTCGTCGATGGAGATGCGCTCGACCACCGGGGTAAAATCGTCGAGCACCTTGATCGCCGCGTCGCCCAGTCGCTGGTAATGGCTGAAATTACCGCCGACGAAGATCAGATGCGGGCAGAGTTCGCGCGCCTTGCGCCCGGGCATGCCGCCGCGCACGCCAAAGGCGCGGGCCTCGTAGGAAGCGGCGAGCACGACGCCGCCGCCCACCGCGATCGGCTTGCCGCGCAGCGATGGATCGAGCAACTGCTCGACCGAGGCGTAGAAAGCGTCGAGATCGGCATGCAGGATGGTGGCTGACGTTTCCATCGACCGCACATCCGCAGTTGCTGATAGATTGGAACAAATAAAGAACAAAGATGGATCATTGTCAAGGGAAGGGCGATTTGTGCGGCAACAGCCATGCCGGTTCGGCCTGAACGCAACCGCCTAGACAATATGCTCCGCTCGCAGCGCCGCTTTCATCTTTTCCAGCGCCGCTTCGCCGCCTGCCACCAGTTCGTCGGCAATCCTGGCCAGCTTGTCGTCGGCCTTGCGGTGCTTGCTGCCCCAGGCGCCGAGCGTCGCCAGCACCGGCAAGAGGTCGATGCCTGCCTCGGTCAGCCGGTAGACCGTTCTCAAGCCATGCGTCGGGTCGTCGCTTCGGGTGAGGATGCCTTCCTCCTGAAGCGTTTGCAGCCGCTCGGCCAACGAGCGCGAGGAGATGCCTTCGTCGGATTGCAGGAATTCGCGAAAGTGCTTTTTCCCGGCGAAGACCATGTCGCGGATGATGAGCAGCGTCCAGCGGTCGCCGATCAGTTCGAGCGACAGGTTGATCGGGCAGCCGGATTTTTCGCGCGTCGACATCTATGGTTCCATTTTTAAATCACTTTACTATTGATACTGTTCTCGTCCTATGTCAATGGTTCCAAATGTAAACCATTTAACACTGACCATGCTGCCCCGCAATTTCGCCTGCACGCTTTGAGCCGGACAAGACGAGGAGAACGACGATGAAAAAACTGATCCTTCAGATGCAGATGTCGGTCGACGGCTTTGTCGGCGCCAATGAGGACCATGCCTGGCAGCTCTGGGAATGGGGTGACGAGGGCGCCTGGGACGACGAGTTGAAGCAGGACTTCAACGCCGTCTTCGCCGGCATCGACACCATCCTGCTCAGCCGCAAGATGGCGCAGGAGGGCTATCTCACCCATTGGGGCAATGCGGCGAAGAAGTTTCCGCGCGATCCGTTCTACGCCTTTGCGCAGCGCATCGTCGACTCCCGCAAGGTGGTGCTGAGCGACAAGCTCAAGCAATCGGCCTGGGAGCCGGCTTGGGAGCGCACGAGGGTGGCCAGCGGCGACCTGCCGCGCGAAGTCAATGCGCTGAAGGCGGGCGAGGGTGGCGACATGGCCGTGTTCGGCGGCGCCGGTTTCGCGTCGGCGCTGATCGCGGCCGGGCTGGTCGACGAGTTCCAACTGTTCATCAATCCAGCGGTGCTGGGTGCAGGACGCCGGATTTTCGACCAGGGCGGTTTTAGAAAGCTGCGCCTGCTCGGCTCGAAGGCCTATGACTGCGGCATGGTAGTCAACCGCTATGCCCCGGTGGGGTGAGGGGGACCTCCATCTTCTCCCTGCTCACTTCGCATCGTGAAAAATGATCCCGACCGTGTGGCGCATGCCTGAGCGCAGCCGGCTGACGCCATGGCGCAGGTTGACCCGGTAGTTGCCTTTGGTGCCCTGCACCGGCCGGTTGTGGACGGCGAAGACAACGGCGTCGCCCTGGCGCAGCGGCACCACTTCGACCCGGCTCTGCATGCGCGGGCGCTGCTCGGTCAGCGCGAACTCGCCGCCATTGAAATCCCGGCCCGGTTCGGAGAGCAGGATCGCCACCTGCAGCGGAAAGGCGAGGTCGCCATAGAGATCCTGGTGCAGGCAGTTGAAGTCGCCAGGCACATATTGCAGCAGCAGCGGCGTCGGCCGTGTCTGGCCGGCGGCATGGCACTGATCGAGAAACGCGGCATGCGTCGCGGGATAACGCATGGCCTGCCCCATGCGCTCGTTCCACCGATTGGCGACCTCGGCCAGCCTGGGATAGAGCGCGCTGCGCAGGCCACCCAGGAGGTCGGGCAAGGGATAGCGGAAATAGCGGTACTCGCCCTTGCCGAAGCCATGCCTGGCCATATGAATGTGGCTGCGGAAATGCTCTTCGTTGGGATAGAGGCCCGCGATCTGCCGGCATTCTTCGGGCGAGAGCAATTTCTCGATCACCGCGCAGCCGAAGCCGTCGAGTTCGGCAGCAAGGGCGGGCCAGTCGTAATCGGCGATGCGCGTCCCGGCGGCTTCGATCACCGATCTGGCAATTTTGGCATGGGCATTCATATCGTAGCCTCCTTGTCGAGCAGGGCGCGTTTGCGTTCGACACCCCAGCGGTAACCGGCCAGTGAGCCGTCGGCGCGGACGACACGGTGGCAGGGAATGCCCAGCGCGATCGCGTTGGCCGCACAGGCGGTCGCCACGGCGCGGGCGCCATTCGGCTGGCCGAGGCGGCGAGCCAGTGCGGTGTAGCTGATGGTGGCGCCGCACGGGATGCTGCGCAGCACATCCCAAACCTGTTGCTGGAATGGCGTGCCGTGGCGCAGGTCGAGCCCGACGCTGGGCGTCTCGATGAAGCGCGCGATTGCCGCGAGATCGTCGCGCAAGGTGGCCTCGTCTTCGACCAGTACCTTGCCCGGGAAGCGATGGCCAAGGTCCTGCTCCAGCGCCTCTGCATCCGAGCCGATCAGGATGGCGCAGACGCCGATATCGCTGCGCGCGGCGAGGATGTTGCCGATCGGGGATTCGCCGATGGCATAGCTTATGGTGTCGAAGGCATTGGGGACGCTCGCCGGCGGCGCCATTTGGGTTTGCGTGAGGTTCATTGCGTTTACTCCTTTGTCTGTGCGTGAACCCTACAGAGACGGCTTCTCGCGCTCACTCCGGTGCTTGCTTTCAAATTCGAATTTCGAAGGTAGGTGAACCGTTCTACGCGACACGAGTAACAGCGACCTCGCCGAGCAAAAACACCTCACCCGTCAACAACCGCAGCTCGATCTCGCCGGCCGCGGTGCGGCTCCATTCGGCTCTGCCGTGATCGACCATCTCGCCAATGGCCGCCATCACCAGTAACTTCGAGCCTTCGGCGCGCCGGCTGTCGGCAGCTTGGGTCCGGCCGGTCGCATCGGTGGTGGGAGACCTTGCCATCGCGCGCATTGCCGGTCCTCGTCAGGCCCGCACCGACCGGTTGGCATTGTCGGACGCCGCCTCACGCTCCAGCAGTGCGCGCTTGCGCTCAACGCCCCAGGCGTAGCCGGACAGGGCGCCATCCTTGCGGATCACGCGATGGCAGGGGATGGCGACGGCATGATTGTTGGCGGCGCAAGCGGCGGCGATGGCGCGGGTTGCCGTCGGCGCGCCGATGCGCTGCGCGATCTCGGCATAGGAAACCGTGCGGCCGACCGGGATGTCTTGTAAAGCCTGCCAGACACGCTGCTGGAAGGCGGTGCCGCGCACGTCGAGCGGCAAATCGAGACCGAGCGCCGGAACCTCGACGAAACCGACGACGCGGGCGACCAGCGCCTCATAGTCACGGTCGCCGCCGATCAGCCGCGCGTTGGGGAAACGGTCCTGCAGGTCACGCACCAGCGCGTCGGGATCGTCGCCGAGCAGGATCGAGGCGACGCCTTTTTGGCTCGAGGCGACCAGGATGGTACCGAGCGAGGATTCGCCAACGGCAAAGCGGATTTCTTCATGGGCGCCGCCGGCCCGATAGCGCGTCGGCGTCATGCCGAGCATGCCGGTCGATTTCTCATAGAAACGCCCGCTCGAATTGAAGCCGGCATCGTAGATCGCTGTCGTCACGCTGGCGCCGTCTTCCAGGCCACGGCGGACCCTGGCGGCGCGGTGCGCGGCGGCATACTCCTTCGGCGTCAGCCCGGTGACGGCCTTGAAGATGCGGTGGAAATAGCCGGCGCTGAGGCCGGCGGCGTCCGCCAATTCAGCGAGCGACGGTTCTTCCTCGCTCTGCTCGATCCTGCGGCAGGCGTCGGCGACCATCGCGGCGTTGCCGGCCTCGAGCGATGGGCCATCCGGATTGCAGCGCCGGCACGGGCGAAAGCCGGTCGCCCTGGCCTGATCCAGCGTGCCGTGCAACTGCACATTCCTGGGGTTGGCGCGCCGCGACGGGCAGGAAGGCCGGCAATAGACACCGGTTGTCGCCACCGAATACCAGAACTCGCCGTCGGCCGATTTGTCGCGCGCGACGATGCGCGCCCAGCGCGGATCGTCGGCAACCGGCAGCGGCGTGGATTTGAGAATCTTGGCCAGGGTGACGAACATGGCCGCATTGAAGCCGCCAAAAGCCGGCCTCGCCACCCGTTTCCTGCCAAGAGCCCCACTCTCCTAAGCCGCGCGTTTGGGCTCCACCGCGAACGGGCTGAGCCCGAGCCAGGTCTGCATCTTCCTGCCAATGGCCTGGTCGCCGGTCAGGGCAACCTTGGCGCCGGCCTTCTCGACGGTCAGCAGTCCCATCCAGATCGCCGTCATGGTGTGCAGATCGGTCGAGACGTAAAGGTCGACGTCGAAGCCCGGATCGTACCAGCACAGATCGACCTCGCCGTGCTTCTCGACGATCAGCCACCACGACCGTTTGGACGCCGGTAGGTCCTGATACAGAAATTGTATCACCGTGCGGCCCTCGGGCAGCGGCGAGGGATTCAAATTGCGCCGCATGTCCCACATCAGCAACGACGGATCGAGGTTTTTCAGCGACAGCCGGGACTCGACCCATTTCTGTCCCCAGAAGCCCATCGCCTCGACGACGGGACGCAAATCCCGGCCGGCTTCCGTCAGCCGATATTCGAAGATGCCTCTCTCGCCCGGCACTTCCTTGCGCTCGATGATCCCCGCCAGTTCGAGCTCCTTCAGCCGTTGCGACAGAAGGGTCGGCGACATTTTCGGCACGCCGCGGCGCAGGTCGTTGAAGCGGGTCGAGCCCGCCACCAGCTCGCGCAGCAGCACCATCGTCCAGCGGGTGCAGAGCACCTCGGCTGCCATCGATAGCGGGCAGAATTGCTTGTATCCGTGCTGGGTCATGATTGGCGCCTCTCCCTCGAAACCAGGGCCGAATATTAGGCCTTCATGAATGAGCCGGCCAGTACGGAAACTGTACTACCCCAGTACAGATCGCGGACTGGTTGGCGAGGCCCTGCCATGCGAGCCCTTTGGCCGGTGCACGGGACACCCCTTGCGCCGCAACCAGGAGACTATCCATGACCGCATACGTTATCGCAGACATCAAGATAAACGACCCGCAATGGGTGCCGGCCTACGCAGCATCGGTGCATGACCTCGTCCACAAGCATGGCGGCAGATATCTGTCGCGCAGCGGCAATGTGAAAACGCTCGAAGGCAAGCCGCTCGACACCACGCTGATCGCCCTGATGGCGTTCCCCTCGGAAGCGGCGGCCCGCGCCTTCACCAACGATCCGGCCTATGCGCCCTTCGTTTCGGCCCGTCAGGGCGGCAGCGACAGCCGTTTCCAGATGATCGACAACACCGATCTGGCCGGAACGATCCCGTACCTGCCGAAGGGATGACCATTCCTGGCATCGTTTTCGGGATCTCCAAGCAACAACAGTCACAGCGCTTGCCTGCCGGGCCTCCGTATTTTCGGCGGCCAGCTGTGCTTTTTCAAGAAGAATGGAATGAAGATGATATCGAACTTTCTCAACAGGCCAAATTTTCGCTGCAGACTTGTCATGGCCGGGGCCATGCTGGCCGTCTGCACCAGCTTCGCACAGGCGCATCAGGAAGCGGCCGCGCTTGCGTCCGTCCCCAATCCGCTGGCTGACAAGGTGCGGGCTGCCAACAGCCGGTTTCTCGACGTCAAGGCCGCTACATCAGAGGGCTATGCGCCCATTCCCTGCGCCAGCGGCATCACCGGCGGCGCCATGGGCATCCACTATGTCAACGGCGGATATCTGAAGGACGACAAGATCGATATCGCCCGGCCTGAGGCCGTGATGTACGAGCCGATGGCCGACGGCACGCTGCAACTGGTGGCGGTCGAATACATCACCTCGAAGGGGCCGGCGTCGCTGGACGGACAGCTGTTCAATTTCAACAGCGCGCCCAACCGCTATGGCCTGGGCGAATTCTACGAACTGCATGTCTGGGCCTGGAAGGGCAACCCGACCGGCACTTTCGCCGACATGAACCCGAAAGTGTCATGCGAACACACGATGGCGCCGAGCCAGTAAGCAATGAAGCCAGGCGGCGTCAATGCCGCCTGGTCGCCCTCCGTGACAGTTGGCAGCTCCGGCCCAGCGGCCGCTTTCGGCGAGGAAAAGCCGGGGAGGTGCGTGCCGCTGGCGCTCCTCGCGGCGTCAGGCAGGTACGGTCTTTATGCCGCTTGATCCGGGATCGCCAATCCCACCTCGGCGGTATCCCGGCTCGCTTGCGGCAAGACGAAGCGTCCCGTCACGTACCAGAGCAGGGACACCACGAGAATCGAGAGATAGCCATCCACGGCATAGTGCCAGCCGGTGTAAACCGAACCGAACAGGATGAAGGCCGCGAAGGACCAGCCGGCGATTGCCCACCCGCGGCCGAATTGGGCCAGGAAGAATGCGTTGAGCGTGGCGATCGCAACATGCATGCTGGGCATGGCCGAGATGCCGCCGCCGAGTTCCGGGCGGCCACTCTGGTAGGCTGTAAACAGATAATCGGCGTACAGATGGACCGACGCGCCGTAGCCCTTCTGCGCCAGGGCGGCCTGCAGCGCGACAAACCGGTCGCCGCCGTAGATTTGGTCGTGGAATATCGGGCCGGCGGACGACAGCAGGGTCGCAAGAACGGTGCCGCACAGCATCGTGGTCAGCGCGAATGCCCATAGGTAGCGCAAACGCCCGACCGGATTGTTCCAGAAGGCGACGAAGAGCACGGCGCCGAACCATTGCAGAAGCCAGCCATATCCATAGCCGGCAAAAATGGCGACCGACACCGGTTCGGAAACGATGCTGTGCGCCCATGTCCAGGGATCGGCGCCATGCAGCCGAAGATCGAGGTCCGCCAGGCAGCGGTCGGCGTAGAACGGCACCATGTCCGGGATGGCGACCTTCAAGGTGGTGAATGCGGTGACGCCGAGAAAGAACAAGAAGATGACGGGTGCGGCTGCAAGCCAGCGGTGCCTGAGTACGCCGAGGATGAACCTCGTCGGCGCATGCCGGGCAAATGCCAGCCCCGCCACACCAAGGCCCGCCGCCAGAAGCGCGGGCAGGAAAAAGGCGAACGGCTTGGCATAGGATTGCGCCAGATGCAGGTAGCGGTCCGGCTGCAGGCAAACAGCGGTCACGGCATAGGTCAGACACAAGGCAACCAGCAGCCAGCCGCTCCTGGTTGTCGCGATGTCGAGGTCAAGGATGGCAGCTGGGCGGCGATTGTTGCCGTGCTGACCTGTGTGCTCACTCATCGAAGGACATCCCGCCAGTTGTCCAAAAAAAATAACTGGGTTATTTCGCAGGCGATATATTACCATCAGGTTACACTTGTGGGCAAATAGATCGCTAAATATTAGACCGATAGATGCTTGTTGGCAAAGAGTCTGTTTACGAAAGCGTTGCGCCGTCCTCTTTGTCTCTGCAACGCGATCATCGGCGCCCCCGATGATCCCGGGATCATCGGATTGGCCGATGACCTGGAGCCATGACTAGGAACATCCGGCCGACGCGAAACTCCGGTTCTTGCCGGCCAATCGAAGAGCAGAGGCGGCAGGCGGGGAGCCAACAAAGCAGCCCGCCATCGCCGCGGTAACTGTTTCTTCTCTGGTTTTGCCGCAGATTGCCCCGCGGTGGAGCAGGCGAAGCAGACGATGGCGCGTCAGGGCAAGAAAAGTCGCAATGGAACGTTCTGGGCCAAGGCCCTGGAGCGCGCCCATCTCGGCGTTTGGGACTGGGATCTTGTAACCGGCGACTGCTTCTATTCCGCGACCTGGGCGCGGATGCTGGGCTACGATGAGAGCGAACTTGCCGACACCAGCGACCTGTGGCTGCAACTGACCCATCCTGACGACCGCGAGCGGGCGCTGGCCAGCGGCGACCGCCACATTGCCGGCCTGACCGACGCCATCGAGACCGAATTGCGGCTGAAGCACAAGCAGGGACACTGGGTGTGGGTGCTCGATCGCGGCGGCGTCGTCGAGCGCGACGCGATGGGAAAGCCGCTCAGGCTGATGGGTGTGCAGACCGACATCTCCAAGCAGAAAGCCGCAGAAGCCGAACTCGAGCAGGTCAATGTGCGCTTCCGCCTGGCGCTCGCCGCCAGCGGTACCGGCATCTGGCACCACGACCTCGCCACCGGCAAAAGCTATTGGGACGAACGCACCAGGGAGATTTTCGGACTTGTCTCCGACACCGCCGAAGTCGAGCGCGACCACTGGTTCGGCTATCTGCATCCGGACGACAAGGAGGCCGCGTCGCGCGCACATCTGGTGCCGCTCGAAACGGACAAGGTCACCGCGGTGCAATACCGCATCGTCCGGCGCGACGGAGAGGTCCGGCACATAGAATCCCTGCTGCGTTTCATCGCCGACCCGCAAATCCCGGACCGCCGGCTGGCGGGGCAGATCCTGGGCACGGTGCGCGACATCACCGAAGACAAGCAGCGTGAGCAGGAGCTTGCCTATGCGGCCCGCCACGATGCGCTCACCGGTCTGTTGAACCGTGCCGCGTTCGACCGGCTGCTGGCCGATCACATCGCGGCCGCGCAGTTGCTGCCGCTTTCCGTGTTCTATGTCGATCTCGACTACTTCAAGGCGCTCAATGATTTTGCCGGCCATGCGGCCGGCGACCTGGCACTGAAAAGCGTTGCCCAAGGCATTCTGGGCTGCCTTCCCCCGACGGCGCATGCCGCGCGCCTGGGCGGTGACGAGTTCGCGCTGCTGATGCCCAATTGCGATACGGCGCAGGCCGGGCGGCTGGCCGACGCGGTACTTGCAGCCGTTCGCGATGCCGAACTAGGATCGACGGCCACGTCGCGCAAGCTGGCGGCCTCGATCGGCATCGCTTTCGTCGATGACGCCAACACGACGGTGGCCGACGCGCTGGCCTGCGCCGACGACGCCTGCTACGCGGCCAAGGCCGCCGGGCGAAACCGATTTGCCGTCTTCTCCACCGATACGGCATCGGGTTCGGGTGGCCTCAACGCGGCGCGCGTCGTCGCCGATACGGTCGATGCCATGGAAGACGGGAGGCTGAAGCTGTTTGGCCAGGAAATCCATCGGCTGGGCCGTCCCTGGCTGGAAAGCCGCCATGTCGAAGTGTTGGCCAGGCTCGCCGCCCGCAACGGCCGGCTGGTGCCACCCGGCGAGTTCATTCCGGTGGCCGAGCGGTTCGGCATCGCGTCGCGGCTCGACCGCTGGATCATCCGCACCGCGCTGTCGCGGCATGGTGCCGCCTTGCGTTCGGGGGCGTTGACGCTTGGCTTCAATCTGTCGGCGCAGACGCTGAGCGACCCGCAGCTTTGGGACTTCGTGGACAACGTCATAGAAGAAACCGGGGCGCCGTTTTCGGGCATCGGCTTCGAGATCACCGAAACCGCCGCCGTCACCAATTTCGACGCCGCCGAACAGTTTGTGCGCAAGGCGCGCGAGCGGCGCTGCCGGGTCAGCCTCGATGATTTCGGCGCTGGTATGAGCTCGTTCGAATATCTCCGGCGGTTCCCCGTCGACACGATCAAGATCGACGGTTCCTTCATCGAGCACATCACGCAAAGCCGTTTCGACCGCGAGATCGTGCTGGCCATCACCAGCATCGCCCGCAGCCTCGGCTGTGACGTGGTCGGTGAGAAGATCGAACGGCAGGAAACGCTGGCCATGTTGAGCGACATGGGCGTCGCCTTCGGCCAGGGATTTTTGCTGCACCGGCCGGAGCCGCTGGAGCGGATTGTCGTGCGTGCGACCAAGGGAGCGGCGGCCCGCAAGGCATCGTGATCCGGGTGCGGCGAGTTTCAGGCCAGGCCGGACTGACCTGAAACTCGCCACAGTCTATCCGGTTCGCCGCGCCGTTGATTGCGGAAACTCCAGCACTCCAGCCTCGGGTCGCCTGTGCTGCGCCTCCGTCACCGCTTCGATCAACAGATCGAGCGCTTCACAGGCCGTGCGACTCGTCTCGTCGTTGCCTTGCAGATAATGATAGGCGCGTTCGAGGTGGATGCGGGCGGCTGAAAAATCGCTGGTCAATGGTCCCTCCATGATCCCGCCCTAGAAGACCTTGCCGGAGACGAGGGAACGCCGGGTAAATATCCACAAGCGGCTTTTATTCAAATGCCGCCGAATGTTGCGGGGAGGCGCGCTGCCGATCCCCCGTGTGGGGGAGATGTCCAGCAGGACAGAGGGGGCGCTGTCCCGCCGACCTGAACAATCAGATTTTCGACCTGTTTCGCAGCCTGCATTGATGAGATTGACGATCAGAGAGGCTTGCGATCTGTCACGCCTCCCTCTGCCCTGCCGGGCATCTCCCCCACGAGGGGGGAGATTGGCGGTTTCACCGCCGCATGATTAGACTGTCACTTCCTGTGCAAGGTGAGACCGATGATCGTCCAGGCCTGCATCAACGGCGCGCGTCCGCGCGATTTCCACCCGAAGCTGCCGCTGACTGCCGAGGCAATGGCCAGCGATGCGGCAGCCTGCGTCGCCGCTGGAGCGGCCGAACTGCACATCCATCCGCGCGGCACTGACGGGCGCGAAAGCCTGGCAGCCGTCGATGCCACCGTGCTGGCGGTGCGCCGGACCTGCCCGGGAACACTGGTTGGCGTGTCGACCGGCGCCTGGATCGAGGACGACGTCGAGCGGACCCGCACGGCGATCGCAGGCTGGCGAGGCCTGCCCGACTATGCCTCGGTCAACGTGTCCGAACCGGATGCGCCCGCCGTGATGGAACTGCTGCGCCAGCGTGGAGTCGGCATCGAGACGGGGCTTGCCGTCGTCGCCGATGCCGAGCGCTTCGTAGCGCTTGCCGGCCACGACCAGGTGCTGCGCATTTTGATCGAGATCGACATCCAGGACCTGTCCGCTGCACTCGACGAAGCGCATGGCATCGCCACGGTGCTCGATCGCGCAGGGGTGCGGCGACCGATCCTGCTGCACGGCGTCGCGCCACCGTCTGGCCCTTCGTCAGGCTTGCGTATCGCAAGCGGTGGTCGACGCGGGTCGGGCTGGAAGACGGCAAGACGCTCGCCGATGGAACTGTGGCGAAGGACAACGCGGCGATCGTCGCTGCCGCCGTGGCGATCTTTCGCGGCTAGTTTTCCAGAATGATCTGGATCGCCTTATCCACCACCGGATGCAAGCCGCTAGCCTGGAAGGACAGTCGGTTGCCGGAGCCGACATTGCTGGTCATGGCGATGGTCAGCTCTGAGATCGGGTCATGCAGCATGACGGCGACGTAGCCGGGGATACTGCCCTGGTGGCCGTAAAAGGCGCGGTTGGCGTAGGTGCTCTGGAACATGCCGGCGCCGGTTTCGCGCATGCGGGTGCCCGGAAAACTCGCTGGCACGCGGTGTTCGAACATCTCGGCGAAGAACGGCGGCGACAGCACTCTGCCGGAAAAGAGACCGCGCATGAAGCTCACCATGTCGGACGGCGTCGACACCATGTCGCCGCAGCCATAAGCGGCGCCGAACGGGAAGGAATCGGAGGAATCCTGCAGCGCATCGGAGTAAGGCATCACGCCATCCATGCGCCACATCTCGCCGCCCGAGGCGATATCGGTGGGCGCATTCGCCGCCGGCGGCGGCCGGTGGTAATAGCCGCGCACCATTGACTTTTCCGGAAAGGCCTCGGTGGCCGGCGACCAGGTATTCTTGAGGCCGAGCGGCTGCAGCACTGCATTTCTGACATAGCCGCCCAGCGACTGGCCTGTCACCGCCTCGATCACCATGCCGGCCAGCACATAGCCGGTGTTGTTGTAGACGGCGGGTCCGCCCGGCGCCTTCTGCTTGTCGGAAGCGAAGGCGATGTCTACCAGCTGTTGCGGCGTCCATTGCCGGTTCGGATCCATCGGAATGTAATATTCGAACTCCGGCAGGCCGCTGCGGTGGTTGATCAACTGGCGCACCGAAATGTCTTTTGCTTCCGGCAGGTAGGGAAACCAGCCGGAGATCGGCGCTCCGAGATCGAGCTTGCCGTCCTGGGCGAGCTTGGCCGGGGCCGCGGCAACGAAGGTCTTGGTGCAGCTGCCGATCTTGAACAGGCGTTCAGGCGAGACGGCAATGCCATGCTCCCGGTCGGCGAGGCCGGCGGTCAGGGCGGTTGGTGCGGCGCCAATGGAGTATGCGAGTGATGCGCCTACTGCGCCATCGGTGAGATAGGTCTTGAGGAGGGCGTTCAGGTCTTCACACATGGATTCTGCTTTCGCCGCTAAATTGCTGGTTTCATAGATGTCGGTGCGTCCTCGGGCCGAGCCCGAGGGCAGGGTCGCCAAGCTTCACTCCGCCATATCGACGGCGGCAAAGTTCTGCCGGCCGAAGAGGTCGAGCACGTAGTTGAGCACGCTCTTGCGGATCGGGATCGCCACCACCGAATGGGCGATCGGCGCCACCGGCACCTCAACCTTCAGGATCGCTTGCGCCCTGGCATAGATGTCGGCGCGCTGTTTCGGATCGGCGGCGACGCGGCCGTCCTGCAGCAGCTTCTCGAAGGCCGGATCGCACCAGCGCGAGCGGTTGGAGCCGCCCTTCACGCCGTCGCAGGAAAGCAGGTAGCTCAGCATGTTGTCGGGGTCGCCATTGTCGCTGCTGCCGCCGAGCAGGTAGGCGTCCTGTTCGCCCGCCGCGGTGCGCTTGAGATATTCGCCCCATTCGAAGCTGACGATCTCGGCCTTGACGCCGACTTTCGCCCAGTCGGCCTGGATCATCTCGGCCATGCGCTTGGCATTGGGATTGTACGGCCGCGATACCGGCATCGCCCACAGGCTGATTTTCAGGTCGCTCTCGTGGCCGGCTTCCTTCAGCAGCGCCTTCGCGCCATCCGGGTCATAGTCGATGCCGGCATCGGTGACGGCGCCGATCTGCGCCGGCGGCACGACGCTGCCGGCGACCGTGCCGGCGCCGGCATAGACGGCGTCGACGATCGCCTTGCGGTCGACGGCCTTGGCCAGCGCCATGCGCACGCGGACATCGCCGAGCGGCTGATGTTCGACATTGAAGCCGAGAATGCCGATGTTCTGGCCCTTGAGGTCGAGCACGGTGATGTCGGGATCGGTGCGCAAATCGGCGACGGCGCTTGGCGGGGGCGGGGCGGCGACCTGGCACTCATTGGCCTTGAGACGCTCGACGCGCGTGGTCGGTTCGGGCGTAACGGCGAAGACCAGAGTGTCGATCTTCGGCGCGCCGCGCCAATAATCCTTGTTGGCGGCGTAGCGGATCTGGCTGTCGGGGACATAGGCCTGCAGCACGAACGGGCCGGTGCCCACGGGCTCGCTATCGATCAGTTCCGGCGTGCCGGCGGCGACCATCTTTTCGGTCTGCTCCAGGGACAGGATGGAGAGATAGTCGAGCGCAATGCCGGGCAGGAAGGTGACATTGGCAGCCGTCAGCGTGAAGCGCACGGTGTGGTCGTCGACCTTGTCGATCTTGTCGATCAGCGTGCCCATGCCCAGTGCGTTGAAATACTCGTAAGCGCCGCCGCCGAGCTTGTGGTAGGGATTGCTGGCGTCGCGCTGGCGGTTGAAGGTGTACAGCACGTCGTCGGCATTGAACTCGCGCGACGGTGTAAAGTGGTCGTTCGACTGGAATTTCACGCCGTGGCGTAGGTGGAAGGTGTAGATCTTGCCTTCGGCTGAGACCTCCCAGCTTTCGGCCAGCGCCGGCCCGACCTCGGTCGTGCCAGGCTTGAACTCGACCAGCCGGTTGAAGATCGTCTTGGCGGCGGCATCCATGGTGGAGTCCGCCGTGCCGATCGCCGGGTTGAAGGTCTCGGGATTGGCTTCCGAGCAATAGACCAAGGTTTTGGCGTAGGCCTGTCCGCCAAGAAGGACGGACGAGGTCAGCAAGGACGAGGTAAGGACTGCGCGCAGAACGGATTTCATCGCAAACGCTCCTGATGACACTTTACGGGTTGGGGGAAGGGCAGGCCGGTGAAGTTCATGGCGTCGCCGCCGGGGTGATGAAACGGTTGGGCGCAAGCGCGGCGGACGTGATACCGCGTGCCGTGTGATCGTCCGGCAGCGGCTGGCCGCGCAGCAGCACTGAGCCCAGCCGCGCCAGCGTCAGCGACACCTGGAAACCGTAGCCGCCCTGGCCGCCAAGCCAGAAGAAGCCGGGCAGGCGAGGGTCGAAGCCGATGACCGGCGTGCGGTCAGGCGAAAAGGTGCGCAGGCCCGCCCAGGGCGTCGACGGACGGCCGATGCGCAGCGACGTCGCCTGTTCGATGCGGTCGACGGCGATGGCGACGTCGATGTCTTCCGGATAGGCGTCGCAGGGTTCGGAATCGGTCTCGTCGGCCAGCGAGCCGATCAGCCTGCCGGCATCGGGCTTGAAGTAGAATTGTTCATGCAAATCGACCACCAGCGGCCAGGCGCTGATGTCCGTGCCGGCGGGCGGATCGAACAGGAAGGCGGTGCGGCGCTTGGGCCGGAAGCCAAGACCGGAGAGACCGGCCAGCCCGGCGACGACATCGACCCAGGCGCCAGCGGCGTCGACGACGATGTCGGCCTGGTAGGCGCCGACACTGGTGGTGACGCTGAAGCCGTTTGCGACGCGGGAAATCTCCAGCACTTCCTCGCCGGTGCGGATCACGCCGCCGCCGGCCTTGAGCGCGGAGGCTGAAGCAGCAAGCATCTTTCCCGTGTCGACATCGAGCGCGCCGGGTTCATGCACGCCGCCGCAGGTGGTTGCCGTGGCGATGACCGGCACCAGCGCGGTGACTTCTGTTGCTGACAGGCGGCGCACGCTTGGCACCAGCGCCTGCATCTCGGCCGCCATGCGGTCGACGGCTGCACTGTCTTCGACACCGCCGACATGCAAGGCGCCGCGCCGGTGGGCGGCGAAGCCGCCATCGATGATCGCCTGCCGGCTGGCCAGCGACAGCGCCCGCACCAGTGCATTGCCATAGGTTTCTGAAAACAGCGCCGCCGAGCGGCCGCTGGCGTGATAGCCGAGATGCGGCTCGCGCTCGAGCACTGTGACCTCGGCCCAGGGCTGCACGGCAGCCGCCAGTGAAAGGCCGGCAATCCCGCCGCCGATGACGACGATTTTTTGGAGAGACTTGGACTGCATGTCCTAGGGGTAGAAATAATTTCGTATCCAGTCAATATTTAGCGTATAAGAAAATTATTGGTGTTGTTGATGGCGGCAGAGAGTTGGACTACCTAGGGTGGACTGGCGGCTCGATGGGCCGCGCAACGGAGCTGACGATGTCGGAGCAACCGAACCTCGGTGATTGTCTGCGCGGCTTGAGGAAAACGCATGGCTGGACCTTGCAGGAGGTCAGCACGCTGACCGGCGTCGCGGTGTCGACGCTGTCCAAGGTCGAGAACGACCAGATGTCGCTGAGCTACGACAAGCTGCTGCAGATATGCGAGGGGCTGGGCATCCATGTCACCGAGCTGCTCAGCGGCGACCGCAAGCAGCCGGCCGCGCGCACCCGGCGTTCGGTGACCTCGCAGTCCAACACGCTGCGCCAGCTGACCCGCAACTACGATTACCGCTATCTGGCCACCGATCTGATGCGCAAGCGCATGGTGCCGATCCACGCCTATGCACGCGCCCGCACGCCGCAGGAATTCGGCCCGCTGACCAGGCATGCCGGCGAGGAATTTTTGATCGTGCTCAAGGGCGAGATCGAACTGCACACCGACCAGTACGCGCCGGTGCGGCTGAAACAGGGCGACAGCGTCTACATCGATTCCACCATGGGTCATGCCTACCTCTCGGTCGGCGAGGGCGACGCCGAGATGCTGTGCGTCTGCTCCGGCGACGAGCCTGATATGGAAGGCACGCTGCTGAGCGTGCTGGAGACGGTGGAGGGGTAGGGACTAACATTCTCGATGGCTGCGCCGCCCCTCATCTGGCTGCCGCCATCTTCTCCCCGCAAGGGCAGGGCTATCGCATATGGAATTCCTGAGATGTCTGCCCGGCACGGACCCCCACCCCTAACCCTCCCCACAAGGGGGAGGGAGACTTCCGTTGGCGCTGACCCAAGAGAATCGCCTGTCTTTTCGGCGCCAACAAGAATTAAAGGCACGCGGCAGCATTCCCTCCCCCTTGTGGGGAGGGTTAGGGTGGGGGTTCTTCCTCGCAAGAATCCATATGCGATAGCCCTGCTGTAAACGGGGAGAAGGACGATCCTATTGACGGGCGGCGCTGGCTTCGACAATTGAGCCCCCACTACATCGCAACCACACGCCCCATTCCCCGCCGAACCGCCTCGCGATAGGCGAGATCGGCCGCCACCATGTCCTCCATAGCAACGCCCATGGCCTTGTAGACGGTGACCTGATCGGCGCTAACCCGTCCCGGCCGCCGCCCGAGCAGCATGTCGCCGAGCTCGGTTCCGGTTTGCGGATCGAGGTCAGCGAGTTCGCAGGAGCCGACCGGCGTCGGGGCAAAGGCCTCCCTGGTCTCGACGAACAGGCTGGCCCTGCCGATAAGCTCGACCGGCAGTTCGCCGCCGGGCGGGGCGACGCCGACCGATGAGATGTGAGTGCCGGGCCGCACCCAGTCGGCCGAGATCACCGGCGCATAGGAATGCGTTGCCAGGCAGACGACGTCGGACGAACGCACCGCGGCCTCGATATCGGCGACGGCGACGACGCCGGGATGCTGCGCGGCAAGCGCCTGCGCATCGGCGAATTCCTTCGAGACGACGCGGATCTCGGTGAAGTCGCGCACCAGCGGCAGAAGATTGAGATGCTGGCCGGCCTGCACACCGGCGCCGACCACCGTCGCGACCTTGGCGTCGCGGCGGGCGAGTTCACGCACCGAGAGCACGGCGGAGCCGGAGGTTCGCACGGCGGTGATGTAGGTGCCGTCCATGACGCAGACCGGCATGCCGGTCTGCGGATCGAACAGATGGATGGTGGCGAGGTGGCTGGGGATGCCTCTGGCGACGTTGCCCTCGAAGACGTTGACGATCTTCACCGTCAGATGCATGCCTGCCATCCATGCCGACATCGCCAGCGAATAGCCGACCTGCGGAATGTCGAGCTGCGGCCGTGCCGGATTGACCACCTTGCCGCCGGACAAGGCCTTGAAGCCGCCGGCGAGCACGTCGAGAAGCTGGCGCAGGTCGATGCAGGTTTTCACCTCGGCCTCGCTCAGGATGAGTACGGGCGTGTCACCCTTCGCCTGGGCGCTGCGGGAGGTCGATATCGCTGATGTCATGGAATCCGCTTTCGTTATGGGTTGCACGACAACGGTATTGCGATCTATCAGCGTGATGAAATATGCTGTTTTCGTTATTTTGGCGTGACTATCACGCGTGCCCGGCTCACAAAGCGTGAATCCTGAAATGGACGATCTCGACCGTATCGACCGCTCGCTGCTGCGTTTGTTGCAGGAGGACGGCCGCCGCACGACGCTCGATCTGGCGCGGCGGGTCGGCCTGTCGCCGACCGGGGCGACGCAGCGCGTCAAGCGGCTGTTCGCCGAAGGCTTCATCCGCGCCGTGCGCGCGGTGCTCGATCCTGCTCGGATCGGGCAGGCGCAGCTCGTCTTCATCGAGGTGCGGCTCGACCACACGGCGCCGCATGTCTTCGACCGCTTCGCCGAGGCGGTTCTGCGGGCGCCCGAGATCATCGAATGCCACATGGTGGTCGGCGGCTTCGACTATCTGGTCAAGGCGCGCATCGCCGACATGGCGATGTTCCAGGATTTTTTGCAGCGGGTCATCCTGCCGCTGCCCGGGGTGCGGGAAACGCACACCTACGCCTCGATCGCCAATGTGAAGCCCGACGCCCTGCTGCCGATCTAGACCGGCGGCCGTTCCCCCGCATCCAGCAGCCATTGCCGCACCGCTTGCGTCGGCTCCGGGTGCCGCTGCTTTCTCGGCATCACGACATAAAAATCCTGCGTGCCGCGCATTTCGCCGCTGACGGGCTGAACCAGGCGGCCCGTGGCGAGATCAGCGGCGACGAGGAAGCGGCTGGCCAGCGCAATGCCCTGGCCGGCGACGGCGGCGTCGATGGCGAGGCTCGTCTGGTTGAAGCGCATCCGTTTCAATTCGGTTGTCATCTTCAAGCCGACCGCTTTCTCCATGAATTCCGGCCACAGATTGTGGGCATCGTGCAGCAGCACATGGTGCTGGATTTCGGAGGCTGCGATTTCAGCAGCATCTTCCGGCAGCAAGGCCGGGCTGCAGACGGCGATGATCTGCTGGGGAAACAGCAGGTCGACGACCAGACCGGCGCCGAAGGGTGGGCGGCCCTGGCGCACCGCGATGTCGACGCCATCGGCCTGGAAGCTCGACAGGCTCTCGCTGGCCAGAACGCGCAGGTCGACAAGCGGGTTGTGCGCGACGAAGTCGTGCAGCCTCGGGATCAGCCATTTGGTGGCGAAGCTTGGCGTCACGCTGACCGTCAGCCGCGCCGGCTCGGGACGCAACAGCAGCGTCGCCTCGGAGATCAGGTCGAAGGCGCGGCGGATGTTGGGCACATAGGCGCGGCCCTCATCGGTCAGCGCCAGGCCGCGCGGCAGCCGCTCGAACAGCTTTGTGCCGAGATCGGCTTCCAACCCGCGAATGTGCTGGGCGACCGCCCCTTGAGTGACGTTCAGCTCCTCGGCCGCGATGCGGAAGTTGAGATGACGCGCCGAGGCTTCGAAGGCGCGCAGCGCATTCAATGGCGGCAGGCTGAGGAAGGCTTCGGGCATGCAGGAGTCTTTCTACAGGTTGATTTCAAGCATTCTGGTTCGAACCGGTGTGGAAAACCAGCTATATCGACGCTCAGCTCCCGAAAACACCGCTTGCGGTGCCCGCAAACCCTGAGAGGAAAATCCGATGAGTGTAGAAAAAGTAGCTGTGGTGGTGGCCGGCGGCAGCGGCATGGGTGCGGCGGCGGCCAAGCGGCTGGCGGCGGACGGCTTCAAGGTCGCCATTCTTTCGTCGTCCGGAAAGGGCGAGGCGCTGGCCCGGGAATTGGGCGGGCTCGGCGTCACCGGCTCCAACCAATCCAATGAAGATTTACAGCGCCTCGTCGACCTGACGCTGGAGCGCTTTGGCCGCATAGACGTGCTGGTCAACAGCGGCGGCCACGGGCCGCGCGCGCCGATCCTCGAAATCACCGACGAGCAATGGCACACCGGCATGGATGTCTATCTGCTGAACGTCATCCGTCCGGTGCGCATCGTGGCGCCGCAGATGGTCAAGCAGAAGGGCGGCGCCATCATCAACATCTCGACCGCCTGGGTGGTCGAGCCGAGCCCGATGTTCCCGACGTCCGCCGTGTTCCGCGCCGGGCTTGCCGCCTACACCAAGATCTTCGCCAACACTTATGCAGCCGACAATGTGCGCATGAACAATGTGCTGCCCGGCTGGATCGACAGCCTGCCGGCCACCGAGGAGCGCCGCGACAGCGTGCCGATGCAGCGCTACGGCACCTCGGAAGAGATCGCCGCGACCATCGCCTTCCTGGCTTCGGAAGGCGCCGGCTATATCACCGGCCAGAACATCCGGGTCGACGGCGGCATTATCCGCGCTATTTGAGGGCGTCGACCGGGAGGGGGATTCCGGCATCTCACCCCAAGGAGCAAAGAATGCGGCTTTTGATACTCGGCACCGGCTGGATGGCGCAGGAACATGCGCGGCGCTTCATCGCCATCGACGGCGTCGACATTGTCGGCGCGGTCGATGTCGATCCGGCACGGGTCGGCGAGTTCGCCGACAGCTTTGACATTCCCAACCGCTTTACCGCGCTGGATGAGGCGCTGGCATGGGGCGAGTTCGACGCCGTGGCCAATGTCACGCCAGACCGCATCCATCACCCGACCACCATGGCGCTGATCGCCGCCGGCAAGCCGGTGCTGTGCGAGAAGCCGCTGGCCGAAGACTTCGCCAAGGCGACCGAGATGGCCGATGCCGCCGAGGCTGCCGGCATCGTCAACATGGTGAACCTGACCTATCGCAATGTCGCCGCGCTGCAGAAGGCTCGCCAGATGGTGCTGGCGGGCGAAATCGGCATGGTCAGGCATGTCGAGGCGTCCTATCTGCAAAGTTGGCTGGTGTCGAAATTCTGGGGCGACTGGCGCACCGATCCGAAATGGCTGTGGCGCCTGTCGCGCGGCCACGGCTCGAATGGCGTGCTTGGCGATGTCGGCATCCACATCCTCGATTTCGCCGGCTATGGCGCCGCGGTCGACATCGACCATGTCTTCTGCCGGCTGCGCGCCTTCGACAAGGCGCCCGGCAACCGCATCGGCGACTACGGGCTCGACGCCAATGACAGCTTCGCCATGACGCTGGACTTTTCCAACGGCGCCTTCGGCGTGGTGCATGCCAGCCGCTGGGCAACAGGCCATCTCAACGAGCTGCGTCTGCGCATCTATGGCGAGAAGGGGGGCATCGAAGTGGTGCACAATCTCGATGGTTCGACGCTCAAGGCCTGCATCGGCGAAAACGTCGAGAACGCTATATGGGAAGAGCTCGACGCCGGCACGGTGCCGACCAACTACCAGCGTTTCACTGACGCAGTGCGATCCGGCGTGCAAGCCGAACCGTCCTTCCGCCATGCCGCCGAATTGCAGCAGGTGCTGGATCTGGCAGTGGTATCGGACGAGAAGCGCGCGGAGCTGCGGGCGAGTGCGGAAACGCGGTGAGCTGGGGCGAAGCGGCGGAGAGCGCGAGCGCCAGCGGTCGAGATAGCACTGCCGCCAACTTCGGATTGGAGGCTGCGCCAGTCAGGGGCCGGTTACGAGCGAAAAAACCAGTTTCTGCAAATTGCCGCCATCGCCGAATTCGACGCGGTCGAAATCGCGGCTTGCCTGCACACGCGCCTTCGAAATCGCGTCGAGCCGCTTGACCACCTCGGCCCTTGTCTTGCTGCATTTGGGATCGTCGGCGACGGTCAGGGCGTCCGTAGCGGCTTGGATATCGTGGACCATCTGGACCATGCTGGCGCCATGCACCTTCTCATGGGCGGCGACGCCGGCGATGAAGGTTTCCCAGTTCTTCTGGACGGCGGGCGGCAGGGAGCCGGAGGGTTTTGGCAAGGTGTAGGTGACGATCAGCTTCGGCCGCCCGGCCGTCAGCACGCAGTCCTTGCCCCTGGGCTTGTAGTCCCTTAGCCCCCAGGTCAGCTTGAAATTGGTGTAGGCGATGGCGCGGGCAATGCCGAGCTTTGGCCCTTTCTCGCCGATCGAGCGGTAGAGTTCGGCGCCGGACCGGCCCGAGATCGCGTAGGGCTCGATCTTCTCGACCGGCTTCCACTCGGCATGAGCGATGAGCGGCAAGGCCAGCAGGGCAACAAAGGACAGACACAGGCGAACGCAGGCTTTCAATCCAACTCTCCGCGAAACAGGACTGGTTGCCGCAAGGGGCAATGCCATCGGATCGCTTTTCCTATATGCTGCCGACGGGCGCTGCAAATGCCCTGGAGGCAGTCAATTGGGGGAGTCATGAGAGTTGCACATCTCATCGTCGCTGGTGCCTTGGCGATCCTGCAGGCCGCGCAGCCGGCGTTTGCCGCGTCGTGCGGTGGCTGGAGCGCCAAGATGGAGGAAGACGAGGGCGGCAGCGTGCTGACGGCTTCGGTCTGCGGCGGGCCGAAAGGCGATGCGCATCTGATGCTCACCTGTTTCGACACGCCGGTGCTGAGCTACGATCTCGGTGCCACCGGCCAGCAGCTGGAACCTGGCATCAGCGGTTCGTTCGCGTTCAAGGCCGACGGCAAGACGGTGACCAGGACGCTGCAGCTGGAGGCCATGTACAATTACTTCGTGGTCAACCTGGCGAAAGCCGATCCGCTGCTCGACCTGTTGCGCGGGAAGGGCGATGTCAGCGTCAGTGCGGCCAAATATGGGGAGATCAGCTTTCCACTGAAGGGGTCGAGCGCGGCCATCGGCAAGGTGCTGGCGCAGTGCGGCAAGGCCGGGCCAGCGGATGGGGATTGAGGGGTTCTACAGTTCGATGCCGGCGCAGGAATGAGGCGGTTCTCGTTGGCTCACCGGGCTTGCTGCCGAACCACCCCACCCAGTCGCGCCGTCGCGGCAATCAATTCCTCATCCAAGAATCCCGAAAAACCCAGCACCAGACCTTGCCGGGGCGCCCCGCCGATGAACATCGAGGACAAGGCCCTGGCGCCGACACCCGCCGCCTTCGCTGCCTCGACGATCGCGGTGTCAGGCCCGGCGCGCTTCAGCGTCGCCATCAAATGCAACCCCTGTTCGGGCACGGTTACTTCAAGGGCATCGCCGCAATGCGCCTCGAGGCCGGCGACCAGCACGTCGCGCGCGGCTTGCACCCGGCGGCGCACGCGCCTGAGATGGGCGGCGAAATGGCCTTCGTTCAACAGGTCGGTCAGCGCGCCTTCGGCCAGCGTCGAGGGGAAGCGGTCGGAGCGCGCCCTGACCGCCATCACGGCATCGAGCAGCGCTTCGGGCACCACGACATAGCCGATGCGCAGGCCGGGGAAGAGGATTTTCGAGAAGGTGCCGAGATAGGCGACACGGCCTGAACCGTCCATGCCCTGCAGCGAGGTCAGCGGTGGGCCGGCATAGCGGAACTCGCTGTCGTAGTCGTCCTCGATGATCCAGGCATCGTTGCGCCGCGCCCAGTCGAGCAAAGCGAGACGGCGGCGCATCGTCATCGTCACGCCGAGCGGATATTGATGCGAGGGCGTGACATAGGCCGCGCGCGCCTTGGAGCACAGGCTTTCGCCGATCTCGGGATCGAGCCCTTCCGCGTCGACCGGTACCCCAAAAACCCTGGCGCCGCTGCCGGCCAGCACGGCCTGCGCCATCGGGTAGCAGGGGTTTTCGATCCAGACGGCATCGCTGGGGCTGAGCGCGGCACGCACCAGAAGATCCAGCCCCTGCTGCGTGCCCGAAGTCAGCACGATCTGGCCGGCGTCGCAGCGCACGCCGCGTGCGGTCCTGAGATAAGTTGCAATTGCCGTGCGCAGCGGCAGGCCGCCGCGCGGGTCGCCATAGCGAAAATGCTCCGGTCCGGGGCGGGTGAGGTGACGCGACAACAGGATGCGAAACATATCGAGCGTGCGCGGATCCGACACCGCCACGCCAAGGCCGCAAGGCAGCGAGGTCGCCGCGTCGATCTCCGGCGGACGCGGCTTGACCAGTGCTGTCGGCAGATGCGGCACGTCAGGCGCGACGAAGGTGCCGGCGCCGACCTTGGCAACCGCAAACCCCTCCGAGATCAGGATTTCGAAACAGGCAACCGCCGCCGAACGCGACAGGCCGAAGCGCTGTGCGAGATCCCGGGTGGTCGGCAGTTTCGCCCCGGCGGCCAGCGCGCCGGTCTCGATCAGCCGCCGCAGCGCCGCATATAGTTCACGGCTGCGCGGGCCGTCGCCCGGCAGGACCGGGATCAGCGCCGACCAATCCGGAAAATTGGTCTGGTTTTTCTTCATCAGATTGGTTCTTTTATCAACCAATGTCATGGCGCATGGTTGGCAGACAACAACCAAGGATGCAAGCCGTGAACGACACGCCAGCCAGCTTTCCGACCACCAGCCGCAACCGCGTCAAGCGCCTGCACGAGCGCGGCAGCTACGACCATGCGGCAGTCTTCGCGGTGCTGGATGCCGGGCTGCTGTGCCATGTCGCCTATACGTTCGACAGCCAGCCCTATTGCACGCCGACTATCCACTGGCGCGAGGACGACATGCTCTACTGGCACGGCTCGTCGGCCAGCCGCATGCTGCGCAATCTGCGCGGCGGCACGCCGGCGTGTCTGACGGTGTCGCATCTCGACGGGCTGGTGCTGGCGCGCTCGGGCTTCAACCATTCCGCCAATTACCGCTCGGCGATGTGTTTCGGCACGGCGCGGATCATCGATGAGCCTGAAGAGAAACTGAAGGCGCTGGCCGGCGTCGTCGACCGCTTCTACCCCGGCCGGAGCGAGACCCTGCGGCCGATCTCGGTGCAGGAGGCCAAGGCGACGACGGTGATCGGCATGCGCATCGAAGAAGCGTCGTCGAAGGTGCGCGCCAAGGGCGTCGCCGACGACGAGGAGGATTACGGGCATCCGGTGTGGGCCGGCGTCATCCCGGTGCGGATGGTGGTCGGCGCCGCCGAGCCGTGTCCGAGGCTGCTGCCTGGGACGGTGCGGCCGCAAAACCTGGCTAGATATGCCGAGGGTGCGAGGCTCGATGAGGCGGTGACGCGGGCGCAGCGAGCGTATGAGGGCAAAGTTTAGCCAGCGCCGGGAGTGTATTAAAATCTTGCCGCTGCCGCCGCCTCGCGATATCTCGACACAATGATCACCTTCCGCCGTGCGCAGGCCTCCGACCTGCCTGATATCGTCGCGATGCTGGCCGACGATCCGCTTGGCGCCGGCCGCGAGGACGCCTCCTTGCCGCTGGCACAAGGCTATATCGACGCTTTCAACGCCGATCCCAATCAGTTGCTGGTGGTGGCCGTGGATGGCGGCGAGGTGATCGGCACCTTGCAGATATCTTTCCTTGCGGGCCTGTCGCCCAAGGGCGCGTGGCGCGGGCAGATCGAGGCGGTTCGGGTTGCCGGCCACCGACGCTCGGGGGGCGTCGGCAGGCTGATGATCGAATGGGCGATCGACGCGTGCCGGGCGCGGGGCTGCAGCCTTGTCCAGTTAACCACCGACAAGGGGCGGGCGGACGCGCACCGCTTCTATGAGAGCCTCGGCTTCACCGGCAGCCATCTCGGCTATAAGAGAACCTTGTAGTTTCCCGCCCCGTCCCGCCCGGACAGCGGCTGGCGCATAGCGGACGGCTTTCAGCCCTATTCAAAGCGCCGGCAAAGACTGATATAGGTCAGCCAAGTTGACCTATATTGCAGCGTCTGGGGAGGCGTGTCGTGACCCTTATGAATCTGTTGGCTTCGCGCTCGTCGCGCATGAAAGCGTCGGAAATCCGCGAACTCTTGAAGCTGCTCGACCAGCCCGACATCATCTCGTTTGCTGGCGGCATTCCCGACCCGGCGCTGTTCCCGGCCGAGGCGATCCGCGACGCCTATGCTTCGGTGCTGGGCGGCGCCGAGGCGGGTGCGGCGCTGCAGTACCAGGTCTCGGAAGGCTATCTGCCGTTGCGGCGCTGGCTCGCCGGGCAGATGGGCAAGCTTGGCGTCGCCTGTGACGAGGCCAATATCTTCATCACCTCCGGCTCGCAGCAGGCGCTGGATTATCTCGGCAAACTGTTCCTGTCGCCGGGCGATACCGCGCTGGTGACGTGGCCGACCTATCTGGGCGCGCTGCAGGCTTTCAACGCCTATGAGCCTCGCTACGACCGCCTGACCCCGGCCGGCGGCAACATGACGCCCGATGCTTATCGCGCGGCGGCGGCTGCAAATGGCGGCAAGGCCAAATTCGCCTATCTGGTGCCGGATTTCGCCAACCCGACCGGCAACACGCTGAACCGTGAGCAGCGCGAGGCGGTGCTCGACCTCGCCGGCGAACTCGACATCGCCGTCATCGAGGATGCCGCCTATCGCGCGCTGCGCTATGACGGCGAAGGCGAGCCGCCGATCCTGGCGCTCGACTGCATCAGGTCCGGCGGTATCGACAAGGCGCGCACGCTCTATTGCGGCTCGTTCTCGAAGATCCTGTCGCCGGGCATGCGGGTCGGTTGGGTGTGCGCGCCGCGCCAAATCGTCGAGAAGCTGGTGCTGATGAAGCAGGCCTCCGACCTGCACAGCCCGTCGATCAACCAGGTGGTGATGCATCGCGTCGCCGAAGCCGTGTTCGACGGCCAGGTAGAAAAACTCATCGGCGCCTATCGCGAGCGCCGCGACGGGCTGCTCTCTGCACTGGAAGCCCACATGCCGGAAGGCGTGACCTGGAGCCATCCGGAAGGCGGCATGTTCGTCTGGGTGACGCTGCCGGAAGGGGCCGACGCCACCGAGCTTCTGGCGCGGGCGGTCAAGGAGGCGCGGGTGGCCTTCGTGCCGGGCAGCGCGTTTTATGCCGACGGCACCGGGCGCAACACGCTGCGGCTGTCCTTCACGCTCGCCGACCGGCGCGCGGTGAGCGAAGGCATTCCCAGGCTAGCCGCCATCCTGAAGGGATAGGCCGGCGCCGGAAGCCGGCTTTGCCTCCGCCATTACAGTCACCAGCCGCTCAAGCTTTGAAAGCCTGGTGCGAGCGAGCTTGCGGACCGGCTTTTCGAAACCTTCTTCGCCGTTTTCGACGACGAAGACCAACGTCATGAAATCGAGCATGAACTCATCTATGGCTGCCGCGACCTCGCGCGACCTGCCCTTGAACCGGCGCAGCAGAGCGGTTGCTTCCTCGATATCGTCGACACCGGCGCTGTCGACAAGCGCTTCGAGCCTCTGAAAACAATCCAATCGCAATTCCTCCCACCGCGCCACCAAACCCGGTTGCGAGCGGAAAGTTCCAAACTGAGAGTGGTCTCGCGAAAGAAATCGCCTCCACCGCTCGAATTCCGCGGTTTCGACCGGCCATCGGCAATTTTTTTGTTCGGGTGGAACCTCCGCGGCCAACAAAGGTTCTTACTAGGTCTGATCCCCCCTCAGACCTCTGAAGGCTAGACATGCTTTCCAAAGGCCCGCTGGATCCCCTCCCAGCGGGCCTTTTGTTTGCTGGACGGAAGGAGTATCCGCATTGACGACGCCCTGTCCGAACCTAAATTCGAACCCACACGAGGAGGCGTTTTCATGGAAACCCAGGAATTGCATCGCGGCCGGCTCATCGACCACATCCAACTGGTGGTCGGGGACCTTGCGGCCAGCCGGCGTTTCTACGAGGCGGTCCTGCAGGCGCTCGATGTCCCGATTGGCGGCAGCGGCGCCGACTTTTTCTGGGCCGACGAGCTGTTTGTCTCCACTGCCGACAGCCCGGCCGCACAGGGAAAACTCACCGGCCGCCATCACCTGGCTTTCCAGGCAAGGGATCACGCCATGGTCGATGTCTTCTACAAGGCCGGGCTTGCGGCTGGCGGCACGGACAATGGCGCACCGGGCGAACGGCCCTATCACCCCGGCTATTACGCCGCCTTCCTGCTCGATCCCGATGGCAACAACATCGAGGCCGTCCATCACGGCCCCCATAGTCGCAGCGCCGCTTCGGTGAAGATCACCTTCTAAGCTGCCGATATTCAGCCGGCCGGGATCGCGGGCGCATGGGGCGATGCTGGAGAGAGAGGCTGCTTTGCGTTGCCAGATTGGTGGCCACGATGCTAACCGTGCAAATGGCGAGCGGGAATCGGTATCGAAGCAACGCGCGCTGCAAAATCCTCAATAAAACTCCCCTTACCCCCGTGGAGATATATTTTTTATGCAAAACCCAACAAGGGCGATCTGTGCCGCCACGCTTTTATTTGCGATCGGGGCCGGTGGCCTCACAAGTATATCACCTTTTGCTTATGTTTCATCGGCGCAGGCGCAGGAGGAATATCTTCCGACCCAGAAGGATTTTGTCGGTAAATGGAAACTGAACGGTGGGGCCATCCGGCCGCCGCGCGATATGAAGGATGCGCCGACACCGGAACAGGAAGCGGCCGCCAATGAATTCCAGCAGACGGTGACCGCGTTTTACGGGGCGTTCGACTATCTGGAGATCACGGCGGACGGCCGCTACAATTTTCATCAGCCGGGTGATCCGACGTCGGGGCCTTGCGTCTGGTGCGGAACCTGGTCCTTCAGCAAGAGTTCGGCGTGGCTCAAGCTGGAGACGGCGCCCAGGCTGGATATCTACGCCAAGGACGGCGACATGCAGATGACCTACACTGTCGAACCCGACGAAAAATCGAAATATGCATGGCTGGTATTCGGTTGGGCGAAGGCCGAGTAGGCGGCGGCGCACGGCTCGCCAAACGGGCCTAAGCGGCTTTTCATCCATCTCGTATCCTCGTATACAAGAGGGAGCCAGCCGCCCGAGGAGACCGCATGAACCCGCTGCCTGAAACCGTGCCGTTTTTCAGCCAGTGGGAGACGCCCGACCTGACGCTGGACGTCCTCGCCGACGGCGCGGATGTTGCGCTCAGGCGCGATCCGCTGTGGCGGAGGTCGGGCGCGGAAACCCTCGATGAGTATGCGGTCTGGGCGGCCAACATCTGCGGCATGGCGTGCCTGAAGATGATCCTGGCCAGCCGCGGCGAGATCGTGCCGACGATCGAGCTTGCCAGGCGCTGCACCTTATATGGCGGCTATGTCGTCAACGGGGGATCGATCAAGGGGCTGATCTACGCGCCCTTCGTCAGCTTCGTGAAGGAAGCCTTCGGCCTGCGCGCCGAGGTGATGACCAATATCGCGACAGCGGAGATTCCGGCGATCATGCGGCGGACGCGCTTCTTCATCGCGTCGGTCAGCAGTTCGATCCGCTGGCCCGAGCGCGAGCCGCCCTCGAAGGGCGGTCATCTGGTGCTGGTCACGGCGGCGTCCAACCAGGGTTTCCGCTTCCACAACCCGTCCGGCCATGACCCCGCCACACAGGCAGACGCAGTGTTGGCGCCGGCCGATTTCGATCGCTTCTTCGCCAATCGCGGCATTGCCGTCGCCATTTGATTTTTTTGACAGTCGAGGGATTTCGATGACCGGTAAGACAAGAGTGGCCATCCTCTATGGCGGGCGTTCGGCCGAGCATGACGTGTCGCGCCTGTCGGCCGCCAATGTGCTGAAGGCGATCGACCGGACGCGCTACGACATCGTGCCGATCGCCATTTCGCGAGACGGCGGGTGGCTGCTGCAACAACTCGATGGCGCCGCCGCGATCGGCGATGGCGGGGCAGGGGCGCCGGTATCCGAGTATGTTGCAGAGGTCGCCCTGCTGCCCGGTGGCAAGGGCCGGCTGGTTGCCGTGTCGCCGGATGGTACGCGGCCTGACCTGCCCCCCATCGACGTCGTGTTCCCGGTGCTGCACGGGCCGTTCGGCGAGGACGGCTCGGTGCAGGGCTATGCCGAGGTCGCCGATGTCGCCTATGTCGGCTGCGGCATCCTCGCCTCGGCCGCCGCCATGGACAAGGATGTCGCCAAGCGGCTGATGCGCGAGGCGGGATTGGCGGTTGCCCGCTCCGTCACCGTGCATCGAAACGGCAAGCATTCCTTCCAGGAGATTGCCGGGATGCTCGGCCTGCCGTTCTTCGCCAAGCCGGCGCGCCAGGGCTCGTCCTTCGGGGTCAGCAAGGTGAATGACAGGGACGGCTTCGAGCAGGCCATCGACACGGCTTTCCGCTACGACGGCAAAGTGTTGATCGAGGAATTCGTCGAGGGCCGCGAGATCGAGTTCTCGGTGCTGGAGCGCGCCGACGGGTCGCTGACGGTGTCGCTGCCCGGCGAGATCATTCCGGCCGGCAAGCACGGCTTCTACACCTATGAGGCCAAATATCTCGATGCCGACGGCGCGCTGGTCAAGGTGCCCGCCGATATCCCGGCCGATGTGGCCGAGAAGGCCAGGGATATGGCGCGGCGGGCATTCCAGGCGCTTGGCTGCGAAGCCATGGCGCGCGTCGATTTCTTCCTGCGCGCCGATGGCAGCCTGCTCGTCAACGAGGTCAACACCATTCCCGGATTCACCGACATCTCGATGTACGCCAAGGCGCTGGCGGCATCAGGCATCGGCTACAGCCAAACCATCGACGTGCTGATCGAGCACGCGCTGGCCAGGCATGCGGCGCGCTGATCCGAACGAGCGAGCCTGACTTCCATTCCGCGCGTTGAGAGCGGCCGACGCGGGCCGGATCATTGCCTGTTGAGTGAGGTGTATTTCACCGTTGGCTAAAGTTGCACGTCGGCTCTATATGCCCGATCATGGCATTTGGCAGGGAGGCATCACGTGGCCAATCGTCGAAACGGCACGGCGTCTCCGGCTGATGGGCCGGGCGACGCCCTTTCAGCGGCCGCGCTTCATCCGCGAACCTCATTGCCCAATGTGGCGGCCATCGTCACGACAGTGGCGGCACTGTATTTCGGGCGCGAGGTTTTCCTGCCGATCGCGATCGCGCTGCTGCTGACCTTCGCCCTGGCGCCGCTTGTCTCAGCTCTTAAAAAGGTCGGTATCCCCCGGATTGCCGCCGTCATTGCCAGCGTGCTCGGCGCTTTCGCGGCCCTTGGCCTGTTCTCCTTCGTCGTCGCCACGCAGGTCAGCGAACTGGCGCAGAACATCCCGGTCTACCAGACCAACATCCTGACCAAGATCCGCTCGCTCAAGGAAACCGGGGTGGGGGGCGGGATCCTTGCCAGACTGAGCAAGGTGGTCGAGCGGGTCGGCCAGGAGATCGACAGGCAGGACCCCTCGCTGCCGGCTGCCACCCCGGAAAAGCCGCCGCGCGAGCCGGTGCCGGTCGAGATCGTCGCGCGCGAAAGGCCGCTCCAGGTTCTGCAGAACATCGTCGGGCCGCTGATCAGCCCGCTTGGCTCGGCCGGGCTGATCATTGTCGTCGTCATCTTCATGCTGCTCGAGCGGGAGGATCTGCGCGACCGCTTCATCCGGCTTGTCGGCTATGGCGACCTCCACCGGACCACCGAGGCGCTTCAGGATGCCGCCAAGCGGGTGGGCCGCTATCTCTTGATGCAATTGGTCGTCAACATCGTCTACGCCGTACCGATCGCGATCGGGCTCTGGGTCCTCGGTATTCCCAATGCGCTGCTGTGGGGGCTGCTGGCGCTGGCGCTGCGTTTCGTGCCCTATATCGGCCCGATCATAGGCATGCTTTTGCCGCTGTTCCTGGCGCTGGCCGTTGCGCCGGGCTGGTCGCTCGTGCTGTGGACGGCCGCCCTGTTCGTGGTGATGGAGCTGATCACCGGCAATGTCATCGAACCCTGGCTCTACGGTTCGCGGACAGGACTGTCGCCGCTGGCGATCATCGTCGCGGCGATTTTCTGGACGTGGCTTTGGGGGCCGCTCGGGCTGATCCTGTCGACACCGCTCACCGTCTGCCTGGTGGTGCTGGGCCGGCACGTGCCGCAGTTTGAATTCCTCGACGTTCTGTTCGGCAACGAGCCCGTGCTCGAACCCCATGCGCGCCTGTACCAGCGGTTGCTGGCCGGTGATCCGGAAGAAGCCACCGACCACGCCGAGGAGATGCTGGAGGAGAAATATCTGGTCGAATTCTACGACAAGGTTGCCATTCCGGCGCTTCTGCTGGGCGAACAAGACCGTGTGCGCGGCGTCATGGGCGATTTGCAAAGGCGGCAGGTGGCGGCCAGTGCCCTGATGCTGGTCGCCAATCTCGACGACAGCGCGCAGGAGGAGGCAGGCGAGGAGGAGGAGCCGCCCGTGGCCGCAGAGGCGAGCGACGATGGCGATCCCAACGGGGAGGACGAGACCGACCTGCCCGATGGCACCGATATGTCCGTGCTTTGCGCCGGTGGGCGTGGCGAGCTCGACGACGCCGCCGCCGCGATGCTGGCGCAGGTGCTGGAGGTCCAGGGCGCGACGGTATCGAAAGCCGGCTTTGCGGATATGGAGCCCGCCAGCATTCGCCGCCTTGAGCTCGAAACCGTCGACACCGTCGTGGTCGGATTCCTGAACCGGGATTCCGTCAAGCACGCCCGTTTCCTGGTTCGCCGGCTGAAGCGCGCGAAGGCCGCACTTCGGGTGGGAATCGTGTTCTGGTCGGAGGCCGCTGCTGAGGACAAGGAGACGGCCGACAAACTGGCCCGTGACATGAACGCGGATTTCGTGGCGCATGGCATGGTCGACGCCGTGCTGGGCGCGCTGTCAAACGAGCCGCCGGTCGCGCTCAAGCTTGTCGCCAAACGGCGCATGCGGCGACAGCGGGCCGCGTCCAAGAAGGTCACGGCGGCAGCGGCGGGTTAGGCCCTGCCTTCGCCTTCTTCGGCAATGTCGGGGACAAGCCAGGCACGAATTGCGGAAAATAGTTCAGACCGATGTCGATTTCCGGGAGGCCCATTCGTCTTGACGATAAGGAGCCGAAGAATTCACCCAATCAGGAACGATGCGATGACAATCACCATCACGGCATTTGAACGATCGCCCGATCGCGGCAAGGGACTGGCGCGCGATACGCGCGTTCGCTGGGCGCTCGAAGAAGCAGGGCAGCCTTATGAGGTTCGGTTTGTTTCCTTCGCGGAGATGAAGGCGCCTGGCCATCTGGCACTCCAGCCCTTTGGCCAGATCCCCACCTATGAGGAGGGTTCTCTCTCACTGTTCGAGACCGGCTCGATCATCCTTCATCTTGCCGAGCAGCACGCGGGCCTGCTGCCCGGCGATCGCGATGCCCGCGCGCGTGCGATCACCTGGATGTTTGCCGCACTTAACACAGTCGAGCCGCCGATCCTCGAATTAACGACGGCAAAGATATTCGAAGCTGACAAGCCCTGGAGCGAGGAGCGTTTGCCATTGGTGAAGGATCGTGTTCGCGCCTGTCTCGACAGGCTCTCGGCTCGCCTGAGCGCCGCCGAGTGGCTCGACGATGCATTCAGCGCGGGCGATCTGTTGATGGTATCGGTGCTGCTGCGACTAAGAATGTCGGGCATTTTGGACGAATATCAAAACCTTGCTGCCTATGTGGCGCGCGGTGAAGCTCGGCCCGCTTACATCAGGGCTTTCGCTGCGCAATTTGCGGTCAACGCCCCGAGCACGCTGGACAGGCATGGGGCGCGAACGCTCTGAGATGTTCGCAAAGCCAGGGATGATGCAGCGGATTGTAATTCTTGGAAATGCCGGAAGCGGCAAATGACCCTGGCGCGCAGATCCCAGACTTTTGCAGGCGGTGAGGAATGCTTGAAATTCGCCCAGCCCAAAAAGCCGACCGGCCAGCGATCGTGCAACTGTGGCACCAGGGCTGGCATGATGCCCATGCGCATCTGGTTCCGGCCGAAATCCTGGCGTACCGAACGCCCGCGCATTTTTCGCTGTGGCTGGAGCAATCCGCCGATGCATTCCATGTGGCGGCAGCCGATGAACTGCTTGGCTTCGTCTCCATCAACGGAGCGGAGCTGGTGAAACTCCACGTAAGCCCGCAAGCACGGGGAAGCGGGACCGCCCGCGATCTGCTGTCACGCGCCGAGCATCTCTTGTCCAAACAAGGCGTGGCGGAGGCCGAGCTTTTCTGCACGGCGGGAAATCTCCGCGCGCAGAGATTTTATGCCCGCGAAGGGTGGCGCTTGAGCCGCACCTTCGAAGACGCACTTTGGCTGCCGGACGATGTCGCCGGCAGGTTCACCGTGGAAACCCACTGCTATCGGAAGCATCTGGGCTTTCGGTAGCCTTGTCTATTCGGAACGACCTTGGCGAGACCGTCGCGGACGCTGGAGCAGGCACCCCTACCGATCGACCATCGCCATGCCCCGCTCGGTGTAGCGCGGGCCGGAGACTTTTCCCGGCGCAAGCGCTGCGTCGAGCGCGGCCATCTCGGCGGCATCGAGTTTGATGGCGGCGGCGGCGACGTTCTCTTCCAGGTATTTTGTGCGCTTGGTGCCGGGGATCGGCACGATGTCGATGCCAAAGCCGTCGCCCTTCGCCAGCAGCCAGGCCAGCGCGACCTGGCCGGGCTTGACGCCGCGGGCAGCGGCAATGTCGCTCACCTTGGCGGCCGCCTCGACATTGGCGTCGTAGTTTTCGCCCTGGTAGCGCGGGTCGTTGCGGCGATAATCGCCGTCGGGATAGTCTTCCGCGCGCTTGACCTGGCCGGTGAGAAAACCTCGGCCGAGCGGCGAGAACGGCACCAGGCCGATGCCGAGTTCGCCAAGCAGCGGGATGATCTCCGGCTCCAGATTGCGCTCCCACAGCGAATACTCGCTCTGCACGGCCGACACCGGATGCACGGCATGCGCCCGGCGGATGTTGGCCGCACCCGCCTCCGACAGGCCGAAGAAGCGCACCTTGCCTTGCGCGATCATCTCGCCGACGGCGCCCGCGACATCCTCCATCGGCACCGCCGGGTCGACGCGGTGCTGGTAGAGGAGGTCGATATGGTCGGTTCCGAGGCGGCCGAGCGAGGCTTCCACGACCTCTCGAATGTGCTCGGGCCGGCTGTCGGTTCCGACCTGCTTGCCGTTTTCGATGCGAAAGCCGAATTTGGTGGCGATCGTCACCTGGTCGCGCTTGCCCGTCAGCGCCCGGCCAAGCAGGGCTTCGTTGTCGTAAGGGCCATAGACCTCGGCGGTGTCGAGGAAGGTGCAGCCGAGTTCGATGGCACGGTGCAGCGTGGCGATGGATTCGGCCTCGTCGGCCGGGCCGTAGGACTGGCTCATGCCCATGCAGCCGAGGCCGATGGCCGAGACCTGCAGCCCTTGGCTGCCGAGCTTGCGTGTGTTCAGGGTCATGGTGGGGTCTCCAAGGAGGGGATGCCGCGACTATAGCAGCCGCATCGACATTGGCCGATCAATCGACACTCTATTCGATCAGGATGTGGGCTTCACGCGCGGCCTCGACGAGCGCCGCCCTGGCGACGTCGGGGGCGACATCGCCGCTCGTTGCCCGCCGGCAGGCGCGCAGCGCGGACTGATGCTTCGGGCTGCCTGCGTCACGCCAATGTGTGGTGAGCAAATCAATGGCCTGCTGTGTGTTGGACAGATGGTGGATGGAACCGGTGACGCCGACCGAAACCGCCACAGGCTTCGAGAACCATGCCGTTTGCATTGGAACCACCTCGATAGGGCTGAAGCGATAAACGCCTATGGCCGCTCAAAGGTTTCGTCGATGCCAATCAATCCGGTGTGAGAGTTGCCGATACCTCCCAATGGCATTGGGCGACCCATCTTGTCCGCGCGGCTCACATGTTCGAGGAGACGTCGCGGGTGGACGGTGTTTTGGGTTTGTGGGCGGCACGTTGCCGCGGCGCCTGATGGGCGGGGCGGGGTTTGACTGTGTTCACGACAGTGGGCGCCTGCGCCTTGCGGCGCTTGAGCCAGCTGGCTGACAGTTCGGCAAGGAGACTGCGCAAGCCTTTCACGACGTCCTCCTCTTGTAAGGGTGACAGGTAATTTTCGTCGCCCCAACTTGTTCCGCCGGAAATCTTTCCGCGGAAAATAAAGGTTCTTGCCGGCGAAAGCGGCCGGGCATCACCTGCCGATATAGGCGGCCAGTTCGTCCGGCGTCCCATTCGGGAAGGCCTGTTTCAGAAAATCCAGGAACGCCGACACGCGCGCGCTGAGCAGCCGCCGGGAGGGGTAGAGCGTCCAAAGAGCGATCTCCGGGCCATCGATGTCCCCCCAATTCACCAGGGTGCCGTCAGCCAAATCGTGGCTCACCAGGGAAATTGGGAGACGTCCAACACCGACGCCGGCCCGCACCGCATCCCGCACCATGATCAGCGTCGACAGAGCAAGGACAGGCTCGACCGCAATCGTCGAGCGGCCACCATGGTCCTTTACGTGCCATGTCTGGCGTTCGCCTGTGCCGCGTGCAACGCCAGGAGCGGCCTGCCCACCGGTCGTACGAGGAAGGTCCGGGCTCGCCACAACGACCAGGCGGTCGCGGAGAAACGCCCGTCCGACCAGGCTTTCGTCGGGTTTCGGGTTGACCCGGATCACCAGGTCGTAACCTTCCTCGATCATGTCGACAGCCCTGTCCTCCGTCGTGACCTCAAGCCTCACCTCGGGATGCTTGAGGGTAAATCCCGCGGCGATCCTTCCCATCGCGGTCTGAGAAAAATGCAGAGGTGCGCTGATCCGCAGCCTGCCCTTGGGTCTTTGGCCGCCCGAGGCGATCTCGGCGGCCGTCTCGTCCAGCTCGGCGAGCAAGGTCCCCGTCCGCTCGAAGAGTGCTCGCCCTTCCTCGGTGAGCTTCAGGTTGCGCGCACCCCGTTCAAACAGGCGCAGGTCAAGGCTGCTCTCCAAGTCTCCAACCCGCCGGGACAGCGTTGCCTTGGGCCGGCAGGTGGCCCTTGCCGCTTTGCCGAAACCCCCATGGCGGGCAACGAGGTTGAAATCGGTCAGGGCCAGAAGATCCATGAGTGTTCCACCAGTGAGACGGTACGTCTAAAATTTCGGCCTGTTTGACTGTTTGTGAGCCACACATATTGGGCCTGTCAAGCAACCCAACAGGAGAAATTCCATGACCATCCTCGTTACCGGCGCCACAGGCAATGTTGGCCGCCAAGTCGTCGAGCACCTCGTCAAGCGCGGCGCCGATGTCCGTGCTCTCGTCCGCGATCCGTCGAAAGCCAGCTTCCCGGCGGGCGTATCGGTCGCGCACGGCGACTTTCTCGATGTCGATTCGCTGCGCAAAGCCATGTCCGGCGTTTCCACCCTGTTCCTCTTGAACGCCGTGGTGCCGGACGAATTCACCCAGGCTTTGGTCGCGCTGAACGTCGCCCGATCGGCGGGCATCGAGCGGATCGTCTATCTCTCGGTGATCCATGCGGACGTCTATGTGAACGTGCCGCATTTCGCCGGCAAATTCGGCGTCGAGCGAATGATCGAGCAGATGGGCTTCCAGGCTACGATCCTGCGCCCGGCCTACTTCATCCAGAACGACCTGATGATCGAAGACGTCATCACCGGCTACGGCACCTACACAATGCCGATCGGCACCAAGGGGCTCGCCATGATCGACGTGCGTGATATCGCCGAAATCGCCGCTCTCGAGCTGCTGCGTCGGGAACGATCCGCAGAGCCGCTTGCGCTGGAGCGGATCAATCTCGTCGGTCCGCAGACACTGACCGGGACGGATATCGCGGCCATCTGGTCCGACGTGCTCGCACGCCCGATCAGCTACGGCGGCGACGATACCGAAGGTTTCGAGCAGAATCTCAAGCAGTTCCTGCCTGCCTGGATGGCGTACGACATGCGCTTGATGGGCGAGCGGTTCCTGACCGACGGCATGCTGCCCGACGCCGGCGACGTCGAGCGCCTGACCGCGCTTCTGGGCCGCCCGCTGCGTCCCTATCGGGACTTCGCCTCACAAATCGCCGGCTCCGCCTGACGGAACAGCTCTCATCATCACCAGGGTACAGAAACAGCAGGGCGGCCTTTTGAGGAGGCCCCCTGACTGGCACGGGACAAATGCGCGTTCAGCCGGAACTGCCCTACTGCAGGGTTGCCGGACCAGGCCTGTCGAGTTGGGCGATCACGTGCTCGCCACCGTCGCCACCGAGCCCATCCACGAACAGACCAGCTACGCCGTCGAAATTGGTGAGCCCGTCGAATTCAATTGCGGCGCCAATCAACTGGGCTGCCTGGAAGACAAGGTATTCGACGTCCTCGAGGGCGACGTTTTCGGCCAGATTCCTGACCCTTACATGCTCCGCCACCGCCGTGATGCTGACGATGCCGGTCTTCCTGAAGGCGATCTGGACCGCTGAACGGACGTCATCGCGCAGTCGCGCCGAGTAATTATACCGCATCGAAACCTCCCGAAGGGAACGGTTTTCTGTTCAGATCGCACAATGCGGCAAAGACTTCGCCTTGGCAAGTCACGAATTAAATAATACCCAAATAAATCAACCAGTTAGCATAGTTATGCAAGTGTGCGCCTTACGCCGAATACCCGTCAGGCTCATCATGAGCACGAGAAGCGGTTCACACATCGCGAGGTCTTGACGCGCTAGGAGCGGTTTCCTAATTATGAGGTAAATGAGTTGAATGCTCATTCGACGTAAACGTGGTCCAGAGCGAGGGAAGCGCGATGACTGAACTGGAACGCCCGGAACGGTTGCAGATCATGCTGACGTCAGACGAACTGGCGGCGCTGGAAAACTGGCGCTTCGACAAGCGCATGCCGAGCCGTTCGGCCGCCGTCAGGGAATTGCTGCGGCGCGGTCTTGCCGCGGATGGCTTCCTGACGGCGGAGCAAGGGGCGAAGTCGCAAGACTTCGGCATCCTGCCAACCGCCGACGGCAATGGCATTTCCGACGGCGGCAAGGAGTAGAGCGGTTCACCGCGCGTGGGCCGCCCTGGTCCCCGCAACGGTCGGCGGTCGCCGCGCGGTGCCGGCCGGCGTAGCGGACGATAACTCTCGATTCAGAGGATGTTTGTCGTCACTTCGACGACGATCGCGGCACCTTCCAGGCTGCCATTGGTGACGTGCACGACGCGCGATACCCGCAGATCCTGCGTGGTTCCGTCGATCGACAGCGCAACGCTTTCGCCAATCCGGGGAACCGCCTGGAAAACGGCGTCCGTGGCCTCCGGCCGGTTGTCGATCGATATGCGGCAGTTGACGGTCATGAGATGTCTCCTGTGTCGGCCCGGTGGTCAACGCGGGGTCCGCGAAATGGTTTCAGGAGGCCGGATGCAACTTAATGGCGCCCGGATCCGTAACGCAGTAATTGCTCCATTGTTCATCGTAACGGAGCAACAGGGCTCGCCGGGGAGGGCGTTGGGGCTGCCTCGGCGAGCTTGATCGCTTTGCCCGGGGGCGCTGCCTCACCGAGGTATGGAGACGAGTTTCGGCGCCCGCAATTCCCCGGCCATCCTTGCCGCCTGGAAAATTGTCATCAAAACCAGGATGGGCTCACCCTCGGTCGGGTTGATGGTCAGGACGACGCGGCCAAGCTCGTCGCTCATGCCGCAAGACCAGTCCTTGACGGCTATCACCTTTCTGGCGGCCATATGCCTTCTCCTGCACAGGAGGTTCTCTGCGGGCTACGCCGTCTGGAGTTGGTCGGCAGAACCTTCGCGCGATATTGCAACCAGCCGAAATGCGGCAAATGCGGCCAATATCATGAAAACCGCCGTGATGTTCAGGGACATCGCCGATGCAAGGACGCCCCCGTCAAAGCAACTCAGTTCCATGTCGCTGCACCCCTTCGATCCACTGTCGGCCAGGATGATGATCCTGCTTCGAGTGAAATACAAGCGCGCGCTAATACGCTGAAGCCGGCTGGCCAGTCTGCGCGCAGCTTCGAACCAGCCGAACGCTTGGTTGCTTGCTGGTTCCCGCTCATGGGCTCGAACCACGATTCACGCCTTCAAAGGGCGCTGTCCTACCATTAGACGAAGCGGGAAAATGCAAGTTGCCCCCACCCCTAGCCGGTTCCCGCGCCGGGATCAACGCAATGCGGCGGCAAAGCGACTTGAGGCGCGGTCTCAGTCCGGAAAGTTGGTGACAGGTTCCTCGCAGCGGTAGACGGGGCAGTTGCCGTCACGGGTCGGGACATAGGCCGACATCGGCACCTCCGGCCAGTCGCATTCGTTGCCGAACTGCCTGACATAGCGGTCATAGGTGTTGGGGCCGGTGGTCAGCACCACGGCATGATGGCTTTGGAGCAGTTGCCGGAGTTGGTCGCAACTCATCGTGCGGGTATCGGGCCTGGCTTCGGCGAGGCCGGTCGCGGCCAGCAGGATCGCTGCCGTCATCAAGGCAATTCGGCGCATCGGCATGGCTGTTCCCTCGAATGGATGTATTGGCCGAAACTCGCATCCCGGCGGGTGGTTCCGCAACCGCCGGCCGGCCGTCGGTGGCGGCGCAACCAAATGGTCCGTCGTGCATTGCTGGGGATGAATGGCAGGAAGCCCTACGAAACCCCGCAATGGCGTCCCGGAAACGGGGATCGCGAGGCCATGTGCTGTTCTTTTTGCGGCGGCCGCGACCACAGCTACGAGGACTGTCCGCAAAGGGATGCCGACGCCGATCCAGCACCGAATGCCCCTGACCCTCCCAAGCCGGACTGATCGGCACCGGTGTGCCGCACCGGCGATATTCGCTGCGCCCCACCGGCATTCGCACATCTGCCTGAGGTCCTCGACGCCGTCCGGCTACATCCTGACCTTGCCGGTGTTACCGATTTCCGGGCGGCTGTCGCTGACCGTTGCCGCCAGCATCTTCACATAGCTGACCACGGTGCCGGGACTGTCCCAATACTGGGCATCTTTCGGCGTCACTTTAAGCACGCGGATCGAAGGGTCATCGGCACTGTCCCACCAGGCCTTGGCCGGGGTCGACCACAACTCCCTGATCTTGGCGCGGTCGTTCGAAACCGCCGCCAGACCGCTGACGGAAACATATTTCTGGCCGCCTGAATCGGCGAAGGCGAGACCGACATTGGGCTCGGCTTCGATCTCGTCGTCCTTATGGCTGTCGACATCGGTGAGGAAGTAGATTGCGTTTTCGTCGCGCACCACATGCGCCGCCATGGGTCGCGAGCGGATGTCATCGCCTTCGCGGGTGGCCAGCATACAGAAACCGATCCTGTCCATCAGCTTCCAGACCCGGTCGAGATCGCCGTCGCTCATCGTGTGCCTCCTTATTGAGCCATCCATGGGGGTGTCGGGTGCAACTCGCGCAAGCGCGCAAGGTTCCAGTGCAAGGTCCAGTCATGAACTGCCCGGACTGTTCCTGGGAGGAATGTTGGGAGGCGATTGCAACCAAAACCCACCGCGGCGCATTGGTGGCCATGCGCGCAATCCGCGCATGAGGGAGAAGGGGTCGACAGTGACAGATTTGGCGGGCTTTGATGCCTTGATCGCCATTACCGCCGATGCGCGGCTGGCGGCGATTGTCGATTCGTCCTTCGACGCCATCGTCAGCAAGGATTTGAACAGCATCATCACCAGTTGGAACGCGGCGGCGCAACGCATGTTCGGCTACACCGTCGAAGAGGCCGTCGGCCGGTCCGTGCTCATGCTCATCCCCGATCATCTCAAGGATGAAGAGACCGACATCATCAGCCGGGTCCGCAAAGGCGAACTGCTGGCAAGCTATGAGACGATCCGCCGACGCAAGGACGGCGGCCTCATCGCCGTGTCGCTGACCATTTCGCCGATCAGGAACGCGTCCGGCGAGATCATCGGCGCCTCGAAGATCGCCCGCGACATCACCGCCAGCAAGGAGAGCGAGCGCCGGATCAGGCTTTTGCTCCGCGAGGTGAACCATCGCGTCAAGAACCAGTTCGCGGTGATCCTCTCGATGATCCGGGAGACCAGCAAACGCTCGACCGATCCGCGCGAGTTCGAGGAGTTGATCCGCTCCCGCATCATGGCGCTGTCGCGGTCGCACGATCTGCTGGTGAACTCGGAATGGGCCGGCGCCAGCCTCTTCGACCTCGCCCAGGAGCAGCTCAAGCCGTTCGGCCACGAGGCGCGGGTATCGCTGTCCGGACCGCTTTTGACCTTGCAGCCGAATGCCGTGCAAAATCTCGGCATGGCATTTCATGAGCTCGGCACCAACTCTTCAAAATATGGCGCGCTGGCGAGCGAGGCCGGGCGGCTCGAGATCACCTGGCGGATCGTTGAAGGCGTTTCGGACAAGCGGGAAATCCATCTGGTTTGGGACGAGACGATGCCGGTGCGTGAAGGAGAGCGGCCCGGGGGGCGGCAAGACGAAAGCACGCGCAAGGGTTTCGGCACCGTCGTCCTGCAACGGGTCGCGCCGCAATCGCTGGGCGGCTTGGCGGTGCTGGATCGCAGCCCGGGCCATCTCAAATGGTCCCTGACGGCGCCCCTGGACTCGATCATCGTTCCGGAGCTCGGCGCCGACCTGCCCGAAACCGAGACTTCCTGAGCCTTGAGGTCTGGTTCCATCAACCTCCCTTTGGCAGATGCGTTTTCAAAAGCGGCCGCATCCTTGCCGCACCTGGCGGTGGATTCAGGAACCGTGACCCGGCGGCCGCGTTGTGGCGTCACGCTTTCGGAGGGGACATCATGGAACAACTCGTCGAGGAATTCGGCCATTCCACCTACACCTCGTTTCCGGTCATCGCGGCGCGGCTGTTGCTGGCGACGCTCTATGGCGCGATCATCGGTTTCGAACGCGAATGGCGCAATCGCCCGGCCGGACTTCGCACGCATATTCTCGTCTGCGTCGCCGCCGCCACCTTCGGCATCCTGACGGTCGAGATCGTGCACGCGCCGATGTTCGCGGGGGAATCGGTCAAGGTCGATCCGATCCGGGTGGTCGAGGCGGTGACCGCCGGCGTCGCTTTCCTCGCCGCCGGCTCGATCATGTTTTCGCGCGGCGAGGTGCATGGGCTGACGACCGGCGCCGGCATGTGGCTGGCGGGCGCGATCGGCGTCGCCTGCGGACTGGGTCTTTGGCAAGTGGCCGGGTTCGGCACGCTGATCGTGCTGGTCGTTGCCGGCTTTCTGCGCCGGTTCGAACGCGGACCCGGCCTTGCCGCCGGTGATGAAGGCAGTCAAGCAAAGGCGGAGAAGGAGGGGGCTTCGGCCCGATCAAAGGAAGAGCGAAGGTAATTCCGATCGCCGGGAAATGCCGTGACTGGTTTCACCGAAGAAGCCGGCCAGCAGATCGGCCGTGCGCGCCGGATTCTCTTCGGGAAAGAAGTGCCCGCCCGGCATCGCCTGGCCACGCACATCGTCGGCCCAGCCGCGCCACAGCGCCAGCGGCCCGCCTTCGCCGGCATACCAATCCGCCAAGGCGCCCTGACCGCTCCATAGCGCCAGCAGCGGGCAGCGGATGCGCCGGCCGGCTGCCTTGTCGGCATGGTCGTGCTCGCGGTCGAGCGTGGCTGCCGCCCGATATTCCTCGCAGATGGCATGGGCGTGGGCAGGCGCGCGCAAGGCCTCGATATAGGCCTGACGCACTTCGGCTGGAAACGCCGATGGCGGCGAGCCCCAGCCGTTGAGCGCATTGTCGACGATCGCCTCGGCGGCGCCGGACAGGATCTTTTCCGGCAACGGCTCAGGCTGCGCCAGCAGCGACCATGGCCAATAGCCCAGCGCCAGCCTGGCGTCGGCCCGGTCCCAGGCATCGGCGGTCGGCACGATGTCGAGAACGGCGAGCCTGTCGATGCTGTCCCGATGATCGAGCGCCATGCGGTAGGCGACACGCCCGCCGCGATCATGACCGGCGACCATGAAGCTGCTGAAACCCAGCTTCTCCATCAGCCTCCTCATATCGGCGGCCATGGCACGCTTGGCATAGGGTGCGTGGTCCGGAGTGGACGTCGGACAGGAACTGCGGCCATAGCCGCGCAGGTCGGCGCAGACGACGCTGAACCGGCTGGCCAGAGCGGGGGCGATGTCGCGCCACATCAGATGCGTTTGCGGAAAGCCGTGCAGCAACAGCAGCGGTGGGCCGCCGCCGGCACGCAGGCAGTATATGCCGGCATCGCCAATGTCGATTTCCGTGCTTTGAAAACCTTCGAACATGACCGCCTCCGGCACGCGCAACGGCCGGCAAACGGGTTTGGTTGCAATGCCGCCGGCGAGGCGGCCAACCTTTTTCTTCGACAGGCGTTGTCCCTGTGAAGGGAAGGTCGCCGCGGGCGGCCGTGAAAGAAAAGAAGGAGGCAGTGATGAGAACTCTCGCCATCATGCCACTAGGCCTCATGCTGGCGCTGGCAGTGCCGGCCGCGGCCCAGCAGCAGAACGACAGCCAGGCGCTGCAGGCCGACAAATGCAGGGCTCAGACCGAGCAAGGGGCAAAACAGCAGCCTGAACAGCAGGCCGATGACGGCAATTTGACCGCCAAGCTCAACGACTGCGGCGGCGTGCTGAAACCACCCCCGACGGGCGACCAGGGCATGGCGGCGCCCGCTCCCGACGAAGGCAAGACGCCGGTAATCAAGCCTGGTGAAGTGCCGCCCCAGCCGCCGAAACAATAAACGCCGGCTCGTTGGTATTATCGCGCAAGCTAATGGAACCTCGTTATGTTGGGAGCGTTTTTCTCACGACTTGGAATTTGGAGAGATTATCGTGAGAGATATTGCAGCCACTGCCACGTTGCTTGCCTCGATAGCGATCGTGATTGCCTTGATTCTGCTGGCGCCAAAGAGTTTTGGCTTCGAAACCTCTCACCCGATCGTACAGGGCGAGCTTCCGGCGGAATAATCGGATCGATTATTCGGATACGGAGTGATCAGGACCGATTTGCACGAAGCAGGCGAGGCAATAATGCCCCCCCTGCTTCTATTGAAACCGCTATCGCACCAAAACGCCGGAGTGGCTGCAGAGCGCTGCGAACGCTTCCTGTGCTTCGGCAGCACCTATCTTGGTTTCCAGGGCGGCTTCGACCTTCTCGCGCGCCGCCTGGTAGAACGGCCCGCGCTTGGCCTGCGGCCAGTCGATCAGGATTTCGCTGGCATCCTTGAGCGTGGCGACGTCGCGGATCGTATCCGACCCATGCGGCTTGATCCGCATCGGTGTGGGCAAAATGAGATCAGGCATGGCCCCTGTTCCAACTACTGGAGGAGTTTTGCTTCGCGCGCGGCGTCGATCATCGCCCGCATCGCTTTTTCCGCCGGCGTCCAGCCATCCAGCGCATCGCGGCAACTGCGCAACGCCGCCCGGTAGCGCCGTCCCTGGCCAGCCGGCCAGTCGCCGAGGCATTCCAGGCCTTCCCAGGCGCTGCGGATGATGCGCTCGCGCTCAGGCGCGAATTTCAGCCTGATCGGGCGGGGAAACATCTTGTCGTTCAACGGTTGTCTCCATGATTGCCGCAAGTCGCCGGGGCGACATGCGTGAGAGGCATCCGGTAACGTCGGCGGCAGGGCAGGGTTCCCTTCCCCGGAGATCAAATCTCAGCGTCGATGTCCGACAGCGATCTCGGCGTCGGCGCTTCGGCGTTGTGCTGCGCTGGGCGGTCGTGCTCGAACTGTTCGGTGCCGGACAGAGCGTGCAGCCAGGTCTCGCGCCTGGAGGTCCACAGTTCATATTCGGGCACGAGATCGGTCGGCGCGATGTCGAGGCTGCCGATCGCCACCTCGGCCTCGTTGTCGTCGACCCAGGCGACGCGGCCGCCGCAGGTCGGGCAAAAGCTGCGCGTGCCATAGGAGCTGACGAGGCCGGTCGTCTCGAAGGCCTCGCGCGGCCAGATGGCAAAGGCCGAGTAGACCGAACCGCCGGCCTTGCGGCAATCCTTGCAGTGGCACAGGCCAACGCGCAACGGCGGGCCGTGAACCTCGAACTGCACGCCGCCGCACAGGCAGCTGCCGGTCCTGCGTATGGTGTCGGACATGACGACCTCCCTCAATGCGTGGCGCTGCGGGCCGGGTGGGACAGATGCTCGTCTGCCGTTTCGTTGGCCAGGATGAGAAACCGGGAAAAAGACATCCTGTTCACCGTACCACCAGGCCCGGTTGACACGGCCCGCAGCATCTTCAACGCCGTCCAGGCGAAATGGTTTCGGGCCTAAAGCGCGCCGCGCCCGAACGAGTTCAGACGACCCGCTTCATGCATGTCGTTCTCCCAAAACCGAGATCCACTTGTGGGCGACATGCGCTAGCCGCGGGCCGCCATATGGGCGTCGAGCTTCTTGCGCGAGGGTCCGTAGCGCTTGATGATGGTCTGTGCCTCGCTTGGCGGAATGCCGTATTTGCGGGCAAAGGCGGCAACCTCGTAGGGCTCTTCACTCGAGACCTGCTTGCGGTCCTGCTTCGTCTTCGACTTGTCGTCAGCCATCTCAGGCCTCGCTTTCTGTTGTCGGGACGCGCAGCCTTCGGCGCCCGCGATCAACACGACATAACACAGATTGGCGCCGCCGGTTCCACCAGACGACATGGCCAGGCTGCAACCGGCCTGTATCAGGCCGATGGCCGCATGAGGTCGGCGCCGGAAGCGTGGTCGCCGTCACATTCGGAGCATGCAGCGCTGAGGCCGGGGCAGCCGCGCCGGTGCGTGCCGGCGGGGCAGCAATGGCCGTTGGAACTCGTCCAGCGCGGGCATTCGAAGACCTGGCCAGCGCCACCGCAGCCGCTGCACTCCAGCGGCGCCGACCGCACGCCATGAGATATTGCCCCAAACCTGACGCTTGTACGCAAATTTCAGCCCACCCAAAATCGCTGCGCCGGCACGCCGGTGCATTAGCCCCGACTAACGATAGCACTTCCGTGATTACCAACAAGTTTCAATCGCGCGATGCGCCGGAAAGCCGTTCGGGCCGGCGTGTCGTCAGGCCGGCTTCAGCCGCATCGCGGCGAGATACATGAGCGCCGAGGCGGCCTGCCCGCGGTCCCAGCCGGCGGCCTGGACCTTGCGGAGCAGGGCGGCAAACCGAAAATCGCTCTTTGCTGGCGCGGTGCGAGGCTTCGAAGCCTCCTTCGACCGCGGCAAGCGCCCTGTCGAGAAAAATTGGCCTGGCGTGTCGGACCTGGCGCCCGTCGCGCGTCCTAGGAGCGAGCAATCTGCAAAGCTGGAGAACGAGCATGTCGTCGCAAATCACTCAATCGCCGTGGCAGACCACGGCCCTTCTCATCGCCCGGCTGATCTTCGCCGGCGTCTTCCTGATGGCCGTGACCTTCAAGTTCATGGGCATGGACGCCACCGCCGGCTATATCGCCGCCGCCGGCTTTCCGTTTCCGCTGTTCCTGGCCTGGTGCGCGGCGATCCTGGAAGTCGCGCTGGTGCTGTGCTTCCTGACCGGCGCCTTCTTCTCGCAGGCGGCCCTTGTCGCCGCCGCCTATGTGCTGTTCCTCGCCCTGGCCTTCCACGGACCCAGCCACTGGGCCGGCAACCAGGCCGAGTTCGGCTTCTTCGTCGACCATTTTTCGTTCCTGGCCGGACTGCTGTTTGCGGCCGTGCATGGACCGGGCAAGGTGCTTTCGCTCAATTTGGGATGGCCGGGCAGGGCTTGAGGCGAGACCGACCGGCACCGCGCGAAGGACGCGCGCCGGGCCTGCCTTGGCACCCCCTCACAGCTGGTCGTTGTAGGGTTCCTTTATCTTGCCGACCATGCGGGCCAGCTTCGAAAAAGACGGCATCTCCGCCTCCGGCTGGCACTGGTTGGCGAGTTCCAGCAGCCGGATCGGAAAGTTGACGGCGTCGCGGCTGGACGCGGACATGCCTTCGGACCGCTCCTGGTTGGTTTCGCCTGCCTCGGTCTTGCGCAAGGCCAGGTCGATTTCCTCCGCCGTCAGCACCCCCTTTTGAACCAAGAGGCGGTTGATCGAGGCGACGGCCATCAACAGGCCTTCGAGTTGCAGGTTGGCGACATTCATGGCGATTGCTCCCGTGACTGGGGTTGAAACGCGCGAGCGGCATTTCCGCTCCAGAAAGGCTGCGGGCGAACGCCTATTCCTGCGTCAGCCGTTCGCCATATTCGCGCCACAGCGCCTTGACCTCCAGGCTGCCGAGGCTGCCGATCGAAACATCCCCACAGCTGATGGCGACGGCGCCGATGTCGTATTGGGGGTAGGCGTTGGCGACGAAACGGATGGCTTCGCCCAGCGAACGCACGCGGATGACCGGATCCGCCTGACCCTGGCCGGTGCTGCGCACGCCGGAAACCATGGCTGGTGCATGCCGCATCCTGAACACGGATGCCATGGCTGGTCTGTCCATCGTCCTCTCCCACAAGGCCGTGCGACGGGAATCATTCCATGAGCTTCGACGAATGATTTCACACCTGCCGGCTTGTGACCAGCCGCCGGAAAAAGGAGGGTTTTACGCGCTTTGCCAGCGTCGGTCAGGCCGGAATTGCGATCGATCTAGGAATTTTTTCTCAGAAAACGGTTGACGGGGTGAGTGCAGCTATGCTACATTTTTGTCCATGGTGCTGAGTTGCGCCGACGACCCGCCGCCGAGGCGGGTTTTTTGTTTCTGGGCTAGACATGTCGGCAGGACAGAGAGGGGCCCCAAGGAATGCCATCCTTCGCCCGATGACTCATTTCGCAATCCGAGAGACACTCATGACCCGCTACGCCACCATCATCACCGATGCTGACGGCCAGGAAATCGTCAGCGCCATCGGCGAATTCGAAGGTGCTGCGCCGCAGCCAGGCCTGGGGCGTGTCGAGCAGGTCGCGCCCAGCGTAAAGATCGGCATGGTGCGGGATGCGGCCGGCGGGTTTGACCGAATTAGGAATTTTTTCTCAGAAAACGGTTGACGGGGTGAGTGCAGCTATGCTACATTTTTGTCCATGGTGCTGAGTTGCGCCAACGACCCGCCCCTGAGGCGGGTTTTTTGTTGCTGGGCTAGACATGTCGGCAGGACAGAGGGGGCGCCAAGGAATGCCATCCTTCGCCCGATGACTCATTTCGCAATCCGAGAGACACCCATGACCCGCTACGCCACCATCATCACCGATGCTGACGGCCAGGAAATCGTCAGCGCGATCGGCGAATTCGAAGGCATTGCGCCGCAGCCACGCCTGGGGCGTCTCGAGGAGGTCGCGCCCGGCATAAAGATCGGCATGGTGCGGGACGACGCTGGCGAGTTCGGGTTCTCGCAGGCCGGCATCGCCGGGCACCTTGTCGGTCTGGTCATGGCGCGTCTCAGGGCGCGGGCCGGTCTGGCAAGGCCTGCCCCGGCGGCGAAGCCTGCCGACGCGGCAAAGCCAAAGCGCGTCCAGGGAGCCAAGAAGCGCACCAGGAAGAAATCCGCTCGTTCAAAGAAACCGGCCAGCCGGGCCGGATCGATGCCGAAGGCCGGCATTCCCGCTGCCAACGCCGTGGGTGGTGACGTCCGTGACTGACAAGACCGCCGCCGGGCCAACGCGCCGCAAGCCGGCAAAGCGCAAACCCGCCGCCAAACCGGCCGCGCAAAAGCCGCGCCGCAAGCGCGCCAAGAAGACACTGGGCGACGATTTCCTGGCTGCCGTGCGGGCTGATTTCCGCGCCTATGGCGCCGGCGTGATCGCCCAGGTGCGAGCCGACAAGCCGGACGAGTATCTGAAGATCGTGCTGTCGGTGCTGCCCAAGGATTTCGATGCCAAGATCAACCAAATGGACAGCCTGAGCGATGACGAAATCCGCAGCCGCATCCGCGCCCTCGAGACGATCGTCAAACCGTTCCTCGAAGAACCCGGTGATGTCCGTGAAGATGGAATATCTGGCGCTGCTGGCCGAACTGGACAGACGGCGCCGGACCAATCAATTGGCGGCCTATAGACCGTATGAACGCCAGGCCGAGTTTCACGCTGCAGGCGCGCAGAACCGCGAGCGCCTGTTCATGGCCGGCAACCAGCTCGGCAAGACCAGGGCAGGGGGCGCCGAATGGGCCATGCACCTGACCGGCCGTTATCCCCAGTGGTGGCAAGGCAAGGTTTTCGACACGGCCGTTCGGCTGTGGGCGGCCGGCGTCACCGGCGAAGGCACGCGTGACAATCCGCAGCGTGTGCTGGTCGGTCCGCCGCAGCAGCAGGCGGCCTGGGGCACGGGCATGATCCCGGCCGACGCCATTGTGCAGACCTTCATGGGCCGCGGCGCACCGGGCGCGCTGGACAGCGTCGTGGTGCGCTGGGGTGGCGGCGGCGACGTGCAGGCCGATGAATCGGTGCTGTCGTTCAAGAGTTTCGAGAAGGGCCGCGAGAAATGGCAGGGCGAGACTTTGCACGGCGTCTGGTTCGACGAGGAACCGCCGCTCGACATCTATTCCGAAGGCCTGACCCGCACCAATGCGACGGGCGGCATCACCATCGTGACGTTCACGCCGCTGCTTGGGATGTCGGATGTGGTGCTGTTGTTTCTGTCGGCGTCGCAAGTGGAGGGGATGGCCAAAGGCAGCGGATGAAGACGTTCAAGGGTATTTGCTGCCCGCAAGCTGTCTGGCGCGGGCCTTGGGATCGGTTGCTTTCCGGGTTAGCGGTTGGCACCATATCCTTTCATCACCCGTAATCTGGTTGTACCAGACATTGCATACTTTATTTGGTGTGTCCGGGATACAAACTTCGCGTTGGAACCCTGAAGAATTGGCGTACATCTTGCAGGTTTTCTTACTCGTATCATACGGAACGTTCGATTGGCATGCCGACGCGGTCGCGGCAATGGCCACAACGATTGCTATGCGGATCATGTATCTCCCCCAATTGGCCAGCAGCTTTGCATTGATAAACAGTATTATCAATGGCGGTTACTCGTCCCGGCAAATAATTTAGGCAGACTGATATGTCTCGACACGTCACCTTCATGACCATCGACGATGCCGCGCACTACACGCCGCAGGAGCGCGCGGCGATCGTCGCGGCCTATCCGGCGCATGAGCGCGAGGCGCGGGCTCGGGGCATTCCGGTGCTGGGTTCGGGCCGCATCTTTCCGGTGGCCGAGGCGCTGATCGCCTGCGCGCCGTTCCGGCTGCCGCGCTACTGGCCAAGGCTCGGCGCGCTCGATTTCGGCTGGGACCATCCTTCGGCCGCGGTCGAGTTGGCCTGGGATACGGAGGCCGATGTCGTCTATGTCACCAAGTCTGCGCGGGCCTCGCAGCAGACGCCGGCGATGCAGACGCTGACGCTCAAACCATGGGGCGAATGGCTGCCCTTCGCCTGGCCGCGCGACGGCCGCCGCGAAACGCTGGAAGGGGCGGGCGTGGCGCTCGCCCGGCAGTATTCGGCACACGGGCTGAACATGCTGACCCGCCACGCGCAATTCCCCGACGGTTCGGTCTCGGTCGAGGCCGGGCTGATGGAGATGCTCGACCGCATGCAGAGCGGCCGCTTCAAGGTGTTTGCCACGCTCGCCGACTGGTTTGAGGAATTTAGGTTGTTTCATCGCAGGGATGGCCAGGTTGTGAAGCTGCGGGATGATTTGATGGCGGCGACACGCTATGGCGTGATGATGCTGCGCGAGGCGGTGGTGGACCCGGCGGAGTTCAGGTCGGCGAGAAGGCCGGCGGGGCAGAGCGACCCGCTGGGGGCGTTTCGGTAGGGGCAAGGCTCCCCACACTTCGTCATTCTCGGGCTTGACCCGAGAATCCATGCCGTGATGGTCGCCGGGGAACGCGGCACGTCAGAATCCTGCGCCGTAGCAGCGCTCCAAGGTCACGGCATGGATCCTATGGTCTGCGCCGCGTCGCTCCGCTCCTTGCTCCGCCATAGGATGACGAAGAGACAGGGCGCGCCGGCCCTGCGCCTGTAGTCCGCAACACCGAATTACGGTGAATTACGGTGACAGTGCACTTTTATCGGTTGCACCATGTGACCGCAGCGAACCTCCGGACTGAAGCACCGGCACCGTAATTCTAGCTTATCGGCTAAACTTGGCAGCCAAAGCCACCAGAAAAAAGAGAGTCGAGACGGCGAGTGCCGCTCCCACGACAGCAAAAAGGCAAAGTATAAGTAAAGCACTGCGAAGGTGGTAACGCCAACCAGGCGTCGGAAAGTCAGAACGTCTGAGCTTCGGAGAACGAGCCCTGTTTTTGATCGAATGGAGCCTGTTCTCCACGCGGACAAAAGTTCACGAACGCAGTAGAGTGTGGCCGAGGCGAGGACAATGAAGACGATACCGCTAGCCACTGTGTCGCTTAGTATCTTTGTGTCTGAAATCACTGGCGTTATCTGAACTGCTTGGTGCTGGAGTTTCATGGAAGATAAGCGCTGTATGCGGGGATGTCAGCAACGAGTCGAGAGCGGGATTGCAAATAGACCCTATCCTGTCTGAACGGCACAAAATCATTCGGCTGCGTGGACGAGAACCTGTCTGTAAGCGAATACGATGACAGTGCACTCTTACCCGTCACACCACCGCAATTCGTATTGACGCCGCAAGCTACTCCACGATCTTCCAATAAGAATCCTTGCGGATCACCTTGCCGTCGCGAAACGTGTAGAAGTCGCAGCCTCGAACTTCCTTTTTCACACCCTCGCGGGTGGTGCCGGTGAGGGTCCATTTCGACATGCCGGTGTCGGCAGCTTCGTCCACAAAGTGCTGACCATTGCCGTAGTGGACATCGGGCAGGCCTTCGAAGCGTGTCGCCAGCGCGTCCCGTACGTTGCGCTTGCCCTCGCAACGCGTTCCCCAGGGCTCGGCGCCCCGCGGCATCTCCAGGACGCAGTCGTCGGCAAAGAACGCCATGATGCGATCGAGATCGTGCGCGTTGAAGGCTTCGCATAGCTCCGTCAGTGTCGCTCGAATGTCCATGCGCCCGTCTCCTGGATAACCGTCGATGTCCGAAGTAGGTCACTGGCGACGGGGCCGGTCAAGGGCGCAAGCCGCCGAGACGCCGTCCGAAAGCGGGAACTGCACCTCTATCGCGCTGGTTGCTCATGACCCTCCGCATCATTCCCGCCACGCTCCGCGATCTCTCCTACATCGCCGCCAATCTCCGCCCCGAAGACCGCGCCGAGATCGACTGCCAGCTTGACCATTGGTCGCCGGCGCTGCTGGCGCTGACGGCGCTGCAGGGGTTTGCCTATGTCGCCGAACTCGACGGCAATCCGGAGGCCGGGTTTGGCGCTGCCGAACAGCGCGGCGGGCTGTGGATCGCCTGGAGCTGGGGCACGCGCCGCATGAAGCGCTGCGTGCCTGGGATCACAGACTTCTTTCACGCCGTGCTGGGGCCTCAAGTCGCGACGCGCGGCGCCTGGCGGGTCGAGGCCCGGGCGCTGGCCGTCAATGAACTAGCGCTGCGCTGGCTCGGCCGGCTGGGCGCCACGCAACGCTGCCTGTTGCCGGGCTACGGCCGCAACGGCGAAGACTTTTTCCTCTACGACTGGACAAGAGAAGGCTGGAACCATGTGTCTGTTGCAAAAACCACCGGAACTGAAGCCGCTGCCGCCGGTACCGACGGCGCAGGACAAGGACGTGCAGGCGCGCGAGGCGGCACTGCGGGCCGAGCTTGAACAGCGGAACGGTACCGCCGGCACCATCAAGACCGACCTCGCGCCGGCGAGCCTCACCGGCCAGCGCCGCGTGCTGCTGGGGCTTTAGACCATGACCGCGATGAAGCGCAGTTTCAGGAAGCGTGTGTGGGACTGGTGGGTATGGCGAAGGCATGCGCGGGTGATGAGAAGGCGGTGATTAGCCAATCTCCCCCCTCGTGGGGGAGATGCCCGGCAGGGCAGAGGGGGGCGCGAAGGAACGCGGCATTGCTGGCCTTCCAAAAACAGGCACAGACCTATCGGAAGTTCAGTTGATATCGTGGATACGCTGGCGGGACAGCGCCCCCCTCTGGCCTGCCGGCCATCTCCCCCACGCGGGGGGAGATCGGCAGCTTCAGCCCCGGCCCTTCGCTGTCGCTTCGGGCCTTCGTCGCTCGCAAAGCCAAGCAATTGGCTTTGCGTCCGCTACGCGGACCGCCCCTCACGCCTTCTTCGCGAAAGCCCAGACCATCAGCGGGTATTCCTCGTCGTTGCTGAGATCCCGCCATAGGCCATAGGCGCGCACGGGGCCGCCGATATGGGCCCTGGCGCAGGCCTTGTTGCCCCAGCCATGGACCTTGACGTTGGCTTCCGCGAAGCCGCCCTCGACCATCAGCTGCTTGAGGCCGGCGGGGGTCCATCTGTTGTAATCGTGCGGCCTGGCGTGGACGCGAAACAGGAAGGGTGTCGCCACCATCGCCCAGCCGCCGGGCCGGGTCATGGCGTGGATGTTTTGCACCGCCGCCTGCGGCCGCTGCACATGTTCAAGCACCTGGTCGGCGATGACGATGGAATATTGCTCGTCGGTGCGGTCCCTGCAGATGTCGAAGGCGGGGAAATCGACCGAGCGGTAGTTGGGGCACATCGTCCGCCAGTAGCGGTTCCAGCCGGGCGAGATCTCGATCACGTCGGAAGATTTGCGGTTTCCCGCTTCGAGAAAGAGGCTGAACGCCTCGATCTGGCGGATGCGCAGCCAGTTGCGGGAATCGTAACCGATGAGCCGTTTCACGGCGCGTTTGCTTTGGCTTTTCAGGGCGGCAAGGCTTGTCGTCACATCGACCTCCAACAAAACCCGCCGCAGATGTGCGTAGCACCGCCAAGTGGGCAAAAGATGACAGGGGTTTTTAAAGAGAGGTAGGCGCGAGGCACCCCCCTCTGTCCTGCCGGACATCTCCCCCGCAAGGGGCCCGTTGCGTTATTAAGTTATAGGGGCAAGGAGGGAGGGTCAGGCCAATGTGGGGTGCCTTGCGGCTCGGGTTTGAGGCCGGATTGGCTGGGGTTTGAC
>NZ_JAMYVQ010000020.1:0-136563 GCF_040324155.1 Mesorhizobium sp. M0011 | reverse complement strand
CTGTTTCGCCCGCGGCCCGGCCCGCCCGCCCGCGCCCGGCCCCGCCGCCCCCGCGCGGCCCCCCCCCCCCGCCCCCCGGCCCCCCCCCCCCCCCCCCCCCCCCCCCCCCCCCCGGCAGGTCAGATGGCTGGGAAGCCGGGATGGCGCGCCGGCGGCTCCTGTCCGAAAAAGTCCTTGAAGGCGGCATCGTAGAGTGCGTTTTCGTGGCCGAACATGGCGATGGTGAAGGTCGAGTTGACGAAGGTCAGCCAGTCAAGGTCGCCTTGCCGGAGTGCCGCGCTATAAAGCATGCTCAGCCAGCTCTTGCCGGCGTCGAAATATCTGTCCGGATTGCGCGAGGCGAGCCAGCGCACCGTGGACAGATCGACGGCAGCGGCGTCGACGCGTTTCGATTCCAGTGCCTGCAGCACGTTGGCCTGGGTATCGATCTGCATAACCTGGCACTCGGGCAGCACCGAATGCACCTGCGCCTCGGCATCGACATTCTGCAGGATGGAGACGCGTGTCGCCGAGCCGCCGGCAAGCAGCTTGTCGAAGGTCTTGTTCTCGGCGGTCGGAAGGCTCAGCAGGGCGACGCCCTCGACGTAGTAAGGCCGGGAAAAATTGACCAGCTGCGAGCGCTGGGCGCTCATCGTCATGAACTGGATGGCGATGTCGACCTTGTTGGTGGTGACGTTGGGGATGCGCTGTGCCGGATCCTGCATCACGAACTCGACCTTGGTCGGATCGTCGAAAAGGCCCTTGGCAAGGATGCGCCCCATGGTGATGTCCATGCCGACGAGTTCGCCGGCATCGTTCTCGAAGTGCCACGGCGCATTGGTGCTGCCGGTGCCGACGATCAGCTTGCCGCGATCGAGCACGGTGCGCAGCAGGCTGTCGGGTGCTGCCTGGGCAGCGGCCTTTTGGGCATCGACGGTTACCGCCGCACCCACGACGCCGGCCGTGGCCAGTCCCGCCATTCCCAATTTCAGAAAATCACGTCTTCCGGATGTGTCGTTCACGGCGACCTCCTTTCGTTTGTGTTCCCCTTGCACAGGCAATACACGCGTCAGTGACGTCGAAGCGATTGTCTCTTACAAGAGACGCGTGTATCCTGTACAGGACAGATACTAACACCGGGAATCAACAATGCAAGATGGCAATGCCTCGGCACTTTCAGCCGGCGAGAAGATTTCGGGCTCCCGAGAAAAGGGGCTCAACCGGGTGCTCGAGATTCTGGAGTTTCTTCACACGACCCAGCGCGCGATCGGCATTGGCGACCTTGCCAAGGGCGTGAACGCGCCCCGCTCGACGACCTATACGCTTGTGCGGTCGCTGGTCGATGCGGGACTGCTGGAAATGCAAGGCGACGACAATCGCGTCTATTTCGGCAAGAAGCTTTATCTCTACGGAATGGACTATGTGCGGGGCAACGACCTGTTGAGGCGGGGGCGCCAGGAGGTCGACAATCTGTCGCGCGAGACCGGCGAGACTTCCGAACTGTGCATGCTGCAGAGCGGCCGCTATACGATCGTCCATGCGAGTCCCGGCACCAGGCCGTTCCGCATCAGTTCCGCCACCGGCTTGCAGATACCGCTGCCCTGGACAGCCTCGGGGCGGCTGCTTCTGGCGGGGCTGGAGAAGGCTGAGATCGAAGACATGGTGTCAAACGACGATCTCGTGCTGCCCGACGGGCGCAAACTGCGGCTCGACGATTTCGTCGCCGACATCGCAAAAGCGCGGATCACCGGCTATTGCGTCACTTCAGGCCTTGTCGATGCCTATACCAAGTGCCTTGCCGCGCCGGTGTTTTCAGCGCCGGGCAAGGTCGAGGCGACGATGTGCCTGGTGGTCCCCATCGATACATCCGAGGGGCGGACCGGCGAACTTATCGGCCTGCTGCGTGATCGTGCCGCGAAGCTTTCGATCGCCGTGTAGCGCGAGCGAGCGAACGCCAACTCACGCAATGATGTCGGGAATGATCTTGTCTTCCAGCGCCATCAGCCGGTCCTTCAGGAACAGCTTCTTCTTCTTCATGCGCTGAATCTGCAGCGGATCGCAGGCCATGGCGATCATCGCGTTGATGGCCGCATCGAAATCAGCGTGTTCCTGCTTCAGGCGGGAAAATTCTAGGCGAATATCGGCCTGTTCCTGATCGGACATTCTCTACCGTCTGCACGTCTGCGGCGCCCAAAACTGGGCCTGATTGGGCGGGACCGGGTGTTTTGTCACCGGCGTGCAGCCCATATCACATTTCAAGGTGTCGTGGAATGCTACCACGGATCATTCGACATCGCGGCCGGATGGTGGCACAGTGTCATTGTGCCGTCACAGAAGCGAACCTGCGGTGGACGCGCCGTGACGGTTGCAATCGAGGAAAACCATGAAAGGGAGAACCAATCATGTCTCTTGCATCCCATCTTGATGAGTTGCAGCGGAAACACGGCGACATCGAACGTGAAATCGATGACGCGATGAATCATCCATCGGTAGACGACCTCGAAATCGTGAATCTCAAGCGACGCAAGCTGGCACTCAAGGACGAGATTGAAAAACTAAGAGGCAAACCGACCACGCATTGATGCCCTCCTGACATAGCCGCCCCATATCCGCGGCCTCTTTTCCCGGCGGCACCCCGCCGCCGGCGTGGAGGGTTTTGATTTTCCAGCACCGGTCTGTCAGCCGAAGCTGGACTTGCACCCGGCTCAATCTCCGCTTCGGCCGTCGCCCGTTTCGCCAGATCATCGATTGTTTCTGGTCGCCGGCGGCGGGCGATTCCGGCCAGTGGCGACCTGTCGCCATTGACAAGCCATCTTTGCTCCTCCACCTCATGCCCGGACCTCAGCGCATCGGCCCGGGGCGTCGTTGTGCGTCCATGCAGGACACAAGATGCCCCAGAGACAAAAGGCTGCCGGCATGACCGGATATTTTTCCTCTCCTTTCCCCCGCCGCACGTCGGTCGGCGTCGATGTCGGCGGCGTGGTCGTCGGCGGCGGCGCGCCTGTCGTCGTCCAATCGATGACCAACACCGACACGGCCGATATCGACCAGACGGTTGCGCAGGTCGCAGCCCTCCACCGGGCCGGCTCCGAGATCGTGCGCATCACCGTCGATCGCGACGAGAGCGCCGCCGCCGTGCCGCGCATTCATGAGCGGCTTCAGCGGCTCGGCATCAACGTGCCGCTGGTCGGCGATTTCCACTATATCGGCCACAAGCTTTTGGCCGATCACCCGGCCTGCGCCGACGCGCTGGCCAAATATCGCATCAACCCCGGCAATGTCGGCTTCAAGGACAAGAAGGACCGGCAGTTCGCCGATATCGTCGAGATGGCGATCAGGCACGACAAGCCGGTGCGCATCGGTGTCAACTGGGGCTCGCTCGACCAGGAGCTTTTGACCCGGCTGATGGACGACAACCAGGACAAGGGTTTTCCGCTGACGGCGCAGGAGGTGATGCGCGAGGCGATCGTGCAGTCGGCGATCCTGTCGGCCGAGATGGCGGAAGAGATCGGCCTTGGCCGCGAAAAAATCATCCTGTCGGCCAAGGTCAGCGGCGTGCAGGATCTGATCGCCGTCTATACCGAACTCGCCACCCGCTCCAATCATGCGCTGCATCTCGGCCTGACCGAAGCCGGCATGGGCTCGAAGGGCATCGTCGCTTCGTCGGCCGCCATGGGCATCCTGCTCCAGCAAGGCATCGGCGACACCATCCGCATCTCGCTGACACCGGAGCCGAACGGCGACCGCACGCGCGAGGTGCAGGTGTCGCAGGAATTGCTGCAGACCATGGGGTTCAGGCAGTTCGTGCCGATTGTTGCCGCTTGCCCCGGTTGCGGCCGCACCACCTCCACCGTGTTCCAGGAACTCGCCCAGAACATCCAGGCCGATCTCAGGAAGAACATGCCCGTGTGGCGCGACAAATACCCCGGCGTCGAGAACCTCAAGGTCGCGGTGATGGGTTGCATCGTCAACGGCCCTGGCGAGTCCAAGCATGCCGATATCGGCATTTCGCTGCCCGGCACGGGCGAAATGCCGACGGCGCCTGTCTTCGTCGACGGCAAAAAGGCGGCGACGCTGCGCGGGCCGTCGATCGCCGCGGATTTCGAGAAAATGGTCGCCGACTATATCGAGCAACGGTTCGGTCGCGGCAAGGCCGCGGCCGAGTAGAACCGATGCAGCGTTTCCTTTGGGCAGCGCTGATCCTGCTGTACGGGCTGACCTGGTCGACCCTTGTGCTGGCCGATCCGCCGCAATCCGCCAAGCAGCGGCTGATCGACAAAGTCTGCAATCTGATCCAGGCGCATGCCGACCAGAACGGCCTGTCCAGGGATTTCTTCGCCCGGCTGATCTGGAAGGAAAGCCGTTTCGATCCCAACGCCGTCAGTCCGGTCGGTGCCGAAGGCATTGCCCAATTCATGCCGGGCACCGCCAAGATGCGCGGGCTTGCCAATTCCTTCGACATCAACCAGGCGATTCCGGCTTCGGCTAGATATCTCGCCGAAATGAAAACCGGCTACGGCAATCTCGGCCTGGCCGCCGCCGCCTACAATGCCGGCGAGAGCCGGGTGTCGCGCTGGCTCAGCTCCGGGGGGTTCCTGCCGATGGAGACCGAAAGCTATGTCTTAGACATCATGGGCGAACCAGCCGACAAGTTCACGGACCGGGCCTATGCCGGAAAAGTCGAGCCGCTCGACGCAAAGACGGATTTTGCCGTCGCTTGCCGAAAACTGCCGGTGATCATGTCGCGGACGGTGGCCATGGCTTCGATCAACATAAAGCCATGGGGCATCCAGGTGGCCGGCAATTTTCGCCGCAGCGCCGCGATCAACCAGTGGCTCAGGATAAGGAGCCGGTTCCCGGCCCTGCTCAACGGGCATGATCCGGTGGTCAGCCGGGTGCGCACGCCGATCGGCCGGCGCGGCATCTACGCGGTCAGGATCGGTGTCGACCGCCGCGCCGATGCCAACGTTATTTGCCAGAAATTGCAAAGCGTCGGTGGGGCGTGCGTGGTGGTGCGCAACCGGTAATTTGGCCGCTGCCGGCATGGTGTTTGTCTGAGAGAGGCATTTAAGAGCGACAGCCGTGACGTCGCATCCAGCAAAGATTTCAGCTATAGCGGCGGCCATCTTCTCCAAGGCGACAGCCCCTGCCTTTGACGAGCAGCATGGACACAACATGTTCGATGGGTACATAATCTGCGGCACGCCGAGGACCGGAAGCACGCTGCTGTGCAAGCTTCTGGCATCCACGAAGACGACTGGCGATCCGCACTCATTCTATCGGCGGCAGGATGTGCTGGAGTGGGCTGAAGAGTGGAAGCTGCCGGATCGCGGCACGATGAGTGAGCTCGACTTCAATGTCGCCTATCTCAACGCGGCGATCGCTGCGGGCAAGGGTGGGACCGGCCTCTTCGGCCTTCGCTTGATGCGCGAAAATCTGGATGAGCTTTCGACGATCCTCGACCGGATTTTCCCGAAACTGCAGTCGGACAGAGCGCGGTTCGGAAGAGCATTCGGCAATGTTCTCTACATACACCTCTCGCGGGAGGACAAGCTCGCGCAGGCTGTCTCCCTGATCAAGGCAGAGCAGACCGGTCTTTGGCATATCGCTCCCGACGGCACCGAGATCGAAAGGGTCGCGCCGCCGAAAGAGCCTCAATATGATTTCGAGCGGATCAAACGAGAGGTCGCGGAACTCGAGACCTATGACGCGGCCTGGAACATTTGGTTCGCAGAGCAAGGCATATCCCCGCTGCGCGTCGGCTATAAGCGCCTTTCAGGCAATCCGGCCGCGACATTGCTAGGCATCTGCGAAGCCCTGAGGGTCCGAGCGCCGGACGAGGAGGATATAAGCCCCGGCGTTGCAAAGCTTGCTGACGCGACAAGCCTCGACTGGCTGCGCCGCTATCGTCTGGAGGCAGCAGCCGTCTGACGCATCCTCATGGATGCAGTCTAGGCGGTCTTGGCCACGACCGTTTCGCTGAGCCAGGTGCCGATCTTGGTGCCGAGGCGGTCGGGCGAAACGGGCTTCGGCAGATAGTCGTCCATGCCTGATTCGATGCACTTGTCGCGATCACCCTTCAGCGCGTGCGCGGTGACGCCGATGATCGGGATGTGGGCGCCCGTCGAGACCTCCATCGCCCGGATGGCGCGGGTCGCCTCATAGCCGTTCATTTCGGGCATCGAGACATCCATCAGGATCAGCTTGGGGCGCAGCGCCCGGTACATCTCGACCGCCGTGCGGCCATTGCCGGCGATGCGGTAGCTCAAGCCCAACCCGTTGAGGATCTGGCCGAACACCAGTTGGTTCACGTCATTGTCCTCGGCAATGAGGATGTCGATCGGTCCGTTCGGCGCGGTTGTCGATTCCGGCGCTGCCGCGACCGGCATTGCCGGGCCGCGGATGACGGTGAAGGCGGGCGGCGCCGCCGGGGGGGCCTGCACGATCGGTTCGCGGACGAATCGCGCCTTGCCGACCTGCGAGCGGGCCTTCTGGATCACCGAGATGACGGTGCCGAGCAGCACCGCGGAGCGCGCCGGCTTGGTCAGGTGTGCTGATATGCCGAAGTCGATGATCATCTTGCCGAAATCGACCTGGTCGACCGAGGTCAGCAACACCACCGGGATGGAGGACAGCCGGCTGTCGGACGCAATGGCTCTGGCGACATCGGCGCCGTTCATGCCCGGCATTTGGTAGTCGAGGATGATGCAGTCGACGGCGGCGCCCAATTGAAAGGCGCGGTCGAGGAAGGCAAGCCCCACCGCGCCGCTTTCGGCGGCGGCACAATCGAAGCTCCAGCTTCTGAGCTGCTCGAGCAGGATTTCGCGGTTGACCGGATTGTCGTCGATGACCAGCACGCGCGCGCCGGTGACGTCGACCGGCACGATCTCGTCGCGCGCTGCCGCCTGGTGCGCGGGCAGCGGCACCGCGAACCAGAACACCGAGCCGCGGCCGATCTCGCTCTCGACACCGATCTTGCCTGCCATCAGGTCGACGAGGCGGGCGGCGATGGCGAGGCCCAGCCCCGTGCCCTCATGACGGCGGGTGGACGAGCCGTCCACCTGCGCGAATTTCTCGAATACATTCTGCAGTTTCTCGGCCGGTATGCCGATGCCGGTGTCTTCGACGCGGACCTTGAGCTGGACCACGTCGTTGACGATTTCGCCGCCGACATCGATCAGCACATGACCCTTCTCGGTGAATTTCACGGCATTGCCGAGCAGGTTGGTGATGATCTGCCGGAACCGGCCGGCGTCACCGACGACATGGGCCGGCAGGCGCGGGTCGACACGCACGATCAGTTCGAGGTTCTTTTCGGCGACGCGCGCCGAGACCAGCGTCGCCACATCCTCGACCGCCTCGGAAAGGCGAAAGGGAGCAGGGTCGAGGGTGAGCTGGCCGGCATTGATCTTGGAGAAATCGAGGATGTCGTTGATGATGGTGAGCAACGCGTTGCCGGATTTGACGATGACGTCCGTGAAGGTCTTCTGGCGCGGGGTCAGATCGGTCTTGGCCAGCAGTTCGGCCATGCCGAGCACGCCGTTCATCGGCGTGCGGATTTCGTGGCTCATATTGGCCAGGAATTCCGATTTGGCGCGGTCGGCGGCCTCGGCCTTGAACAGGGATTCGGCGGATTCGGCAAAGGCGCGGCGGATTGCCACTTCCATCGGGCGGAAGATCCAGAAGGCGACGATGGCAAGTGCCGCGAACAGGATGCCGCTCGCCCACAGCAGCAGTCTGTCGCTTGAGGCATCGGCCAGGTGGCGCTCATCATCCATGGCGGTGCGGACGCGAACCAGCATAGGCTGGGCAAACAGGTCGTTCTGGTTGCGGATTTCGCGATAGCTCCACTCGTCGACCTTCTGCGCCACCGACATCAGGTTAAAATTGCGCACCATGTCGCGCGGCGACCAGAACAGATCGCCGTTGACGGAAGCGGACTGGAGTTCGTTGACGGTCTTGATCGACAGCCGCGGCTTGATCGCCGCAAGCTGGGCGGTCAGCGTCTCGATCTCGCCGGTCAGACGCTCCGAATGGCCGCGCGCCGATGTGGTCAGGGCATCGCGAGTCTCCGCCCGCCAGGCTGTCCCGGTCGTCTCGGCAAAGCTGGTCGCGTTGCGCAGGTCGCGGGTGAAGATGACGAGATTGCTGCTCAGCGCATCGATGTCGCGGCGAAAGGAATTGACGCGGTCAAGCGCAATCACGATGCCGGCGGAAGCCAGCGCGAAGATCAGCAAACCTGAAATATAGCGGATCCGGACCGACCGGATGAAGGACGAATATTCAGGCATGCGCAACCCCAACACATACGCACCATTTTAATGGCCGGGATTACGCTTCATTTACATTAAAATTTCGTTCGTGCGGGTTGGCAGGCCATGCGAGCCGCCGGATGGACACCACGCCTAGGCCGCTTCCACGACGAGGGCGCGGATGCGGCCACTCACCGAGCCTTCCCCGAACCGTTTCCCAAGGGCATTTGCCACGTATCGCGTCGTCTCCTCCAGCGAGCCGCCGCGCGCCTCGATCTCAGCCCGCAGGGGCGTGCCCTGGCAATAGGCCGCGGCCGCCTCATATGGCGAGGAAGCGGCGCTGACGGCATCCAGCGGCTCTATGGTGATGTCACGGAAGCCGGCGGCATGCAGGTCGGCGCGGATGGCGTCTGCATCGTGATAGCCATGCGGCGTCCTCGCCATGAAGCGAGGCGGATCGGCCGGAAAGAAATGGCCGAGTGCCCGCGTCACTTCCTCGGCGAACTCATTGTCTTCGATGGCACCCCAGACGTTGAACAGGAAATGCCCGCCCGGCCGCATCACCCGCCGCGCTTGTCCGTAGGCGCCCACTCGATCGGGGAAGAACATCGCGCCAAATTGGCAGACCACGGCGTCGAACCGGGCGTCCTCGAAGGGCAGTGCCTGGGCGTCGGCCTGCTGCCAGATGATACGAGGATCGTCCGCCATCCGCGTGCGCGCGTGGTCGAGCATCGGCTGGTTGAGGTCGGTGGCCACGATGCGTGTTTGCGCCGGCAATCTTGCTGCCAGCGCACGCGTCACCACACCGGTGCCCGCCGCCACTTCGAGCACCGATTGCGGCCCGAGCTTCGACACTCTCTCCGCCAGATCCTGCGCATAGGGCTCGAAGATCAGCGGCACCATCGCCCGGTCGTAGACTTCGGGAATGGAACCGGTGAACAGCTTGTCGGTGGTCGACATGGCATCCCTCCAACTCTATCCGCACCGCGTGCTTGCCGTGCGGTGGCAAAGCGATGTCGATCCTCTGCCTCGGCAGGCTTCCGCTCAAGCTCTATTTCAGAACCGGCCGGCGGGGACGTGCGTGCGTCGATCAGCTCGATGTTCCGGCTGGCACAACCTCAGCTGTTACGCGCCGCCACGAACGTCGCCGCTTCCTTCAGCAATTGGGCATCGTCGCCATAGGGCTCAAGCAGTGCATGGGCCTGTTCGACGAGGCCGTGAAGCTGGCCGCGTGCCCAATTCGCACCATGCAAGGCCACCAGCGTCGCCTTGCCGGCGGCGGCGTCCTTGCCGGTCGCCTTGCCCATCTGGCTGGCATCGGCGGTCAAATCGAGCAGGTCGTCGGCAAGCTGGAAGGCAAGACCGATCGCCGAGCCGAATTCGGCCAGCCGCTCGCGGTCATCGGCCGGAGCGCCGGCGATGAGGGCACCTGCCTCGCAGGCAAAGCGGATCAATGCGCCGGTCTTCATCGCCTGCAGCCGGATGATGCCGGCCTCGTCCGGCGGCGTCTGTTCGGCTTCGAGGTCGAGCTTCTGGCCGCCGACCATGCCGCCGGGTCCGGCGGCGCGGGCCAGCGCCAGCACCAGGGCTGCCCGCCGCTCCGCCGGCAGGGCGGTCGCCTCGCCAGCGATGATGTCGAAGGCCAGCGTCAGCAAGGCATCGCCAGCCAGGATGGCGGTCGCCTCGTCGAAGGCTCTGTGCACGGTCGGCTGGCCGCGGCGCAGATCATCGTCGTCCATGGCGGGCAGATCGTCGTGGATCAGCGAATAGCAATGCACGCATTCAAGTGCGGCGGCGACACGCAGTGCCGCCTCGCCATCGGCGGAAAAAAGGGCTGCACTTTCCATGACCAGGAAAGGCCGCAGGCGCTTGCCGCCGTTCAGCACGCCGTGGCGCATGGCCGCCATCAGCCGGGCGGGCCGGGCGATCTCGCCGGAAAGCGCGCGGTCGTCGAGCAGCCGCCGCAGCAGCACCTCGACGGCTGCCGCCCGTCTGATCAGCGCCATTTCGAACGCCATTTGGTCGTCATTCGTCATGGCCCGGACCGGTAGCCGACACTCAGACGTTGCGCAAGAAGCCAAGCGCCATTATGCCGGGGCAGGGAGAAGCACGGGTTGGGCGGCTTGGCGGAACCGATCGTCGATCATGAAACCGAAAGACTGGACATGGCGACGAGATCGCGGGGCGTAAACCGCCGTGGTCTCAAGCGCTGGGTCCGGCGCGGCATCGTCGTGGCCGCAGTGCTGGCTTTGATTCCGGTCGTGCTGACGTTTCTGTACCTGCCATTCTTCGTGCATCCTGTCTCGACGCTGATGCTGAAGGACCTGGCGACGTTCTCCGGTTACGATCGCCGCTGGGTGTCGATCGACGACGTGTCGCCGGTGCTGGCCAATTCCGTCATCATGTCGGAGGACGGGCAGTTCTGCTTCCACCGCGGCGTCGATCTCGGCGAGCTGAGGGGCGTCGTCGACGACGCGCTGGCCGGCGAAGCGACGCGCGGCGCCTCGACCATCACCATGCAGACGGTCAAGAACCTGTTTCTCTGGTCGCGGCCGCTGGGTTCGGTGCGCAAGGTGGTCGAATTGCCGCTGGCCGTCTATTTCGATGCGGTGATGTCGAAACGGCGCATCATGGAAATCTACCTCAACATCGCCGAGTGGGGGCCGGGCATCTACGGCATCGAGGCTGCGGCACAGCACCATTTCGGCGTTTCGGCAAAACAGCTGTCGCGACGGCAGGCCGCCTTGCTTGCGGTCTCCTTGCCAAATCCGATTGCCCGCAATCCGGCCAAACCCGGGCCTGGCTTGAGGCGGCTCGCCAATCTGATCGAGCGGCGCGCCGGCCGCTCCGGCGCCTATGTCGGTTGCCTCCGCTAGCCAACTCAAAAAAATTCGCGCCAGTGCTGGCCAAAACGGCACAGGGCGTGTATAGGCACCCGACTTTCTCAGATTCCGGCCCCGACATGGCCCTTTCACGAGGGCGGGCGGGGCTTTTTGACCATGTAGTGGAGCATATCCATGGCCGTTCCGAAACGAAAAACCTCTCCGTCCAAGCGCGGCATGCGCCGCTCGGCCGACGCCCTCAAGGCCCCGACCTATGTCGAGGACAAGAATTCCGGCGAAATGCGCCGTCCGCACCATATCGACCTGAAGACCGGCATGTATCGCGGTCGCCAGGTGTTGACCCCCAAGGAAAGTTGAGACCAGCTTTTTCAAAGGTTTGAATTTCCAAAAGGACCGGCCGGTGGCTGGTCCTTTTGCGTTTGGGCGGGCCGGCAGCGCAGGCGTGCACCGCCGACGTTGCAAATCCTTCGGCCGGCAATCGGCTGACATGGTTGTTGCGTGCGGTCTTCGACCGTGTTCAGCGCCGATGGCGAAACATCTTGACGACGTGGCTATGGCGCATTCTACAAAGGATCGCCCCCACATGGAGACGCCAGATGTTCGGTGCCATTCCGCTGCTGATCGTGCCTTTCGTGCTCTACAACCTCGGACTGCTGGGAATTTTCGGCAGCGGTGACGATCCGTGGGCGAGCGAGGTCTTCTCCTTCAGCATGATGTCGGGCGGCGTGTTCTCGATGACGCTGGGCGACCTGATGATACTGATCGGGCTGGTCTTCCTGTTCCTCGAAATGGCGAAGTCGGTGCGCACGACCAACGCCTCGATCATGGACCATCTTCTGTCGACGCTGGTGTTCGTGGCCTTCCTGGTCGAGTTCCTGCTGGTGAAGGGCGCCGCCCATTCCGTCTTCTTCACGCTGATGGTCATCGCGCTGTTCGATGTGCTGGCCGGATTCGCGGTGTCGATGCGATCGGCCAGCCGAGACATCAATCTGAATTAGTTCCTCAGCGAAGCGATTGGCAGAAACGCGCATCGCTTCGTCATCCCAGGGCCTCCGCGACGGAGCTTCGCTCCTACTTCGCCAAGCGATGACCAAAGTGGAGAGGATTCAGCCCGGATCGGCGGTGAAGCCGGCGGCCTCGATGCCGGCGATGGCCGCGGCTTCGTCATTGTCCGACGTGTCGCCTGAGATGCCGACGGCGCCGATGATGGCTCCGGCCTTGTCGCGGATCAGCACGCCGCCGACCACCGGCAGCACGCGTCCGCCCGAGACGTCCGAGATGCCGGCGACGAGATGCGGACGCTCCTTGGCGAAGGCCTCGACTTTGCGTGAGCCCATGCCGATGGCGAGCGCACCGTAGGCCTTGCCGGCCGACATTTGCGGGCGCAGGAACGAGGCGCCGTCCTGGCGCTGGAAGGCGACCAGATGCCCGCCGGCATCAAGCACCGAAACGCCGAGCGGCTTGAGCTTGAGATCGGCGCCCTTGGCAAAGGCGGCATCGATGATTTGCCTGGCTTTTTCGAGCGGCAGTGCGGTCATGGCAGTCTCCTGTTTGAAAACGCGTCGATCATCGACCGTCGACGGGCGAGATAACATCCCCGTTTCGGTTGAAATTGCTTCGCGTGAAGGGGCGGGATGGAAGCAGCTTTCACCGATACCATCAGGACAGGCATTAGCGCTTATGGCTCAAGGGGTGGCTGCTATTTTTTCTTGGCGCGGGCCGGCTTCTTGGCGGGTGCCGCCGGCGCATTGGCTAGGTCTTCGGCTTCCTTGGCGAGACGCAGCGCCCGCAGCTTGTTGGTCTTGGCCTGGCGGGCGTCGCTCTCGGCGACGTATTCGGCCATCGCCTTCTGGCGGACGGTTGCCGCCTCTTCCTGCTTCTTGAAACGCAGGTCGGCGCGCGCGCGGGCAGCATCCCGAGAGTTTTCAACCAAGACCTTATCCAATCCCGTAAATTGTGATTTTCCGCCTCTTCTAGCAGAGTCGGCCCCAAAACGGGAAAATAAGTTAATTACGCGGCTGTGCTGGCGGCGGGGGCCTTGCTGGCAACCACGGCCTCATAGGCGGCCTGCAAGGTCGCGCGGACAGAAGGACCCGCTGCAGTATCGAGCGGCATGCCGAGATGTTCATGGCGCAACTCGTCCATGAATTTGTCCCACATCGGCTGTCCGCCCTTTTCCAGAAGTTCGGCGCGGATCGACAGTTCTTCGCTGACCGGCAGCCAGACGCGGCCCCAGGCGCCGAGATGGGCCAGGATCGGCACCAGCGTGATCGCCATTTCGGTCAGGCTGTAGATCGCCTTCTGCTTGTGCGAGGGGTCGTCGGCTTTGGTCAGCATGCCCAGCTCCATCAGCCGCTTCAGCCGGTCGGCGAGGATGTTGGAGGCGATGCCTTCCATCGATCCGTTGAGCAGCTCGCGAAAATGACGCCTGCCGCCGAAGATCATGTCGCGAAGGATGATCAGGCTCCAGCGATCGCCGAAGACTTCCAGCGACAGGTTGATCGGACACCCGGACCGGCGATCCATGCTCATGAGATTTTTCTCCAAAACCGGTTGCATTATCGTATCGGTTTTATTATCGTGCAACCGATTGCAGAATGCAATCGGTATTGCAGGAGAGGAGGCCGCACCGTGACGACGACCGAACGCCCCGAAATCATATCCGAAACCTTTGGCGATCCGGCGAACCCGCCGCTGTTGCTGATCATGGGAGCGATGGCTTCGATGCTGTGGTGGCCGGAGGCGTTCTGCCGGAAACTGGCCGGTGCCGACCTGTTCGTGATCCGCTATGACAATCGCGACACCGGCCGTTCGACCAAATACAAGCCGGGAGAGCCGCCCTACACGTTCGATGATATGGCCGACGATGCAATGCGCGTTCTCGACGACCACGGCATCGGCAAGGCGAATGTCGTCGGCATGTCGATGGGCGGCATGATCGCGCAGCTTGTGGCGTTGAAACACCCGTCCCGTGTCGCATCGCTGACCGTCATCAGCAGCTCGCCCGTGGGAACCGACACTTCGCACCTTCCGCAGACGAGCGATGCCTATATCGAGCATTCGGCCGAGGGCGCCAAAGTCGATTGGTCGGACCGTGGCCAGGTGATCGATTTCACCGTCAGGGATGCGCGGGCGATCGCCAGCATCGCACATCCATTCGACGAGGCCCGGATGCGTGCCTTTGTCGAGCAGGATCACGACCGCTCCGGCGGCTTCCTGAGCGCGACCAACCATTTCATGCTCAAGGGCGGCGACGCCTGGAAGGGCCGCCTGCACGAGATCGCGGCGCCGCTGCTGGTCATCCATGGCACGGCTGATCCGATCTTTCCGGTCGAACATGGCGAGGCGCTGGCCGAGGCGGTCACCGGCGCGAAAATTCTCCGGTTCGGAGGCGGCGGCCACGAGCTGCACCCGGACGACTGGGAGGTGATTGTCGCAGGCATCGTCGCCCAGGCCCATGTCGCTTGAAGCGGCAAGCGGGCCTTGACGGGCCATGCTTGCCGCAGTGTCTGACCCTTGATGAGCAGCACGGCACCGGCCATCGATGAACCACGAAACAGATAAGCAAAAAATGTCCCTGACGCTTCATTTCCATCCGTTGGCCTCTTTCTGCTGGAAGCCGTTGATCGCGCTGTATGAGAACGTGACGCCGTTCACGCCAGTCATCGTCGATCTTGGCGATGCTGAATCGCGCGGGGCCTTCCTGAAGATTTCGCCGGCCGGCAAGATGCCGGCGCTGCGCGACGATGCGCGCGACCGCACGGTGCTGGAATCGACCATCGTTGTCGAATATCTGGCCGCGCATTATCCGGGGCCGATCGACCTCGTTCCCGCCGACATCGACTTGGCGCTGGCCGTCCGCCAGGCCGATCGCTTCTATGATTTTTATGTGCAGGAGCCGATGCAGAAGATCGTCGGCGACCGGTTGCGGCCACAGGACAAGACCGACCCGTTCGGCGTCGAGCAGGCCCGCGACCAGTTGCGCAATTCCTACGCCATCATCGAACAAGACATGCAGTCGAAGATCTGGGCGATGGGCGACACCTTCACCATGGCCGATTGCGCGGCGTCCCCGGCGCTGTTCTATGCCAACAAGGTCGAGCCGTTCGGCGACAAATACCCGGCCGTGAAGCGCTATCACGACCGGCTGGTGCACCGGCCGGCTTTCGCCCGGGTGATCGAGGAGGCGCAGCCCTACTTCAAGTTCTTCCCCTACAATAATGGCTGATCGGGATGCTGCACGATCTCGCCCCAGACGCTCGCCGATACGGTCGGTCAACTGACCGAGCCGCTGGCAATGACACTGAGAAGCTCAGGCTTCCCAGAACTGATCGAGCCAGATGTTGAGTTTGAGGAAGCCGGTGCCGCTCACCGTATAGACGCGCCTTGTTCCTTCCGGCTTGGCGTGGACCAGGCCGGCATCGAGCAGCACTTTCAGATGCTGCGAAACGGCTGGGCGCGACACCGGCAAGCCGGCGGCCAGTTCGGTGACGGTTTTCGGGCCGCGGCGAAGTTCTTCCAGAAGATGGCGCCGGTTGGGATCGGCAATCGCCATGAAGGCGTCGGAAAACATCATGCCTGTATTAGTGCGGCAAAGCCTTTCGAATCTCAACCGTCTGCTTCTGCTTTTCTTCTGGGATCAAGCCGCAATGCTTCCGGTGTCACCGAACGGTCGGCCGGCTGCGTCTTGAAGGCGTCACGATCGCCGATCGGCACCGGAGCGCGGCGGCTGATGCGCAGCAGCGTATAGCCCGCCAGGCAAAGATGCGCGAAGGCGGTCGCCAGGAACAGGCCTTCCGGGCGCATCCAGCCCATCAGGGCGGCGGCCAGCAAGGGTCCGATCATCGTGCCGAAGCCGTAGAGCAGCAGCAGGCCGCCCGACACCTTGACGAAATCCTCCGAGCGCGCGTGGTCGTTGGCATGCGCCACGGCGATCGAATAGAGCGTGTAGGCGAAGGCGCCATAGGCTGCGGTGAAGACGATGACGAAGACGCCGGAGCGTGGCTCGAACAGGAAGATCAGGAGCGCGAACAAGGCCGCGCCGAAAGCAGCGCCCGCCAGCACGAAACGCCGGTCGGTCTTGTCGGACATGCGCCCGGCGGGAAGCTGCATGGCGGCACCGGCAACGACCACAAGGCTCATCATCAGGGCGATCTCGGCCGTGGAGATGCCGATACGGGCGCCGTAGACCGCGCCAAGCGTGCCCCAGGCCCCGTTGGCGATGCCGATCAACACGCAGGCGACCGCCGAAACCGGCGAATTGGCATAAAGGCCTTTGACGTCGAGCGAGACATCCTGCAGCGGCTTGGGGTGGGAGGCGCTCGAGACCGCGGTCGGAATGAGCGACAGGCAAAACAGGATGCCGGTGATCATGAACAGCGACGCCGATTTCACGTCGCCGCCGGCGACGATCATCTGCCCGCCCATGATCGAGGCATAAGTGACCATCATGTAGAGGCCGAAGACGGTCCCGCGGTTCTCGTTGGTGGCCTTCTCGTTCAGCCAGCTTTCGATGACCATGAAGGCACCGGCCATGGTGAAGCCTGTGAAGGCGCGCAGCAGGATCCAGACATATTCGTCGATGATCAACCCGGTGAGCAGCGCCACGATGGCGCCGGATGCGGCAAAGGCGCCAAATGCGCGCACGTGGCCTGCGCGGCGCACGATGCGCGGTGCGAAGAAGCAGCCAGTGACGAAGCCGCCGGCCCACGCCGTGCCCATCAGGCCGAGCGATGCGGTCGAGAAACCTTCCAGTTGACCGCGCAGGGGCAAGAGCAGCCCATGCAATCCAGATGCCGCCAGCAGGAAAGCGGTGCCGCGAAGCAGCGAGAGGATCGGTCTGTAGGTTGCGAACATTGTTTGATCCGGCTCAGGTTTGGCGGGGACGCTGGGTCTGAAGACAGTCGCATTCGGGCTTTTCGGCGGCGGGCTTTAGCGCCCGCGCACCTATCCGCGACGGAACAGCGCCTCGGCGGCGGATTTGGTGTTGTCCTTGGCCTTGAGCTCGGCCTCCAGCCTGGCGATCTCGGCGCGCAGGATGCCGATCCGCTCGGTCAAGTCGCTGACGGAAAGCAGTGACAGGTCCTGCCCGATCTCGTGCGGGCGCGCCTTCTTCTTGGGTTCGTCGTCGAAGATCGCCATCGTCGCTCCTCCTCCGCCAAGACCAGATTGGCCATTTGCCTGATTTGGCAATCAGCATACATAGGGCAGGGGCGTCGATGCAAACAGCCGATCGGATAACGGCGAGGAAAGACGGGAAATCTCATGGCGAGCGGACAGAAAATTCCGGCAAGGATGACGGCCATCGCGATCTCGGAGCCGGGTGGCCCTCGGGTGCTGAAGCCGGAAACACGCGACGTGCCGCAGCCCGGGCCCGGCGAGATCCTGATCAAGGTGCATGCGGCCGGCGTCAACCGGCCCGACGTCCAGCAGCGCAAAGGCGCCTATCCGCCACCACCCGGCGCATCCGACCTGCCGGGCCTCGAGGCGTCGGGTGAAGTGGCGGCCCTTGGCGACGACATATCACGCTGGCGCATTGGCGACCGCGTCTGTGCACTGACGCCCGGCGGCGGCTATGCCGAATATGTCAAGGTCCATGCCGGGAGCGTGCTGCCGTTGCCCGCCGGCTTCACCCATACCGAAGCCGCGGCAGTGCCGGAGAATTACTTCACCGTCTGGCACAATGTGTTCGAGCGTGGCGCCCTCAAGAAAGGCGAGACGCTGCTCGTCCATGGCGGCTCGTCCGGCATCGGCACGACAGCAATCCAGCTTGCCTCGGCCTTTGGCGCCTATGTCATCACCACCGCGGGCAGCAAGGAGAAATGCGACGCCTGCCTGAAGCTCGGCGCAGACCGGGCGATCAACTATCGCGAGGAGGATTTCGTCGCCGCGGTCAAGGAGGCGACGGGGGGCAAGGGCGCCAATGTCATCCTCGACATGGTCGGCGGCGACTATGTGGGGCGCAACTACGAGGCTGCTGCGGTTGAGGGCCGGATCGTCCAGATCGCCGTGCAGGCCGGTGCTGTCGCAAGCGCGGATTTTTCGAAGATCATGGTCAAGCGGCTTACCCACACCGGGTCGACGCTGAGGCCACGCACCGTCGAGTTCAAGGCGGCGATCGCGGCGGCGCTGGAAGCGCAGGTGTGGCCGTTGCTCGGCACGCGCAAGGTTGCTCCTGTCATGGACATGATCTTCCCGCTCAGCGAAGCATGGCGGGCGCATGAGCGGATGGAAGACGGCGAACATATCGGCAAGATCGTGCTCGACGTCGGCTAGGCCGTATCGATACTCGGCCGGCCTGCAGGCCGGCCGAGCGAGGTCCGCGCCCGTGGCTGCCTACAAGATGAACAGAAGCTTAATGCTGCAATGCAGCATTTGCATCATTGCTATGCAAAATCAGCCATTCAAGTCCTCATCGATGACGCCTATTTGAGCACCATCGAAACGAACATCATTTTGGAGGACTACCATGAACCCGATCCGCGCTTTCCGTAACTGGCGTATGTACACCGAGACCGTCCGCGAACTGAACCGTCTCAACGCACGTCAACTCAGCGATCTCGGCATCAACCGCGCCGACATCGAAAAGATCGCCCGCAGGGCCATCTGACTTCGAGCATGGTTCGCTATAGGGTGGCTCACCGTTTCACGGAAACGCTGAACCGCTCTAGCTCCTGCCGATGCGACTCCGGACGGAAAACCGTTTCACGCTTTTCCCGGAATTGCTCTAAGGAGCGGACCTTGCCGTAGAAGCAAGAGCCGGAGCTGACGGTTTTGCCGTCGCCGGTTCCGAGCCCGCTGGACCCCGTCCGGCGGGTTTTGTCTTTTTGGGGCCATCAACCGCATGCGCTCGACAGCAATCTGAGGTTGACCTTCAACGGCCGCCCTTGCGCAAGGGAGGCCGCCAGCCGCGCCTCTGCGGGGTCGATCGAGAAACCTACTTCGACAAGTGGTTCAACTACAATGGACGGTGGACGCTCACCCAACTCTACGATCATGCCGTGACCGATCCGGTACCGCTCTCAATGGATTTCGTCAGTGCCAACAATCTGGACCCATACGATTCTGATGGCCTGCGCGCCACGAGCGAGACCGGCATCTGGTTCACCTATGTGCCGGACATGGACGGCTACGTAACGGTTTTCTGGCTATCGGACCGCGTAACCTATCGCCTGTTCAGACAATACCATCCGCGCGATGCGGACGGCTGGGCGAATGGTTGGCTCTCGGTGGAAGGGGTTGTCGGCATCTGGACGAACAATTCATTCGCAGGTCGCGACTACGTCGAAATTTCGAGCAGCAACGGCAATGCGCACGACACGCTACAAGCGAGCGGGGTCCTTTTTATTCACAACAGTACATACCCCGTCCAGGCAGGAAAACCGGTCCATGTGCTGATCGGAACGCGGTCGAAAATCTTTAGTGTTTGCGACGGAACGGGCATCAACTTGGGGGCCGGCGTTGTCGCGCGAATTGATCACCCCATTTCCATCTTCACGCGAGCGGGGCTGGAGCCATATTCGCCGTTCTACTGAACCTGGATGACAACTGGGCCGCTACCGTTTCGAGGCATTCGACCTCGGGTAAGGTGGAGCTGTCGGGCCGATACCGACAAGCCGGAAAGCCGACGCGCGATTTTTTGCGCCATCCGTCGAACAAGGGACGGCCGCGCTCCGGGCGATCTGACGGTCTTGGGAGCGCGCAGCGCACGCGGTGCGGTCTTGGCTCCAAAAACGTTGCGAAACGACCCGAGAGCGGTTATACAGACCGCGAATTTCCCATTTTGGTGGCTCTAAACCACCGCCCGCGCGGGAACGCGGGCGAACGAGAAGGATTTGTAAAATGGCCAATACGCTGCTGATGCCCAAGGCGACCGCTGTCTGGCTGGTCGACAATACCGCACTTTCCTTCGAGCAGATCGCGCAGTTCTGCGGGCTGCACCCGCTCGAGGTCAAGGCAATCGCCGACGGTGAATCGGCGCAAGGCATCAAGGGCATGGACCCGATCATGACCGGACAGCTGACCCGCGACGAGATCGCCCGTGCCGAGAAGGACCCGAACCAGCGCCTGAAGCTTTCGGACCCCAAGGTCCGGGTGCCCGAATCCAAGCGCAAGGGGCCGCGCTACACGCCGCTGTCGAAGCGCCAGGACCGGCCGAACGCGATTCTGTGGCTGGTGCGCAACCATCCCGAGCTCAAGGACGCGCAGATCTCGCGCCTCGTCGGCACCACCAAGTCGACGATCGAACAGATCCGTGAGCGCAAGCACTGGAATTCGGCCAATCTGCAGCCGATGGATCCTGTCACGTTGGGCCTCGCCTCGCAGATCGACCTCGACATGGAAGTCAATCGCGCCTCGCGCGGCCGCGAACAGGCGCAGCCGGTCGGCGACACGCTGCTGCCGGCGGCCTTGACCGAGCGGCTGGTGCCGGCTCCCGAGAAGCCCAAGGACGAGGATGCCGAACTCGACGCCAACGCCGTGTTCGCCAAGCTTTCGGCCTTGAAGTCGAAGAACACGGACAATGACGACGACGAGTGAGGTTGTCTGACATTCTAATAAAAGCCCGCTTCGAGCGGGCTTTTTATTGGGTCAACAACTCAGCTGCGCGCCGCGCGATCCGGCGCCATGCCATAATCTTCGCTGCGCTCCACCGCGCGGTAGAAGTCGGCAAGCTGCTTGCCGCGCTCGGGCTTGAAGATGCGGCCAGCGATGACCACGGAGGCGATGCGATCGATGCGGAAGGCGCGAAAATCGTCGCGCATCTCGCACCAGGCGACCAGCGTCCACACCTTGCCCCAAAACCACAGGCCGAGCGGGCGGATATCGCGGGCGGTGCCGCGGCCGGCCTCGTCGGAATAGTCGATGGTCAGCACCTGCCGTTTTTCGACCGCGCGCTCGATCAGGTCAATCGCCTCGCGAGCAGCGTCGCTGACCACCCACATCGGTGTGTGGATCTCAGTGCGGGCGATGCGGTCTTTCTCGGCATCGGGCAATACGGCGCCGATCTTGACCAGCGCCTCGTCGGCGGCCCTCGCCATGGCGGCACCGCCAAAGGCGCGCACCATGCGGGCGCCGGCGACCAGCGCGACGATCTCGTCACGCGTGAACATCAGCGGCGGAAGGTCGAAACCCTCCCTCATCATATAGCCAACGCCGGCCTCGCCGTCGATCGGCACTCCGGTCGACTGCAAATCGGCAATGTCGCGATAGATGGTTCGCTCGGAAACTTCGAGCCACGTGCCGAGCTTCTGGGCAGTGACCAGTCGGCCACCGCGCAGATGCTGCACGATCTGGAAGAGCCTGTCGGCGCGGCGCATCGTATGGTCCCTCGGCGTTGTCTCTATGCATGTCGCCCGAAACCGGTCCACCTCTGGGTGGCATGCATCGTGTTTTCGCGCATGCCGCTATCCCAAAACCGCAGAACACTTTTGGGCGGCATGTATCATGGCTTCAGCCCTTCGCGCTTGCGCTGCGCGGCGACGAACTCCGCGCCGAAGGACAGTTTCTTCGTCGTCGGTGTTTTCGCATCGAGCACGCGCCAGAACGGTGCCACGTCACTCAGCGTCATACCGCGCTGGAGGTCCTCGTTGGCGGCTTCGGCAACAGTGCGCAGATGATAGCCTATGGTGACCGGGCATGTCACTTCGGCGCCATGCTCGATGGCAAGTGCTGTACGCAGCGCACGCACATCCATCTCGACGCCTTCGGGAATCGAGCGGATGAAATCATCCACCTGGCGCGCCGTCGGCACCAGCATAGGCTGGCCTTCGACGACATCGGCCATCGTGCCCGGCGTCGGCCTCACGCCGTTGATGCCTGGTGTGCTCAGTCTGTCGTTCCAACTCTTCATCGATCGTCCTTTGACGCCAATGCGCGGTGTCCGAAGCTGGCACCATTGCACGCCCCTCCTGACAGCATACTGTCAGGAGGCTTCAGCATACTCCTTGGCGAACAGCGTCCGCATCTGTGCGAGATCGCTGCCTTTTTCGGGGTAGAGCGCCTTCAGAAAGGCGAGTGCGAAGGTGCCTGGTGCCGAGCCCGGTGCGGAAACGATGTTGCCGTCGGCCACGGCATGCGGCACATCCTCGTAGTTCTCGGCACCGGCATAACCGGCTTCATGACCCTTGATCCACTCGCGGCCATTGCTGGTATGCCTGGCCTTCTCGAAAAGGCCGGCTCGGGCCAGCGCCAGCGTGCCGGCGCAGATGCCGCCGACCACGCCGCCGCGCGATGCAATGGCGGCAAGCAGGTCGCCTACATCAGGCGGTGCCTTGCCCGTCCACTGGTCGGAACCAATGACGGCAATGGCATCGAGATCGGCATTCTCGCCGGCGCCTGTTGCGCGATCAGGGATCAGCCGAAAGCCGCCAATGCCCGTCACCTGCTTGCCATCAGGCGTCAGCGACACGGCACGGGCGCCGAACCATTCAACCGCCGAGGCCGCCAGCAGCCCATACTCCCAGTCAGCGAAGCCTTCGATGAAAAGGAAACCGATTGTCTTTTGTTCGGGCATAAGCGCGCTCCGCGTGTCGACCTGTTGCCCTGCTTGTTATCTGGGCGTTGACGCGCCCACATCCAATCGCCGGGTCGAAAAATTGGCTTCAATTGCCGCGAGGGCCACGGTCCGCGTACATGTCGGGCCAGCCGATATCCTTGCGAATGTCCGCCGGCAGCGAGTTCATGAACCGCTGAGTGCGGATCTCGTTGCGCATCGTCCGGATCTTGCCGACACAGTGCTGCATGCCGCGCAGAATGGTGTAACCGTTCATGGCTAAGTCTCCTCTCTCTGTGTAGAGGCACTATCGCATACCCCTCCTGACAGCAGTCTGTCAGGAGGATGTCAGGGCGCGAGACAATAGTTGCGGCCGGTGTGCGCGCCGCAGGCAAGGCATCGCTTCTCGCCGCATCGAGCGGTGCCTCAAGGCAGGTTTGCGACGTCCGAATGTCATGGCGACGACGTTGTTTTCGGCGCCGCTGTTCAGCGTCCGGCGACGGACTGTCGGAATACGAGGCCTTCAGCGGGGTGACCGCAGGTCTGATATGAAGGGAGAAAATTCTTCCCCAACAACAGGGAGACGGCGATGAGCTTGCAACTGACAGGTATCCACCATCTGACCGCCATCACCGCCAATGCGCCTGGCAATCTTCATTTCTACACCAAGGTGCTGGGTCTGCGGCTGGTCAAGAAGACCGTAAACCAGGACGACACCTCGGCCTACCACCTCTTTTATGCCGACGGCGAAGCGACGCCGGGCACCGACCTTACCTTCTTCGACTGGCCGGTCGGCCGCGAGCGGCGCGGCACGCACAGCATCGTGCGGACCAGCCTCAGGGTCGGCAGCCGGGAGAGCCTTGCCTGGTGGAAGCAACACTTGACCGATGAAGGCCTGGCAACTGGAGAGGTCGCCGACATCGGCGGTTATGCGTCGTTGGACTTCGAAGATCCCGAGGGCCAGCGTCTGCGCCTGGTCAGCGATGGCGGCAAGGGCGGCAGCCATCCCTGGGCGCAAAGCCCGGTACCGGTCGAGCACCAGATACGCGGGCTCGGGCCGATCGTCATCAGCGTTCCCGACATCACCAACACCGAAGCGGTGGTGACCAAAGTGATGAACATGCGCAAGGCGCGCGACTATGTCTCGCCGGAGGGGCAGGTTCACGTCTTCGAAATGGGAGAGGGCGGGCCGGCGGCGGAGTTGCATGTCCTGGTGCAGCCGGGACTGGCGCCGGCACGGCAAGGCGCGGGTGCGGTTCACCATGTCGCCTTCGGGGCGCCGGACCAGGAGACGCTGCATCAATGGACGGCGCGGCTGGCCGAGTTCCGGCTGCCGTCGAGCGGCGAGGTCGAGCGCTATTATTTCCGTTCGCTCTATTTCCGCGAGCCGAACGGCATCCTGTTCGAGATCGCCACCGATGGACCGGGGTTCACCGCCGACGAGCCGCTGGAAAGGCTGGGTGAAAGCCTCGCCTTGCCGCCATTCCTCGAACCGAAGCGCGCTTCGATCGAGGCTGGCCTCAAGCCGCTGAAGTAGATCGTTTTCCCAGTCGCAGACGGGCGCCGCGTTCCGACCTAGTCTAGGATCGCGGCGTCGTTCTTTCTCAGGCAATGAACGACGTGCTTTGACAGCCGGACGCGTTGCTGGTCAAAGGCGGCATGACGAAATTCCTCGCCCTTGTCATCGTCGGTTTCATGGTCATTCAACTGATCAAGCCGCTCGGCTGGCCAGGCCTCAAGCGACGCGGCGATTTCTGGAAGCTGGCACTGCTCGCCATGGCCGCGATTTCACTGGCGGCCGTGCTCGGGCATTTGACGTAGGACGGCACTTGTCGTCGGTGCCCAATTGCCAAGCACCGGGCCAACCAGATGCTCGGCCCAAGCCCGGTAGCCTGCTTCCGAGGCGTGAAAGCCGTCCGAGGCAAAGCCGGCTTCCGGATTAGTGATCGGCAGGCGCGGCGCCGGCACCGCGCCGCGCTCCAGGCAAAGGCGTTCGCCCATCCGGTTCATGTCGGTGGCGCGAATCTCAAGAATTTTTCCGAGCAGCGGCGGCATGGCCGGCGCCCGGGTGAACTCCAGCACCGGCGACCACACCACGCGTGCTTCCGGCCATTTGGCGCGCAGGCCGTAGAGCAGGCCACCGAACTCCTTTTTGAAGCGCGGCACGGAGTGAAAATTCTTGGCGTCGTTGGTGCCGATGGCCAGCACGATATGCGTCCACGGATCGGCCGACAGATTGGGCAGGACATGGTCGCGGATCTGGCCCGACGTTGCCGAATTGAAACCAGCCACCCGCCAGCGCACGGCGCGACCTGTGCTTTGTGAAATCAGCACGGCGAGTTGCGCGGCAAGCCCATCTTCCGAATTGCCGATGCCGACCGACGCGGCGGAGGAATCGCCCAGCACCAGAAGCGAGATATCAGGTGCCTTGCCTGGTATTTCGTGCATGACCGGCCCTTGCGCCGGCAGCATGCGCGTGGTGCGGCGTCGCACGCCGAGGCCTTGCCAGATATAGACCGGGAAGGCGAGCCAGGTGAGTAGGGCCGGGAAGCGCATAGCAGTACCGTTAAACGATCAGCGGCAGCCTTAGCGCATGTTTTGGTCGACGGGAACGCTCTTCAATCGCAGCAACTCGCCTGCCCCGCTTGCTTGCCCTGATATTCATCGTGCAGCCGCACCCAATCCATCAGTCCATGATAGGGGCCGTTCTCGTTGCGGCCCTTCGGCGTCATGTCGAGATAGTCGTAGGCGCCGATCTGCGCCTCGCCGCCGCGGGCGCGCGACATGAAGGTGAGGAAGATGTCGCCGGTCTCGTCCCGGTAGAAAACGCTGGTGCCGGGAAGCTCCTTCGATGTCCGTGGACGGGTTTCGAAATTGTAGGTGGTGTCGCCGGCGGCGATCTGCTTGTCGGTGAAGGAGACCTGCATGTCGAAGTTGAAATCCGAGGCATAGGACGACACCCAATCGAACTTCCAGCCCATGCGCTGCTTGTAAGGCAGAAGTTCCGCCAGTGGAGCGCGCGAAACCACGACCAGCGACACGTCGTGATGCCGCAGATGCTGATTGGCGCCGTCGATATGGTCGGCAAGGAATGAGCAGCCCTCGCAATGATTGACGCAGCCCGGCCCGAACATGAAGTGATAGACGATCAGCTGGCTGCTGCCGGCAAACAGGTCGGCCAGTCTCTTCGGCCCTTGCCCGGTCTCGAAGACATAGTCCTTCCGGATCTTCAGCCAGGGCAATTCACGTCGCTCAGCCGCGATCCGCTCGCGGAGCCGCGTCAGTTCCTTCTCGCGCTCCAGATGCGCCTTGTGCGCCTGGAACCAGTCTTCGCGCGAAACGACCTTGTTTCGATGCATGAACCTCTCCCTGAAGTGTCATTCCAAGGACGTTCGGGATGAGCACAACCCGACATCGCCCGAGAGGAAATAAGGACGGAGAGGCTCCGCCCCAAGCTCGGCAAGTCACAAACAAAAAACCCGGGCGCATCGGCCCGGGTTCGAAGGAGGAAGAAAGGACTGTGGTCAGGCGGCCTGTTCCAGGCTCGCCTTCCATTTTCCGAGCGCTGCCAGATGGTTCATGTGGGCTCGATGGGTGAAGGCGGCCTGACCGGCGGCGACGTTCGAGGCCTTGCCGCTCCAGGCTTTCTGTGGCGCGGCCTGCAGCGCGCGACCATAGGAGAAGGTCAGCTTCCACGGGTGCGGCCCGATGGCGTTGATGGCGTTGAGGTTGGCGGTCGCCTCCTCGTCCTCCTGGCCGCCGGACAGGAAGGCGATGCCCGGCACGGCTGCCGGTACGGTTTCGCGGAACAGCTTTATAGTCTTTTCCGCGACTTCTTCAGGGCCACTCACCTTGCCTGATTTCCTGCCGGCCAGCACCATGTTCGGTTTCAGGATAGTACCTTCCAGCACGACGCGCGCTGCATGGAGTTCGTCATAAAGTTTGATCAGCGTTGCTTTCGAGATGTCGTAGCAGGTGTCGATGTCGTGGGCGCCATCCATCAGCACCTCCGGCTCGACGATCGGCACGATGCCGGCTTCCTGGCAAAGAGCGGCATAGCGGGCGAGCGCATGGGCGTTGGAGCCGATCGAGGTCCCCGAAGGCACGCCTTTGGCGACATCGATGTCGATCACCGCGCGCCATTTGGCGAAGCGGGCGCCGAGCTTGTAGTAGTCGGCAAGGCGCTCGCGCAGGCCATCGAGGCCTTCGGTGATGGTGTCGCCGGGAAACCTGGCCAGCGGCTTGGCGCCTGCATCGACCTTGATGCCGGGGATGGCGCCGGCCGCCTTGATGATGTCGACCAGCGGCGTGCCGTCGGCGGCCTTCTGGCGGATCGTCTCGTCATAGAGGATGACGCCGGAGATGTAGCGGGTCATTGCCTCCCTGGTGCGGAACATCATCTCGCGGTAATCGCGGCGGCTGTCGGCTGTCGATTCGACGCCAATGACGTCGAAGCGCTTCTTGATGGTGCCCGAACTTTCGTCGGCGGCCAGCAGGCCCTTGCCATCGGCGACGATCGCAGCGGCAATGTCTTCGAGACGTTCGCTCATTGTGGCTTCTCCTGAACGGTTGTTCCGCGCTTAACGGAAGTCTACCGCCAAAGGAATGGCATCGGAAAGCTCGAATCGATTGAAAGCCTCGGGCGGCCTTGTTCGCTCTCCGAGTGTTGATCGCCTCGGAGCCTCAGCGCTTCAAGACGTCGACGCCGGGCAGCGGCTTGCCTTCCATCCATTCCAGGAAAGCGCCGCCGGCGGTCGAGACATAGGTGAAGTCGTCGGCGACGCCGGCATGGTTGAGCGCCGCCACCGTATCGCCACCGCCGGCGACCGAGACCAGCTTGCCGGCCTTGGTGCGCGACGCCGCGTGCTTGGCAGCTGCCACCGTCGCATGATCGAAGGGCGCGATCTCGAAGGCGCCGAGCGGGCCATTCCAGACCAGTGTCGCGGCGCGGTCGATCCATTCGCCGATGGCCGTCACGGTTTTGGCGCCGACATCGAGGATCATGCCGTCGGCCGGCACATCCGATATGGCGACGGTCTCGCAGGCCGCGCCCGCCTTGAACTCCCTGGCGACGACGCCGTCGACCGGCAGGATGATGGCGCAGCCGGCCTCGGCCGCCTCGATCATGATCTGCTTGGCGGTCGCGGCGAGATCATGCTCGCACAGCGATTTGCCGACATTGGTGCCACGCGCGGCAAGAAAGGTGTTGGCCATCCCGCCACCGATGACGAGGGCATCAACCTTCTTCACCAGGTTCATCAACAGATCGATCTTGGTCGAGACCTTGGCGCCGCCGACAATGGCGACGACCGGACGAACCGGTTTTCCCAAGCCCTTCTCCAGCGCCTCAAGCTCGGCTTGCATGGTGCGGCCGGCAAAAGCCGGCAACAGATGCGCCAGCCCCTCCGTCGAAGAATGCGCGCGGTGCGCGGCCGAGAAGGCGTCGTTGACGAAGATATCGCCATTGGCGGCGAGTTTTTCCGTGAAGGCCGGCTCGTTCTTCTCCTCGGCCTTGTAGAAGCGGGTGTTTTCGAGCAGCAGCACGTCGCCCTTGTTCATGGCGGCGACAGCGCTTCCGGCCGTGTCGCCGACGCAATCCGAGGCGAAACCGACGGGACGGCCGAGCACGTCGGCTGTCGCCCTGGCGATAGGCTCCAGCGAGAATTCGGGCGAGGGGCCATTCTTGGGGCGGCCAAAATGGGCGAGCAGGATGACCTTGGCGCCCTTGGCCGATAGCTCGGCGATAGTCGGTGCGATGCGTTCGATGCGGGTGGCATCGGTGACCTTGCCGTCGGCGACAGGCACGTTGAGGTCGACGCGCACCAGCACGCGCTTGCCGCTGATGTTGCCGATATCGTCGAGTGTCTTGAAGGCGGCCATGCGGGTTCCTTTCGCGAAAAACCGGGGGACCATACCCCGCATCGGTGACGATGCAAGGCTTAGGGCGCGCTCGAACCGAAATTTTGAAGTGGGTACGATCTTGCGCCGGCGGGGCGGATGAATGGCAGCGCTCAATAGCGGTTTGTCAGCTTTCGGTTGCTGCCTTTTCCGGCGCTGGCTCCGGGGCCGGTTTTTCGTCCGTCCGCGCCTCGGCCTCCTGCGTCTCGGTCGGCTTGCGCCAGTTGCGGATGAAGGCGGAAAGCCGATCGCCGATTTCGCCGGCGCTGAGGAAGACCGGCACCCGCGCCACCGGCGCGGTCGGCTCGAAAGACAGACCGAGGCCTATGATCTTGCCCTTGTCGTCGACGTCGCGGACGATCAGTTCTATCGGGCCGAGCAGGACGCGGTCGGCATATTCGGCATGGCCGCCGAGCCGCGCCGTGACCAGCGCGCCAACGGTGAGCTTTTGCTCCGCTTCGGTCAGGCCCGGCGTATAGGCCGCTTCCAGTTCGGCGGCTGAGCGCGCGGGGTCGACCGCGAACGCACCGAAGAAATCGGCATCCTCGGGATCGACCACGGCACGGCTGGCGAACAGCTTGTCGAGCAGGCGCGGATAGCGGTCCGGCACGAAAATATAGACCTGGTCGCCGGCGGCGAGCCGGCCCATGTCCTGGAAGCGCATTGAGCGGCCGTCGCGCAGCACCAGCGAGGGCCGTGCCCAGCGCGGGATGCGCTCGCCGCGCGCCACCGGGCTGCCGTGTGCGACGCGATAGGCGAGAAGCTCGTGATGGGCCGAGCCCGGCAGTTCCAGCTCGACCTTGTCCAGCGGTCCGAGCCGTGCCGGTACGATCAGGCCGAGGCGGCGCGCCAGCGGTCCGACCGTCCAGCCCTGGATGACCAGCGACACGAGCACGATGATGAAGGCGCTGTTGAAGATGACACGGCCGTTTTCCAGCCCGCCGAGCAGCGGGGTGATGGCGAGCAGGATCGACACCGCGCCGCGCAGGCCGACCCACGAGATGAAGGCGACTTCGGGGCGCGGCAGACGGAACGGGATCAGGCAGAGCCAGACGGCGACTGGCCGCGCCACGAACATCAGGAATAGGCCGAGCAGCACCGCCGGCACCATGATCGCCGGAAACTGCGACGGCGTCGCGAACAGGCCGAGGATGAGGAACATGATGATCTGCGCCAGCCACGACATGCCGTCCTGGAAACGCTTGAGGATGGTGACGGCTCGGATGTCGGAATTGCCGGCGATAAGGCCGGCGATATACACCGCCAGGAAGCCTGAGCCGCCAATGGCGCCGGCTGCTGCAAACACCATCAGCGACAAGGTCAGCACGAAGATCGGCAGCAGGCCGTGGTCGAGATTGAGCCGGTCGACGAGGCGCACGATGGCGAGACCGCCCAGCACGCCTACGATTGCACCGAGGCCCATATTGAGGAGGAAGCCGAGAAACAGGCTGGTGACCAGAACATTGGTCTCGGGGTTGGCGTGGGCGGCGATGATCTCTACCAGCGTAATGGTCAGGAAGATGGCGATCGGGTCGTTGGTGCCGGATTCCACCTCCAGCGTCGAGCGCACGCGTTCGCGCAGATTGATCTCGCCGGCTCGCAACAGGAAGAACACGGCCGCCGCATCTGTGGAGGCGACGGCAGCCCCGAGCAGGAAGGATTCCAGCCAGGTGAGATCGAGCAGATAATGGGCGGCGGCGCCGAACAGGCCGGTGGTCAGAATTACGCCGAAGGTCGCCAGCGACAACGCCGGGCCGGCTGCCTGCCGCAAGGCGTTGAGCGGCGTGCCGAAACCGGAATCGAACAGGATGACCGCCAGCGCCAGTGAGCCGGCAAAATAAGCGATGCGGGCGTTGTCGAACTGGATGCCGAGACCATCAGTGCCGGTGGCGAGGCCAATGCAGAGAAACAGGAGCAGAAGAGGGGCGCCGAAGCGGAAGGCGATCAGGCTCGAAAACGCGGCGGCGACGACAAGCGCTGTGCCGACCAGCGTGACGAGATAGATCGCATGCTCCATCCTGAAATCAGCCCCTCAAATTCGTCTGTCTCCTGCTTTGCGAGAGAGTGGGGCGAAGACGTGACCAGTGCAAGGCGGCAGGGTGGCTTTTTGGCCTATGCCGCTGATTTTTGGATGTTTTGGCGTCCAGGACACAATTTGGAAAGGCGCAAGCTGCGCTCATGAAAAACGCCCGGGCAAAGCCGGGCGTTCCAAGTCTCGAAAAGAGAGTTTTGTGATCAGGCGATGGTCTTGCCGAAGGCGACCGATGTGTCGCCCATGCGGTTGGAGAAACCCCATTCATTGTCGTACCAGGACAGCACCGACACGAAGTTGCCGTCCATCACCTTGGTCTGGTCGAGCGCCATGATCGAGGAGCGCGGATCGTGGTTGAAGTCGATCGACACGTTCGGGTGATGGGTGACTCCGAGAATGCCCTTGAGCTTGCCGTTGGAGGCGGCGATCACCGCTTCGTTGATCTCCTGCACCGTGGTCGACCGCTTGGCGATGAACTTGAAATCGACGACCGAGACGTTCGGGGTCGGCACGCGGATCGAGATGCCGTCGAGCTTGCCCTTGAGGTCGGGCAGCACCAGTCCGATCGCCTTGGCGGCACCGGTCGAGGTCGGGATCTGCGACAGGGCAGCGGCGCGGGCGCGGTAGAGATCCTTGTGCATGGTGTCCAGCGTCGGCTGGTCGCCGGTGTAGGAATGGATCGTCGTCATCATGCCCTTTTCGATGCCGACCGTCTCGTGCAGCACGGCTGCCAGCGGCGCCAGGCAGTTGGTGGTGCAAGAGGCATTCGAGATGACGATATGGTCCTTGGTCAACTGGTCGTGGTTGATGCCGTAGACGACGGTGAGGTCGGCGCCTTCGGCCGGGGCCGAAACGATGACGCGCTTGGCGCCGGCGGTCAGGTGTGCCGCTGCCTTGTCGCGGGCGGTGAAGATGCCGGTGCATTCGAGCGCGATGTCGATGCCCAGTTCCTTCCACGGCAGCTGCGTCGGATCCTTGATGGCGGTGACCTTGAACGTCTCCTTGCCGACGGTGATCTGGTCGCCGGACACCGAGACTTCATGCGGGAAACGGCCGTGCACGCTGTCGTAGCGCAAGAGGTGCGCGTTGGTCTCGACCGGGCCGAGGTCGTTGACGGCGACGACGTCGATGTCCTTGCGGCCGGATTCATGGATGGCGCGCAGGATGTTGCGGCCGATGCGGCCGAATCCGTTGATGGCAACTCTGACGGTCATAATTCTCTCCCTGGGAGTTGGAGGGCGGATGAGGGGTCCGCAGTTTCATAGCTGTGGAAGCAGAAAGAATCCAGCCGCAGCGGCGTGGATTTAAATCGATTGAGTTGGGCCGGCCCGGCGAGACCGCCTTACGCGATTTCGCCGAACCTTGAACCTATTTGTTATGCAGGCGGGCTTCCGCCGCCTTGGCCGCGGCTTCGGCGGTGATGCCGAAATGCGGATAGAGTTGCTCGATAGTGCCCGAGGCGCCGAAGCCTGTCATGCCGACGAAGATGCCGTCGGAGCCGATCAGATGATCCCAGCCCTGGCGTATGCCGGCTTCGATCGCCATCTTGATTGGCGCGTTGCCGATCGTTTTCTTGCGGTAGTCGTCGCTCTGCTGGTCGAACAGTTCGAAGCAGGGCACCGAGACGACGCGGGTGGGATGGCCGTGCTTTTCCAGCAGGTCGCGGGCGCCGAGTGCGATCTCGACCTCGGAGCCGGTGGCGAAGATCGTCACCGTTGCCTCGCCGCTGGCGGCAGCCAGCTCATAGGCACCCTGGCTGCTCAAGTTGTTGGCAACGAATTCGTTGCGTACCGTCGGCAGGTTCTGGCGGGTAAGCGCCAACGTCGACGGCGTCTTTTCCGACTCCAGGGCGATCTGCCAGCATTCAGCGGTTTCCACGGCGTCGGCCGGGCGGAAGACATTGTGATTGGGAATGGCGCGCAATGCGGCCAGATGCTCGACCGGCTGATGGGTCGGGCCGTCTTCGCCCAGACCGATGGAATCATGGGTCATGACGAAGATCGAGCGGATGCCCATCAGCGAGGCGAGCCGCATCGACGGACGGGCATAGTCGGAGAAGCACATGAAGGTGCCGCCATAGGCGATGAGGCCGCCATGCAGCGTCAGGCCGTTGATCGCGGCGGCCATGCCGTGCTCGCGGATGCCGTAGTGGACATAGCGCTGGCCATAGTCGTCCGACGTGATGTTCTTGGTCTGGCTGGTCTTGGTGTTGTTGGAGCCGGTCAGGTCGGCGGAGCCGCCGATGCTCTCGGGCACGGCGCCGTTGATGACCTCCAGCGCCATCTCGGAAGACTTGCGGGTGGCGACCTTCGGCTTGTCGGCCGACAGCTTCTTCTTGTAGTCGGCGATGACGGCGTCGAAATTGGACGGCAGCTTGCCGCTGATGCGGCGCTCGAACTCGGCCTTCAGCTTGGCATCGGCCTTGGCCAGGCGGCCTTCCCAGTCTGTACGCGCCTTGACGCCGGCCTTGCCGGCGGTGCGCCAGGCGTCAAGGATGTCGGCTGGAATCTCGAAGGGCGGCGAATCCCAGTTGAAGAACTTGCGCGCGCCGGCGATTTCGTCGGCGCCCAGAGGGGAGCCGTGCGCCTTGTTGGTGCCGGCCTTGGTTGGCGCGCCGAAGCCGATGGTCGTCTTGCAGGCGATCATCGTCGGCTTGTCGGAATGGCGGGCAGCTTCGATGGCATAAGCGATGGCTTCCGGATCGGTGCCGTCGATGTGGCTGGCATTCCAGCCGGAGGCCTGGAAGCGGGCGACCTGATCGGTGTTGTCGGACAGCGAGACCGGGCCGTCGATCGAGATGTCGTTGTTGTCCCAGAAGACGATCAGCCTGTTGAGCTTGAGATGGCCGGCAAGCGCGATGGCTTCCTGGGAAACACCTTCCATCAGGCAGCCGTCGCCGGCCAGCACATAGGTGTAATGATCGACGAGATCGTTGCCGAAGGCGGCGTTCATGATGCGCTCGCCGAGCGCGAAGCCGACCGAATTGGCGAGACCCTGGCCGAGCGGGCCCGTCGTCGTCTCTATGCCGGCGGCATGGCCATATTCGGGATGGCCGGCGGTCTTCGAGCCCAACTGACGGAAGTGCTTGATCTGGTCGAGGGTCATGTCTTCGTAGCCGGTCAGATGCAGCAGCGAATAGAGCAGCATTGAGCCATGGCCGGCCGACAGGATGAAACGGTCGCGGTCGGCCCAGTGCGGGGCCTTGGGATCATATTTCAGGAAGCGCGTGAACAGCACCGTGGCGATATCGGCGCAGCCCATGGGCAGGCCTGGATGGCCGGAATTTGCCTTCTCGACGGCGTCCATGGAGAGAAAGCGGATCGCATTGGCCATCCGGTCATGTTGTTCACGCGACGTCATGGTTCCTCCAGAAGTGGGGGTTTGGGGGGCTTGGGAGAGCCCTTGAAAAGGGTGCGCGACACATAGCAGGCGCGGGCTTTTAGTCAACAAATCGGGTGCACATTTGCCGGTCTTGTGATGCCGGCGGCGGACCTACATTAGCGTTAGCGGGGGATAGTCGCGAGAGCTTTGTTGACGTTGCCTTCACCCGGTGCCTAATGTTTCAGGGATAACGCGTTCTGAACGTGAACGATTCGGTGATGGGCAGGGCACAGGACGAAGGCCATGACCGGGGAAGCCACACTCAAGGAAGTCATCGCGAGGCTGGGCAAGGCCATCGAGGGGCTGGAAAACGCCGTCGCGGCCAAGCTCGAGCATGAACGCGACTACTCCGAAGCCGAGGCCGAGGTGCAGCGGATGAATGCCGACCGCTCGCGGCTGGCGCAGGAACTCGATAATTCCGAAGCGCGCGCCGAACGGCTGGAAGATGCCAACAAGGAAGTCTCGCGACGTTTGGTGACCGCCATGGAAACCATCCGCGCCGTGTTGGACAGATAGGAGCTGGCCCCGATGGCACAGGTCACGGTTTCAATCGACGGCAAGCAGTATCGCATGGCCTGCGACGAGGGCCAGGAAGAGCATCTGATCGACCTTGCCGAACGCTTCGACCGCTATGTTTCACACCTGAAGGACTCGTTCGGCGAGATCGGCGATCAGCGACTGACCGTGATGGCCGGCATCATGGTGATGGATGAACTCTCGGAGTTGCAGAAACGCGTCAAGGGCATGGAAAGCGAAGTGCTGACCCTGCGCAAGACCCGCGACGAGGCTCTGACCAAGGCCGACAAAAGCGATAGCGTGCTGACCAACGCGCTCGGCGCGCTGGCACAGCGCATGGAAGACCTGGCTGTGACGCTGGCGGTCAACAAAACCTGAGGCAGGAACCTTTCCTGTCCAGCCCAACAGGCTCTCATACGCGCGCAGCGTATTCGGCAGCATAAAAATGCTCGCCTGCCGCCGACAAGAGTTTCATATTATCTTGCAGCCACGATTTTTGCGCTAAGATGCAACGATGCCGGGCGGGACAGCTTGATGTCGGCGTGATTGCCGCGTGCTGTTCCTCGCTGCCGACGGTTCCGTTTACAGGGGAGATGTACCATGAGCCTTCGTATCAACGACATTGCGCCGGATTTTACCGCCGAGACCACGCAAGGGACGATCAAATTCCATGACTGGATCGGTGACGGTTGGGCGATCCTGTTCAGTCACCCGAAGAATTTCACGCCGGTCTGCACGACTGAGCTTGGCACGATGGCGGGGCTCGAAGGCGAGTTCAAGAAGCGTAATGTCAAGATCATCGGCATTTCGGTCGATCCGGTCGAAAGTCACGGCAAGTGGCAGGACGACATCAAGACGGCGACCGGTCATTCGGTGAACTACCCGCTGATCGGCGACAAGGACCTCAAGGTCGCCAAGCTCTACGACATGCTGCCGGGCGGTGCCGGCGAGACGTCGGAGGGCCGTACGCCGGCCGACAATGCCACGGTGCGCTCGGTCTACGTCATCGGACCTGACAAGAAGATCAAGCTGGTGCTGACTTACCCGATGACCACGGGGCGCAATTTCGATGAGATCCTGCGCGCGGTCGATTCCATGCAGCTTACCGCCAAGCACCAGGTGGCGACACCGGCGAATTGGAAGCAGGGCGAGGACGTTATCATCACCGCTGCTGTCTCCAACGAAGACGCGATCAAGCGCTTCGGCGCCTACGAGACCATTTTGCCCTATCTGCGGAAGACCAAGCAGCCATCGGCCTGATCCCAGGCGCTTCGGAGCGATCTTTGGCCTTCTCGCCCTTGCGAGCCAAGTGATACTTGACTGCCGCACCCGAGCGGACAACCATGCTCCTCTCGGGTGTCGTCAGAGCAAATCATTTCCTGGCGACCGAGAGTTGGGGAAGCCGGAATTGGACGTAGCTTTGGCCAAGCCGCAGGTCAGCGGCTTCTATGACAAGCCGACCGGGGCCATCCAGTATGTCGTCGCCGACCAGGCGACGAAGCGCTGTGCGATCATCGATCCGATCCTTGATTTCGACGAGAAATCAGGTGCTACGGCAACGACGAATGCCGATGTCCTGCTCGACTTCGTCAGCGAGCAGGGGCTGAGCGTCGAATGGATCCTCGACACGCACCCGCACGCCGATCATTTCTCGGCGGCGCACTATTTGAGAGAGAAGACCGGAGCGCCGACAGCGATCGGCGACAGGGTCGTCGACGTCCAGAATTTGTGGAAGGCGATCTACAACTGGCCGGATTTTCCCGCCGACGGTTCGCAGTGGGACAGGCTGTTTGGTGAAGGTGAAACCTTCAAGGTCGGCACGCTTCCGGTCAAGGTGCTGTTCTCGCCTGGCCATACGCTGGCCTCGGTCACCTATGTGATCGGCGATGCCGCCTTCGTCCACGACACGCTGTTCATGCCCGACAGCGGCACAGCGAGGACGGACTTTCCCGGCGGCAGTGCCGCGCGGCTCTGGCGCTCGATCCAGGACATACTGGCGTTGCCGGACGAGACGCGGGTGTTCGTCGGCCATGACTATCAGGCCGGCGGCCGCGAACCTTTGTGGGAAAGCACGGTCGCCATACAGAAGGCAACCAACACCCATCTCGCCGCCGCCCGCAGCGAGGCCGAGTTTATCGCCCTGCGCGAGGCGCGCGACAGGACGCTGCCGATGCCAAGGCTCATCCTGCATGCGCTGCAGGTCAACATGAATGGCGGGAGGCTGCCCGAACCCGAAGCCAATGGCCGGCGGTACCTGAAGTTTCCGCTGGACGGGCTTTGAGGGGCTGTTGGCGAAGTTGCCAATCTCGCCCCTTGCGGGGGAGATGCCCGGCAGGGCAGAGGGGGGTGCTGTCCCGCCAACCTGTCAGTTAATTGTGGCTGTGCCTTCAGTCTTTCGGTTGGGTGACTGACGCCGAAAAGTAGCGATCCTTCACACCCCCCTCTGTCCTGCCGGACATCTCCCCCGCAAGGGGGGAGATCGGATGTCGCCTTCGCTTTCGCCAACCACCATTGCAGTCCGCTACAAAAAAGGCGGCGCCAGTTTCCTGGCGCCGCCTTGATTTTTGTTGCCTTAGCCGGCTTTAAGCCGCGGGCTGTGCCTCAATCGTACGCAGCGCCTGGGTCTGGCGCTTGGCGGCGGCCTTGACCGCATCCTGCACCTTCTCGAAGGCGCGCACCTCGATCTGGCGCACGCGCTCGCGGCTGATGTCGAACTCGGACGAAAGCTCTTCCAGCGTCAGCGGCTCCTCGGCGAGGCGACGAGCCTCGAAGATGCGCCGCTCGCGCTCGTTAAGCACGGCAAGAGCGCCCGACAGCATGCCGCGCCGGTTTTCCAGCTCGTCCTGCTCGATCAGCATCTCTTCCTGGCTTTCGTGGTCGTCGACCAGCCAGTCCTGCCACTCGCCGGACTCACCTTCGCTCGCCCGGATCGGGGCATTGAGCGAGGCGTCGCCCGACAGGCGGCGGTTCATCGACACCACCTCGGCTTCGGAAACGTTCAGCCTGGTGGCGATCTCGGCGATCTGGTCGGGCTTCAAGTCGCCGTCGTCCAGCGCCTGGATCTTGCCCTTCACCTTGCGCAGGTTGAAGAACAGGCGCTTCTGATTGGCGGTCGTGCCCATCTTGACCAGGCTCCACGAGCGCAGGATGTACTCCTGGATCGAGGCCTTGATCCACCACATGGCATAGGTCGCGAGGCGGAAGCCACGCTCGGGTTCGAATTTCTTGACGGCCTGCATCAGGCCGACATTGCCTTCCGAGATCACTTCACCAATCGGCAGGCCATAGCCGCGATAGCCCATGGCGATCTTGGCGACGAGTCTGAGGTGGCTGGTGACGAGCTTGTGCGCAGCGGAGGTGTCTTCATGCTCGGCGTAACGCTTGGCGAGCATGTACTCTTCCTGCGGCTGCAGCATGGGAAAGCGGCGGATTTCTTCCAGGTAGCGGCTGAGGCCGCCTTCGCCGGAAACGATACTGGGTAGTGACTGGGCCATGATAGCGCCCCCTCTCTATTGGAGTGATGCCCCCGAAACGCGGCGGGCATGTGACGCGAGCACCAAAAGGCTCGCCCGCGACATCAGATCTTATACAGGAACAAAACCAGAAAAGACAGGCATTTGTTCAACACGAAACAGTGTGTCACGGTGAAGTGAACAATGTCAGTCAGGTTTTTGATGGCTGTCGGTGACGGGTTCAGAGTTTGCGGAAGCCGCCGACGAGTTCCTCCATGTCCCTCGGTAACGGCGCCTCGAACCTCATCGTTAGATGGGTAGTGGGGTGCCGAAATGCAAGGAGCCAGGCATGCAAAGCTTGCCGGGGAAATGCCTTGACCTGACTTTTCAGCGGTTCGGGCAGCCGGTTGGCCTTGGTGCGGAAGGCCTGCCCATAATCGGGGTCGCCGACCACCGGATGGCCGATATGCGCCATATGGACACGGATCTGGTGGGTGCGGCCGGTCTCCAGCCGGCATTCGACCAGGCTGGCGGTGGCGAATTCCTGCTGATCGACGCCGAAGCGCTCCTGCACGGCAAAATGGGTGACCGCATGGCGGGCGTCGTCGCGTCCTTCCGGCACCACGGCACGGCGCACGCGGTCGGCGGCGCGGCCGAGCGGCGCGTCGACCCTTCCGGTCGGCCTCTGCGGTATGTCCCAGACCAGCGCCAGATAGGCGCGCTCCAAGTCGCCGGTCAGGCCGTGATCGGCGAAGGCTTCGGACAGCGACTTGTGGGCGCGGTCGGTCTTGGCGACGACCATGACGCCGCTGGTCTCCTTGTCGAGGCGGTGGACGATGCCTGGCCGCCGCACGCCGCCGATGCCGGAAAGGCTGTCGCCGCAATGATGGATCAGCGCATTGACCAGCGTGCCGGTCCAGTTGCCGGCACCGGGATGAACGACAAGCCCCGCCGGCTTGTTGATGACGATCAGATCGTCGTCCTCATAGAGCACATCGAGCGCGATGTTCTCGCCCTGCGGCTCCGCCGGCTCCGGCTCCGGCATGGTAACCGACACGCTTTCGCCCGGCGCCATCTTGCGCTTGGTCTCGTCGACAGGCTTGCCGTCGACCGAGACTGCGCCCTGCCTGATCAGCATCTGCACGCGGCTGCGCGACATGTCCGGGCCAAGGCTTGCGGCCAGCCACTGGTCGAGGCGCAGGCCGGCCGCATCCGCGCCTGCCACCAGCACGGTCGGTTCCGCCTCTATCAATTCAGGGGCCTGTTCGCTATGAGCGCTCATTGAAAAACCGTTCCGGAACTGTTTCGCCATGGCCAGCCCGATCACCGAAGAAGACCAGGATAAGCCGCTCGACCCGGAGGTCGAAAAAGTGCGCAGGAAACTCGTCCGCTTCGTCGGGATCAATCTCGGCCTGCTGTTCCTCGCCCTTATGGTGGTGATCGGCGCCCTTGTCTACAAAGCGCGCAATGCACCGCCGGCGAACCCGCCGCTGGCCGGCGATATCCAGACACCCGCCGGCGAACCGGTCAGCGGCGACATCGTGCTGCCGGTCGGGGCCAAGGTGGTCAGCCAGTCGCTGTCCGGCAATCGTGTCTCGATCGATGCCGAGCTTGGCGACGGCAGCCGCACGATCTTCGTCTACGATATCACTGAGCGCCGCCTGATCGGCCGTTTTGCGATCCGCAACAAATGAGCGGTAGCAACCAATGAGTTGGCCACAGGCATGAGCGGGTTCGCCGAACATCGCCGCGTCGCGACCGTCGCCCTGGTTGTCGCCAGCTATGACGAGGCGATTGCCTGGTATGTCGAGCAGTTGGGCTTCCTGCTCGTCGAGGATGTCGATCTCGGCGGCGGCAAGCGCTGGGTCACAGTGGCGCCGGCCAACGGGCAGGGCGTCAGGCTGCTTCTGGCCGAGGCTTCCGACGAGGCACAGAGCAAAAGCATCGGCAACCAGACCGGCGGGCGTGTCTTCCTGTTCCTGGAAACCGACGACTTTGCACGCGACCACGCGGCGATGCTGGAGAAGGGCGTCGAATTCCGCGAAGCACCGCGCTTCGAGCCCTATGGCACGGTGGCTGTTTTCGCCGATCTGCATGGCAATCTCTGGGATCTGATCGAGCCGAAACGATAGGCTGACGGCCGGCTTTTCCTCGGCAAGGGAAAGCGGCCTAACCCCAGTTGCTTTTTCCCAGCGCTCAGCCTATATCGCCGGTTCTTGAACGCGCCCATCGTCTAGCGGTCAGGACACCGCCCTCTCACGGCGGGAACAGGGGTTCGATTCCCCTTGGGCGTACCAAGTTTTCCGACAAATTACAGGATGCCGTCGATTTCGTTTCTGAAGTCGGCGACCGTCGATACTGCGGCGTTCGGAAAACCCGCTCTGCACAGGTAGCCGCAATCTTGAAGATCCCAGTGGCACCAACCACTCCGGCCTTCATTTCAGTCGTCTGGCAAATGTTAACGGACCCGAAACCGAGAACCTTAACGCCCCGCAGCTCACGGCGATATATTAGTTGTCGCTTTAGTATCTGCAGGAGGTTGAGATGCAGAAAATAGCCTATCGTTTCGCTTGGGACGAGCCTGGCGCGACCGCGATCGAGTATGGCTTGATCGCGGCTCTTATCGCGCTGGCAATCATCACCGGCGCCGGGGCGCTTGGCAATTCGCTCAACGGGATATTCACGAACGTCGGCACTACGGTCAACAGCAGCGGCTCGTAAGTCGGTACATCAATTCGGTCGCCACCGGCCGGATTCGTCGATCTCAGCCTCCAAGAGCGTAGCGCGTACGTGCTTCCGATGTCGGGCATCGGGAGTGCGGACGGCGCTCTCAATCAGTCGGCTTTTTCCCGTTGCGTCGCCGCGTCGTCGCTTCTGGCGCCGCGAGGCTGTTTGCATTAGCATCACGTCACGGATCCTGAGATACGGCTCCAGCGGCGCGCAGAACGCCGCGCTGCCCGGACGGCCAGTTGATGCCGTGGGGAGGAAGGCCAATGCAGAAGCTGCAATCGCAGGGCGTCCATCACATCACGCTGGTCGGCGCCGGGCGCCAGACCTCTATCGATTTCTGTGAAGGCGTGCTCGGCATGCCGTTCATCTTCGAACAGCCCAATCTCGACAAGCCGAGGGAAAGCCACCTCTATTTCGATCCTGGCGACGGCCGGCTGGTCACCATCTTCACCGACGAGAGCCGCACACCAGAGAAGCGGCGCACGCCGACCGATCCGGGCTGTGTCCACCACATTGCCTTTTCGGTGTCGCGCGTCACCTTCCTGCAGGCGGTCGCCCGGCTTGACGAGCGCGGCATCAAGCACAGCGGCGTGAAGGATCGCGGTTTCATGGATTCGATCTATTTCGAGGATCCGCTCGGTCTGCTGGTCGAGTTGGCGTCCTACCGCTTCGAACCGCCAGCGGGCTTCACCCATGCCGATGTGCTGATGGAAGCGCACAGGCTGCGGGTCGCGCGCGGCGACTACAACATCGCCGAAGTGCATCTCGCCGATGCGATCCAGGCGCTCGTCGAGCGTTCCCGCGCAACCTTGTCGGAGGACCGGGCAGCGAAGAACCCATACTGAACAGACCAGAGGGAGGAATAAGATGGCCAAGACAGCGACGAAGACTGCCGGGGAATCCGCGACCAAAGCTGCCGCCAAGCCGGCGGCGAAAGCTGCGGCAAAGCCAAAAGCCAAGGCAGCCGCTAGGCCTGCGGTAAAGGCGACGGGAAAAGCCGCGCCCAGGGCCAAGGCCAAGTCGGCCAAGAAGCCGGCGCTGAAGCTCAGCATGCTGAAGCCCAGCGTCAACAACATGACCGTGCGGGTGTTTGCGCGCGCGGCCGGTTTCGACCATGCCGAGACCGATGCCTGGGGCCACACCCGTTCGCCGGAGTTCATGGCGCGAAACCCGGCCCATTTGACACCGATGATCGAGGACAAGAGCCTCCCCAGAGGCGTGCTGTGGGAAAGCTGCGCCATCATGCAGTATCTCGCCAACAAGCACGGGCTGGAGAAATTCTATCCGAAGGCGCCGGCCAAGCGGGCGATGGTCGACAGCGCCATGTTCTACCTGATCGGCACGCTCTACCCCTATGTGGCGCGCGCCACCTACCCGGCGCTCGGCTTCCCGCATTATGCCGGCGAGGTCGGCCACAGCGACGCGCACCCCGACAGGAAGTCGGAGGCCCAGAAGGCGGCGATGGCCGCGATCGCCGAGCCGCTGGAGGTCTTCCACAGCTTCTTCAGGGACGGCAAGCCGTTCATCGGCGGCAAGCATCCTTCGATCGCCGATATCCGGCTGGCGGCGACGCTCGAATTCCTGGCCGTCATCGACTATTCCCTGCCCCGATGGGCGAAGGACTATGTGGCGGCGATCGAGAAGACGCTCGGCAAGGCCTATAGCGAGCCGGCCGGCGACGTGCGCGGCTACATCGCCCATGTGAAGTCGCAGGCCAAGGCCTGAGGTTAAGGATGCGTTAACCAAAGCCCTGTCTACTGCGGGGCAATTCGCTTTCGGCCCGCGACCACGGATGTACTGGCGCAGAACGTCGTAGCGATAGGAAAGGTCGGCGCAATGCCGGCCTTTTTGCTTTCGCACGCCATCGCCAAGTGCGATCTGGCACGGAGGCCTCGTCCAGTGTCGCTTTTCTGACGTCAACTTTTGCAGAGAGATATTGTCATCGCCGGCGTTGGCCCTACCATCCAGTCCGGCATGGATTGTCGGTCAGGCGCGAAATGAGGGCTGGCGATGAAAAGCGTTGCGAAGCGGGTTGCGGTTGTGGGTGTGATGCTGGCGAGTGCTGTTCATCCTTCAAATGCGGCTGAATTGAACACAATGAATGATGTCGGGACCGCCATTCAGGCATGCTGGACACCGCCGGCGGATGCCGGAACCGCCAGCGTCACCTTGAGCTTCAGCTTCAAGCGGGACGGCACGCTAATCGGCCCACCGAGGCCGACAGCCATCAAGGTGGAAGGCGATGCCAAGGCGAAGAAATCGTTTGTCGACGCCGCGACAACCGCCCTGCAGAATTGTCTGCCCCTGACCTTCTCAGCGAAGCTGGCGCAAGGGATCGCCGGCAACGTGTTCACATTGCAATTCGCTTCTCCAAAATAGGCGCTGCCGCTCAGTGGTGACTGCGCCTTGCCTCGGCATGCCGGGCAAGATCGGGCGTCTCGAAGACGTAGTCGCTCCAGGCTGATTCAGGAACCTGGCCGGCCAGATAGCACTCCAGCAACAGGCTCTGCTCGGGATTGAGTGGCCTTGGCGCGCGCTGGTCCAGCCCCAGCGAGTGAAACAGGTTTCTTGTCAGGTCCGAGACGGTGAAGTGGATCGACATCTGCAATCTCCCTTTGGTCCTTCAACGCGGAAGGCCCGGCAAAGGTTTCGAACGCCTGGCGATAATGGCGCATTGATCTCGGTCCGTTGCGTTGCAAATCCTCGGCCATGATCAGGCTTGCGCTTTCTTTCGAGGTTCGTCTCAATCTTGAAATAAAAATGTAATATCGAATTTACATGAGGTGACGTAGTACAATAGATAATAGGTCCTTCAGGTTGAAACTCTTTAGATTATTAGAAATTACTCATGTATCTGAAGCTTGCTGAAGTCATGGGCTCTGAATTCCAGGTTCTCTGCAAAAAGGACCAAGTTTTCCCGATGATCCGTTTCTGGCCTTCCATGGTGATCGTATTTATTTCGCTGGCGGCAGTTTTGTTCGGTACGCTTTCGTCCTACGCGGACAGCTGCGGCGCGATCAGAAGCCAGTTGCTTTCGGCTGGCCGCAGCGGCGGGGCGAGCCCGGAGCTTGCCCAGTTGCGCCGGCAACTTGCAGCCATCCAGACTATCGAGAGACAGCGCCAGTGCACGGCGAAAAGTTCGCTTGGTGGTCTCTTCAACGCCTGCGCCGATCTCGCCAGGAGCCGCTCGGATGTGCAGCGCCGGATCGCTGCCGCCGGGAATTCGGGCCGCGACACAGCGGGCCTGCAGGCGCGCCTCGTCGCGCTTGGCTGTGCGCCTTCGGCAAAGCAACGGCCTGTGCGCGCCGCGCCCAGCACCCAATCGGCGACCACCACGTTCGCCGGCAATGCGATGCTGTTTTGCGTGCGTCTGTCGGACGGGTATTTCTTCCCGGCGCCAAAGTCGCAGTTCGCCGCCAGTGGCGATCTTAAGGAGACGGTCGATCAATGCCGTTACATCTGCGATGACCCCGGCGTCGACCTCTACACGTTGAGCGACGCCAGCCTCGAAACCGACCAGATGACCGCACTCGACACGCGCAAACCCTATACCGAGCTGCCGGCAGCCTTCAGATATCGCGATGATGCGAATTTCAAGGCATGCGACGTCAAGCGCTACTACCAGCGGGTCACCGAACTGCGAGCCAGGACCGTGACGCCCGCCAACATGCGCAACGCCATTATTCCGCTGCCGACGGCGAAGCCGGATCTCGCCACGGTTGCGGCCGTCGCCGGGATCGATGCCGAAGCCCCAGGTGCGGCCCAGCACCTTTCGATCGAGGCCGGCGAGCGGCCGGTGCGCGTGGTCGGCCCGGCATTTTTCCCGGCCGAATGATCGCCGGTCTTCCCCGATCGGCGATCACCGGTGGCGGCGTGCGTGCTGCGATGCGGTTGCGCGATCCCTCTGGAACAGAGGGGCACTCACGGCGTTGTGATCGACATCAGCCGGGAGGAACGCCGTGGCCACGTTCAGGGAAATGCGGGTGCTGGAGATCGTCGAAGACGACTCGCTGACCACCGAACAGAAAATCGCCGAACTGCGCGAGATCGAATCCGAGGCGCGTGGGTTGCAGCGGGCTGCCTCGGAGGGTCCAATGGACGACGATGACGGTTGGCAGGAAGATCTGCGTCAGGTTCGTCTTGCACTCGACAAGCTCGGAGCGAAGGAGCCGAAAAAAGGCGCTGCTTCCCTGTGAAGGCCGGGTAACCGAGCTATCCGCGGATCGCGTTTTGTTTGATCGAATCCCGCTTTTAGGACCAAGCTCCAATCTAATCGCAGACCATGCGAGCTCTCTTGCCAGGCTCGCTGACGTTCCTGCAGGTCAGCGATTTCGCCGGCGCCGATAGGGACGCCGACGCAGGCAACCTCGTCTGGTGCCGTCTCGGCGCGGCATGGCTGACCTTGCGCTCGGAAAAACGCCGGGGCGGCTGCGGCGCCACCGGAAAAGCGCCGTTTTCGACCTCGGCTTGCCCATAGTCGACATTCGGTGGCGGCCGGTCCCAGAAGCGCCGGACATCGAGCGGCCTCGGGATGACGACCGTGCCGTCATAACTGCGCGAGCAACCGCCGCCGAAAAGCAGCGCCAGCCCCATGAAAAAAGGCACAATCCGTCCAAGCATCAGCAATACCCCTGCCGTTGCTTATATAGCGGGTTCGACCCTGCCGACAACCGGGCGGAATGAAGCAGACCCTGCCGCCCAACCCTGTCTGACCAACCGTTAAGGTTAGCGGATCCTTAATGCTTCTCGGGCACATTCCGCCGACGAACCGCGGAGGAGGGTTCGGCCTTGGTTTTCGGGGTGGGGACGGCATGGCGGAAGCGAACCAAACAATCGGCGCGCGCGGCAAGCGCGGGCCCCGCAGATCCACTGCGCATGGCGATGATGCATCATCGTCCGCCTCTTGCATGGATTCGAACGATGCGCTTCGCCAACTCGTTGAAGCCGGTTCCGACTGGGTCTGGGAGACCGACGCCGAACTTCGCTTCTCCTGGCTTTCGCAAAATTACCAGGCAGCCACCGGCATCGATCCGGCAAACGTGCTTGGCCGGTTCCGCTTCGACTTCCTCAACCAGGTCCTGAACGGCGATCGCAGTGGCGCCGCGCATCTGGAGGATCTGCAGTCGCACCGGCCTTTTCGCGACTTCGTCTACGAACTCAAGGGTGGCAACGCCGACTGTCGCTGGGTCTTGACGTCAGGCTTTCCGAAGTTCGACGACGAAGGAAGATTTGCCGGTTATCGCGGCATCGGCCGCAACGTCACGGCACTGGCGGACGCCTTCAAAGGTCCGGGGCCGGGACCATCGGCCGACGGCGAGCCCGACCAGCATCTGGCTGACCTCGAGCGGACGATGGACGCCATGCATATGGGCGTCGTGCTTCTCGATGCCAGGCTCGACACGCTGATCATCAACAAGGCCTATCGCGACCTCTCGAGGATTCCGGACGGCGCTGTTAGCGTCGGCGCTCCGTTCAGCCTGTTGATGGAGCTCAACCGCCGCAGCGGCATCTATGGCGACATCGACGAACGGCAATGGCAGCGCTACCTTGCCACTCGTCTCGACGAGATTCGCGCCGGATCCGTCGCGCCGCGCGAATTTGTCCATGCCAACGGCAGGACGATGATGTTCTCGGTGACGGCGCTGTCAGGCGGCAAGCGGCTGTTGACCTATTATGAGGTCACCGAGATCAAGCAACGCGATGCGGAGATCAAAAGCGCGAACGCCAAGATCGCCGAGACCTTCGTCAGTCTCCGCACCATGGTCGACCAGATGCCGATCGGTGTCCTCGTCCTCGACGCCGATATGCGCGCGGAGATCATCAACCGTGCTTTCTATGATTTCTGGCAGATCGACGCCCGGCGCGCCGAGATCGGCTGCAGCTTCCGCGATCTGATGGACGCCAGCCGCGACATCGATCCGTTTGGTGCCGACGATGCATCATGGCAGCGGCATGTGGCAGAGCGCGAGGCGGAAATCAGGGCCGGGATCGCCGCCTCGCGGCAGTTCCCGCGCAATGACGGCCGCACCCTGATCTCGTCGATGGCGCCGCTGGCCGGCGGCAAGCGGCTGATCTCCTATGTCGACGTCACCGACATGAAGGACCGGGAGGCCGAACTTGCCGACGCGCTGGAGAGGGCGCGGCTGGCGGAGGCGGTGATCAACGCCGTCAAGGATCCGATCTTCGTCAAGGACGACCATCTGCGCTTCGTCTTCGTCAACGAGGCGTTCGCCGCTCTGTTTGGCCAGACGCCGCAAGCCATGCTCGGCAAGCCCGGCGGCGATTTCCTCCCGGCGAACGCTGTCGCGCTTTTCGAGCAGAGCGAAGGTGAGGTCCTTGCGACCGGGCGGCCGTACGAAGTGGAAGAGAATTTCGAGGCCGATGGCGCCAGCCGATCGCGCATCGTGAGGAAGAGCCGCGTCGGCATGGCCAGCGGCCGCGACTATGTTGCCGGCTTCCTGTTCGACATTTCCGACATGAAGCGCCGCGAGACCGAGGCGCAGGATGCGCGCAAGCATCTCGCCAGCGTGCTGGAATCCTTGCCGGCCGCCGTGATCATCTACGATAGCGACGACAGGTTCGTGTTCGCCAACCGCAAGATCCAGGATACGCTGCCGGCCTTGAAGCCGGCATGGCAGCCCGGCTGCACATTCCGCGAGGCACTCGTTCTGGGCCATGCGAACGGCTATTTCCGCAACAGCGGCGATCCACAAGTCGACCAGCTCTACGACAGCGACCATGACCGCTGGCTGGATGCGATCCTCGCCCGCTACCGCTTGCCCAATTCCTGCTACGAGCGTCATAACCCCGACGGCCGCTGGCACCAGGTCTACGACATGCGGACCGATGATGGCACCTTCATCGGTGTTCGCGTCGACATCTCCGAGATCAAGAGCCGCGAGGCGGCATTGCGCGATTCGATGCGCCAGATCGACCTGTTCCGGCACGTGATGGACGAGTTGCCGGTGGCCGCCTTCATCAAGGCGCAGGACCTGAGCATCGAATTCGTCAACAAGGCCTGGTGCGCGATCACCGGCTTGGCCAAGGAGGATGTCATCGGCCGCACCGACCGGCAGTTGTTCGGTGCGCAGGACGCCGATGGCTACAGCCATGACGACACGCAAGTCGCCGTGACGGGCGCCGTCAAGGAGGTCGAGGAACCCGTCACCCATCGCGACGGTACGGTTCGGCAGTTGATGACGCGCAAGAGCCGCCTGGTGACGCTGGACGGGTCGGTGCATCTGGTCGGTTCGAGCACCGACATCACCGACGTCAAGGCGCGCGAGCGTGCGCTGGAAGAAAGCATGCGCGAGAACGAGGTGTTCCGCAGCCTGATCGACAACGTGCCGGTATCGATCTACGCCAAGCGCTCCGATCTCCGGCAGTTCTATGTCAACAAGGGCTGGTGCGATCTCACGGGCTTCCGCAAGGAAGAGGCTATCGGCAAGACCGACATCGAGATTTTCGGGCCGGATGGCGAGGCTTTCGTCAATGGCGACCTCGCCGTGCTGCGCACCGGCGAAACCCAGGAGGTCGAAGAGACGGTGACGTTGGCCGACGGCAGCGTCAGGCATCAATTCGCCCGCAAGGGCGCGATGATCGCCTCCGACGGCTCGCTCTATTTGATCGGCTCGACCACCGACATCACCGAGCTGAAGATGCGAGAGGCCGAACTGCGCGAGGCGCGTCAGCGCGCCGTGCTCGCCGACCGCGCCAAGTCGGAATTCCTCGCCAATATGAGCCATGAGATCCGCACGCCGATGAACGGCGTGCTCGGCATGGCCGAACTGCTGGCCAAATCGGACCTCGACCCGAAGCAGAAGACGTTTACCGACATCATCGTGAAATCGGGCAATGCGCTGCTCACCATCATCAACGACATCCTGGACTTCTCAAAGATCGATGCCGGTCAGCTGGTGCTCGATCCGGCGCCCTTCAATCTGGCCGAGGCGATCGAGGATGTAGCGACGCTGGTGTCCACACGGGCCAAGGAAAAGGACCTCGAGCTGATCGTTCGTGTCGAGCCTCGGCTCGAGAGCCTGTTCGTCGGCGATGTCGGCCGTATCAGGCAGATCGTCACCAACCTGCTCGGCAACGCGGTGAAATTCACCGATGAAGGCCATGTGCTGGTCGACGTCACCGGCGAGAGCGTTCCAACCGGAACGAAGCTGACGATCTCGGTCACCGATACCGGTATCGGTATCCCCGAGGAAAAACTGAAACTGGTGTTCGAGAAATTCAGCCAGGTCGACACCTCTTCGACGAGGCGACACGAGGGGACCGGTCTCGGCCTCGCCATCACCTCGCGGCTCGTCGAGCTGATGGGCGGCGATATCGGGGTCGAAAGTGCGGAAGGCAAGGGCTCGACTTTCTGGTTCTCGGTGACGCTGCCGAGGGCCGGACAGCAGAACGGACAGCGCATCATGCCGATCGACGTGACCGGTGCGCGTGTGCTGATCGTCGACGACAATGCCGTCAATCGGGCGATCCTGACCGAACAGATGACATCGTGGACGTTCGATTCCTGCGCGGCCGAAAGCGGCGCCGAAGGCCTCAAGGTGCTGATCGCCGCCGCGGCCTATGGCGTGCCGGTCGACTGCGTCGTGCTCGACTACCAGATGCCTGAAATGAGCGGCGCCGAAATGGCGCGGATCGTGCGCAACACCGCCGGTCTTGCCGGCACGCCGATCATCATGCTGACCTCGGTCGACCAGTCGCTCGCCAACACCAGCTATCGCGCTCTCGGCATCGATGCCCAGCTGATCAAGCCGGCGCGCTCTTCGGTGCTGCTGGAAACGCTGGTCGCCACCATCCAGCGGCATCGCCACAATACTGGCGACACGCAGCCGCTCGCGGCCGACGCCACTCCAGGCAATGTTGCGCGGCCGCAGCCCTCGGCACCGTCCGAACAGCGGGCGCTGCTGCAGCCGCCTTCGATTCGCCCCCGGCCACCGGTGGCGGCTGGCGGCGACAGGCTGGATATCCTGGTGGCCGAGGACAATGAGGTGAACCAGATGGTGTTCACCCAGATCCTCGGCGAGACCGGTTATGGTTTCGAGATCGTCGGCAATGGCCGCAAGGCGCTCGACGCCTTTGGCCGGCTCAACCCGTGCATGATCCTGATGGATGTCTCCATGCCGGAGATGAACGGTCTCGAAGCAACCGCCGCCATTCGCCGGCTGGAGGAAGAAACCGGCACGCATGTGCCGATCGTCGGCGTCACCGCGCATGCGCTGAAGGGCGACCGCGAGCGCTGCCTGGAGGCAGGCATGGACGACTATCTGCCCAAGCCGATCAGTCCCCGGGCGTTGCTCGAGAAGGTCGAGCGCTGGGTCGGCGCCGGCCGGCAGGCGCAGCGCAACGCCGGATAAGGCCGGCTCTGCCCGAGTGCCGGGAATACGGCGAAGATTCGCGCCCCTGTCGGCGGCCAAGACTATGGTGCGATCGCACCATATGAAAGGCGGCATCCAGCCGAGACAATGGCGACATACGAATTCCGCTCTTCCCAGTTACGGGCGGGAGCAGCGACCGCCGGCATGAGGCAGCGTCAACCTACCCCAACGGACCTGTTTTCGGCGATGGCCCGGCCACGACACCGTCTGGCTGAGAGCAACGCGCTCCCGTCCGGCTTTTCTTCATAAAGGCCGGCTGATCTCCAAATCGCCGGCCAGCCTCGACCGAATCGAGCAAGTCCCTGATTCCGGTGACAAAGCCGGGCTGCGTCGGGAGTGCCGGCCAGGCGGCATTCTGCTCATCCCGATGACGCGTTACCGGGGTGACATCAAACTGTCATGCGACTGTTATAATCGAAGGCTATTGGCCTCAGCGGGTGCCGACTGACGAGCGCCGAGAGACCATCTTCCGAACAGGAGCAGGCCACATGAAGAAATTCCTCTATACGGCGTCGGCCGCTGCGCTTGCGATCGCCGCGACGTCCGGCTTCGCCGCCGCGCGCGACCAGATCCAGGTCGCCGGGTCATCGACCGTGTTACCTTATGCCAAGATCGTCGCCGAGCAGTTCGGCGAAACATTCACCAACTTCAAGACCCCGGTCGTCGAATCCGGCGGCAGCGGCGCGGGCATCAAGGAATTCTGCAAGGGCGTCGGCGAAGACACGATCGACATCGCCAACTCGTCGCGTCCGATCAAGGCGGACGAACTCAAGTCCTGCGCCGACGCCGGCGTGAAAGAAGTCCAGGAAGTCCGGATCGGCTATGACGGCATCGTCTTCGCCACCGACATCAAGGGCCCGGATTGGGCGCTGGTTCCCGCCGACATCTACAAGGCGCTCGCGGCCAAGCTGGTCGTCGACGGCAAGCTGGTGGACAATCCGAACACCAAGTGGAGCCAGGTCAATCCGAAGCTGCCCGACTGGGACATCGCCGCCTACATTCCGGGCGAAAAGCACGGCACGCGCGAAGTATTCGAGACCAAGCTTCTCGATGCCGGCTGCGACAAGGCTGCTCTCAAGGCTGCCGGCATTGCCGACGACAAGGAAATCGGCAAAACCTGCATCGCCATCCGCAAGGACGGCAAGGCCGTCGACATCGATGGCGACTATACCGAGACGCTCGCCCGCATCGACTCCAACAAGACCGGCGTCGGCGTGTTCGGCCTCGCCTTCTATGAGAACAATGCCGACAAGCTGAAGGTCGCCACCGTGGAAGGCATCGTGCCTTCGACCGAGACGATCGCCAGCGGCAAGTATCCCGTCTCGCGCCCGCTGTTCTTCTACGTCAAGAAGGCGCATCTGGGCGTCGTTCCCGGCCTCAAGGAATATGTCGAGTTCTTCCTTGACGACCAGATGGTTGGCCCGGAAAGCCCGCTCGCCGAATACGGCCTCGTTGCTGCTCCGGATGCCGAGCGTCAGGCCCAGCGTGACGCTTTCGCCGCCGGAAAGTCGATGTAATCAGCTGCCGAACCGGGGTGCGGGCCAATCCCGCGCCCCGGTTTCATCGCAGGCCGCAACGGCGGCTGCGTAAGAATTTCTCTTGGGGTGGGTCCATGTCGTCCTTGCTCGTACTGGCCATCGTCGTTGCCGTCGGCCTGGTTGCCTTTTTCATCGGCCGGCAGCGTGCCGCGGCCCAGGACAATGGCAAGGTCAAGCCGCATTCGCGCGCCCACTATCATGGCTGGTGGGCCTTCCTGCTCGCCGTCCTGCCTGCTCTTTTGCTGCTTGCCGTCTGGACCGTCGGGTCTTCCATCTATCTGGACCGACACATTCACGCTGCCTTGCCCGAGCGCACCGTCGACAGCAAGGTTGCCAGTGAGGCACTGGATGTCAGCCTGGTAAAGAGCCTCGCCAGGGGCCTGCGGAAACTCGATGCAGGCACACTGGCCGCAATGCCTGCCAGCTTTGCCGAGTTGCAGCCGCTGCTCGCCGCCAAGGGTGTGGCACTGGCGAGCGACACGCAGGATTACATGATCCCGATCGCCGTCGAGGCGAACAAGGTCCAGGACCGGCTCGGCCTGTTCGGCGCCATTGTCATTCTCGTTTCCTCGATCGCCGGCGCCTTCTATGCGCTCAGGCAGATCGAGCCGCGCGCCAGGGCACGCAACAATGTCGAGAGGCTGATGCTGTGGGGGCTGCTTGCCGCCTCCACCATCGCCATCCTGACCACCATCGGCATCGTGCTTTCGATGCTGTTCCAGACGATCACCTTCTTCGAAAGCGTCTCGCCGATGAGTTTCTTCTTCGGCACCGTCTGGGATCCGCGTTTTGCCGCTGCCGGTTCGGGCGGCAGCCAGGGCCAGTTCGGCCTGATCCCGCTTCTTGCGGGCACGCTCTACATCGCCGCCGTCGCACTGCTGGTTGCGGTGCCGGTGGGGCTGATGTCGGCTGTCTACATGGCCGAATATGCAACGCCCAGGGTGCGCTCGGTGGTCAAGCCGGCGCTTGAACTGCTGGCCGGCATACCGACCATCGTCTACGGCATCTTCGCCGTCGTCACGCTTGGGCCATTCCTGCGCGACCTGTCCGCGGCACTGACCGGCGGTTCGCCCTTCATCCAGGGCCAGAGCATCTTCACCGCCGGCCTGGTCATGGGCGTCATGCTGATCCCGGTCGTGTCCTCTCTTTCGGATGACATCATAACCGCGGTGCCGCGCGCCATGCGCGACGGGTCGCTTGGCCTCGGCGCGACCCGCTCCGAGACGATCAAGCGGGTGATCCTGCCGGCTGCACTGCCCGGCATCGTCGGCGCCATCCTGCTGACTGCCTCGCGCGCCATCGGCGAAACGATGATTGTCGTGCTGGCGGCGGGCGTCGCCGCTAACCTCACCATCAACCCGTTCGAGGCGATGACGACCATCACCGTCAAGATCGTCAACCAGCTCACCGGCGACCTCGAGTTCAATTCGCCGCAGACGCTGGTCGCCTTCGCGCTCGGCCTGACGCTGTTCGCGCTGACGTTGGTGATGAACATCGTCGCGCTCTACATCGTGCGCAAATATCGGGAGCAGTACGAATGACCGACATTTCCATGGATACGATGGTCAGGGCGGCGGCCCATCCGCGCCGCGACATCGGCCTGAAGGCCCGTTACGCTGCCGAGCGCCGATTCCGCATCTATGGCGTCGTGGCGATTTCCGTAGGCCTGGCGTTCCTGGCAATCATGCTGATCACCATCGTCTCGAAAGGCTACACCGCCTTCTGGCAGACGACGGTATCACTGCCGATCTCGTTCGACGAGAAGGTGATCGATCCTTCCGGCAAACGCGCAACCGATCCGAGCGTTCTGATCAAGGCGAATTATCCCAAGCTCGCCGAAAACGCGCTGGTGGCCAAGCTCGGCATCAATCCCGACGACAAGCCGGCGATCAAGCAGCTCAAGGGCTTCCTGTCGGAAGGCGCCCGCGTCCAGTTGCGCGACATCGTTGCCGCCGATCCGTCCGTGATCGGCACGACGCGCGACGTCAACATCCTCGCCGCCGCCAATCTCGACTCGGCTTTCAAGGGTCAGATCGACCTCAGCGTCGAGGAAGCGCGACGCAAGGTCTCGGACCAGCAGATCACCTGGATGAACAAGCTCAAGGCCGAGGGCGCGATGGCCGAGCACTTCAACAGCGGCCTGTTCACCTACGGCGCCTCCAGCCGCCCGGAAACCTCGGGCATGGGCGTGGCGATCATCGGCTCGTTTTATATGATGGTGATCGTGTTGCTCCTGGCGCTGCCGATCGGCGTCGCCGCCTCCATCTATCTGGAGGAGTTCGCCAAGAAGAACCGTTTTACCGACCTTATCGAGGTCAACATCAACAATCTGGCCGCAGTGCCGTCAATCGTCTTCGGCTTGCTCGGCCTCGCGGTGTTCATCAATTTCCTGGGCATGCCGCGCTCTGCCGCCTTCGTCGGCGGCCTGGTGCTGACGCTGATGACGCTGCCGACGATCATCATCGCGACGCGAGCCGCACTTGCAGCGGTGCCGCCGTCGATCCGCTCGGCAGCTCTCGGTCTTGGCGCCTCCAAGATGCAGATGGTGTTCCAGCACATCCTGCCGCTTGCCGCGCCCGGCATCCTCACCGGCACCATCATCGGTCTGGCGCGTGCGCTCGGCGAAACCGCGCCTCTGCTGCTGATCGGCATGGTCGCCTTCGTCGCCGATCCACCGACGACGCCTTTCGATCCGGCCACCGCGCTGCCGGTGCAGATCTATATGTGGGCGAACGAGGCCGAACGCGCCTTCGTCGAGCGTATGTCCGGCGCCATCATCATCCTGCTCGTCTTCCTCATGGCCATGAACATCACCGCGATCGTGCTTCGGCGTCGGTTCGAGCGGCGCTGGTAGAAAAAAAGGCATCTTGGTATGAACATCATGACCGAACAGTCCCTTGAAAACGCAGTGGGCGACAAGATGAAGTCGAACGAAGTGATCAAAATGCGCGGCGACAAGGTCGGCGTGTTCTATGGCGAGAAGCAGGCGCTGTTCGATGTCAATCTCGACGTCCGCCTGAATCAGGTGACGGCGCTGATCGGCCCCTCCGGCTGCGGCAAGTCCACCTTCCTGCGCTGCCTCAACCGCATGAACGACACCATCGATTCAGCACGGGTAACCGGCAAGATAACGCTCGACGAAGAAGACATCTACGACAAGAACATCGATGTCGTCGAACTCAGGGCGCGCGTCGGCATGGTGTTCCAGAAACCCAATCCGTTCCCCAAATCGATCTACGAGAACGTTGCCTATGGTCCGCGCATCCACGGATTGGCCAAGCGCAAGGCCGATATGGATCAGATCGTAGAGTCGAGCCTGAAGAAGGCGGCGATCTGGAACGAGGTCAAGGACCGTTTGCAAGAACCTGGCACGGGTCTTTCCGGTGGCCAGCAGCAGCGTCTGTGCATTGCACGCGCCATCGCCGTGTCACCCGAGGTGATCCTGATGGACGAACCGTGTTCGGCGCTCGACCCGATCGCCACCGCTCGCGTCGAGGAACTGATCGACGAACTGCGTCAGAACTATACCATCGTCATCGTCACCCATTCGATGCAGCAGGCAGCGCGCGTGTCGCAGCGCACCGCGATGTTCCATCTAGGCTATCTGGTCGAGGAGGGCGCCACCGACAAGATGTTCACCACCCCCGACGACAAACGCACCCAGGACTACATCACCGGCCGGTTCGGCTGAGCTCAGGCATACGAGGGACGAAGATCATGGGTGAACATACCGTCGCATCTTTCGATGAGGATCTGGAGCAGATCAGCCAGCTGATCCGCGACATGGGCGATCTCGCCCGCTCGATGGTCAGTGGCTCGACCAAGGCTTTGCTCAATTCGGACAATGCGCTGGCGCAGCGCGTGGTTTCCGATGATGCCATCATGGATGCACGCCAGCGCGAGCTGGACGATCGCGCCATCACGCTGATCGCCAAGCGCCAGCCAATGGCCAACGATCTGCGTGCGGTGGTCGGTTCGATCCGCATGGCCGGCGACCTTGAGCGCATCGGCGACCTTGCCAAGAACATCGCCAAGCGCGTCGGCACTGTCGGGCTGAGTGTCACGCCGCACGACCTTTCGCATTCGATCGACGCGATGGCGCAACTGGTGCTGATCCAGGTGCAGGGGGTCGTCGACGAGTACGCCGCCGCCGACCCGGCAGCGCTTGCCACGCTCAGAAACAATGACGAACGCATCGACGTCAAATACACCTCGGTGTTCCGCGAGCTGCTGACCTACATGATGGAAGATCCCCGCAACATCACGGCGTGCACGCACCTGTTGTTCTGCGCCAAGAACCTCGAGCGGATCGGCGACCACGTGACCAACATCGCCGAAAATGCCTACTATGTTTTGACCGGCACGCAGCTGCCAGCCAATCGTCCGAAGCAGGACGAGACGGCAATGTCCGCGCCAGCGGCATAACAGGGGTGACCAGCCGATGATCGCACCACGCATCATGGTGGTGGAGGATGAGGAGCCGCTAGGCGTGCTGCTCCGCTACAATCTTGAATCCGAAGGTTACCAGGTCGAGGTGGTGACGCGCGGCGACGAGGCCGAAATCCGGCTGCAGGAGAACGTTCCCGACCTTCTCGTGCTCGACTGGATGGTGCCGGCGGTTTCCGGCATCGAACTCTGCCGGCGCCTGCGAATGCGCCCAGAGACCGAGCGGCTGCCGATCATCATGCTGACCGCGCGAGGCGAGGAAAGCGACCGCGTGCGCGGCCTGTCGACCGGCGCCGACGACTATCTGGTCAAGCCGTTCTCGACGCCGGAGTTCATGGCCAGGGTCAAGGCGCTGCTGCGCCGGGCCAAGCCGGAAGTGCTGTCCAGCGTGCTAAAGGTCGGCGACATCGTGCTCGATCGCGAGTCGCACCGGGTCTATCGCAAGAAGAGCGAGATCCGGCTCGGGCCGACCGAATTCCGCCTGCTCGAATTCATGATGCGCCACCCCGGCCGCGTGTTCTCGCGCAGCCAGCTGCTCGACAATGTCTGGGGCGAGACGATTTACATCGACGAACGCACTGTCGACGTGCACGTCGGCCGGCTGCGCAAGGCGGTCAACAACGGCCGCATGCCTGATGTCATCCGCACCATCCGTGGGGCGGGTTACGCGATCAGGGAAGACTAGGTGGCTGTTCCGTCCCGATAGATCGGGAAAACTCGATTAGCACGCGGTCGCCAACAGCCGGTGGAATGTTGCACTCGTCTCATGGATGGGGAGCGAGCACGTGACGCCAGGAGCGGTCATCCTCATCAGGTTTCGAATGACTGCATTTGGGCCAAAGCGACAGGCAGCTTCTGGCGTTCCCCGATCTCCCAAACTCTCTATTGGGGCCCGGCTGGCCGCAGGAAGCACGGCGAATTACTTGGTACGTCGCCATCTTGCCCGCAGACTCCGCCCAGAAAGCCACGCAAGAATGACTTTGAGTTAATTTAGATATACGTTCGTCGGATGACGCGTATTCTGCAGAAATATACAATTTTAATAAATTACTTCAAATTATTGCGAGTCCTCTCCTCTTTATTCATTGCTCGTCTGTCGATTGCTCAACGCGATCTCGGATCTAATGACGATTCCGTGGAACGATCTCGTTCTTTGCAGCGTTGCTTGGAAGCGGTCGCCGGACCTTTGACCAGGTCGGGCACCATTGGGAAGGATTTCTGATGAGCACGGTCTTAAATGCCAAGGGCATCCCTCTTGCCTACACCGGCGCTTCCACTCATTGGTTCTCGGCCACCGGGTCTGGACCGGAACTGCATGGCACCTCCGGCAACGACTCCTTCTGGGGAGACACCGGCGTCACTGTCACGATCTACGGTGGCGCCGGCGACGACTACTATCATCTCTATTCCACCAACAATAAGGTGGTCGAGGATCCTGGGGCAGGGATCGACACGATCGACACATGGATGAGCTACAAGCTCCCCGACAATTTCGAGAACCTCGTCGTTACCGGCACCAACCGATTTGCGTTCGGAAATGCGGTGGACAACATCATCAAGGGCGGGTCGGGTCACCAGACGCTGGATGGCGGCAAGGGAAATGATGTCCTGATCGGCGGCGATGGCGCCGATACTTTCGCCATCTCCAAAGGTAATGGAAGCGATCTTATCTTCGACTTCGGTGCGACCGATGCGGTCCGGCTTGACGGCTACGACTTCACTTCGTTCGATGCCGTCCGTTCACAGATGGTCCAGGTGGAATCTAACGTGATGCTGAACCTCGGATCCGACGAGATCCTGGTGTTCAAGAATACGACCATCGACAAGCTGCAGCCCACCCAGTTCGAACTTCCGATCGACAAGTCCGCAATGACGCTGTCCTTCTCCGACGATTTCAACACGCTGAGCCTTCGGGACGGGCAGGACGGCACCTGGAATTCCAATTTCTGGTGGGGAGCGCCGAACGGCAGCACGTTGAGCAGCAATGGTGAGTTGCAGTGGTATATCGACGCCAATTATGGCCCGACGAGTTCGGTCCATCCGTTCAGCGTTGAGAACGGCGTCCTCACCATCACCGCCGCGCAGGCGCCGGAGGACATCAAGCCTCTGATCAACAACTACGAATACACCTCGGGGATCCTGACGACCCACGACACCTTCTCGCAAACCTACGGCTATTTCGAAATGCGGGCGGATCTTCCTGAAACAGCCGGAGCCTGGCCGGCGTTCTGGCTGCTTCCGGAGGACGGATCGTGGCCGCCGGAGCTGGACGTTGTCGAAACGCGCGGCCAGGACCCGAACACGCTCTACATGACGGCGCATTCCAATGAGACGGGAGCGCACACGAAGGTTTCGTCAACGGTGAACGTTGCGGATACCGACGGTTTCCACACCTATGGCCTGCTCTGGACGAAGGATGAGCTTGTCTGGACCTACGATAGTGTAAAGGTCGCTCAAGCAGCGACGCCGGCCGACATGCACGATCCCATGTATATGCTGGCCAATCTCGCGGTGGGCGGCATTGCCGGCCAGCCTCCTGACCATCTGGCTACGCCAGCGGAGATGAAGATCGACTACATCCGCGCCTATACGCTGGACGACCTGCAGCACCACCCCTTGGACATCGCCGGCGACCATTCGGTCTAAGCGACGCCCTTATGTTGGGGCCATGAGCCGTTAGGAGCGCGGGAATGATTGCACGGTCTGATCTGCGGGCAGTCTTGAGGCGCGCCATCGCCGATGTCGGTGTTTTTTCGTTCCTCATCAACATCCTGCTATTGGTGATCCCCCTTTATCTCTTGCAGGTCTATGACCGCGTCCTGCCTTCCTCCAGCGTCGAGACGCTTCTTTACCTCTCTGCTATCGCGGTTCTCGCACTCGCCTTTCTCGGTCTCCTCGATGCGGTCCGCTCCGTTTACACGCAGCGCGTTGCAGCCATTGTCGACAACAGACTGGGCGCGAGGACATTCGCCGTCTCGCTGGAGGCTAAGTACGCCGGGGGAGCAGCCCTGCCTCCACTGCGCGACCTTGCCTCGGTATGCGCCTTCATCAGGTCACGTGGCGCGGCGGTCTTGTTCGACCTGCCGTTTGCTCCGTTCTTCCTCGCCCTGCTGTACCTCATCCATCCTTTGCTGTTCTGGCTTACGCTGGCGGGATCTGGTCTGTTGCTTGCGCTGGTCCTGGCAAATCAGTTTGCCACCGGCAGGAATGATGCCTTGTCGGCGGAACGCTCGGCTGTTGCCAGCCTGTCGGAGCAGGCCTTTGCCCGGAATGCGGAGACGCTGCGCGCCATGGGCATGATCCAAAACGCCGCGCGAGTGTGGGGAAGGCACGTGGCGGAGGCGCTAGTCCTGCATGACCGTTCGTCGATGGCCAACGCGATTTTCAGTGGAACGTCGCGAGCCGTACGCATGATGCTTCAGCTGGCAATACTGGGTGTCGGAGCATGGCTCGTGCTGCAAGGGAAGATGACGGCCGGCATGATCTTCGCGTCTTCCCTGGTGTCGTCCCGCGCGCTGCAGCCGCTCGACCAACTGATCGGGTCATGGCGGCAGATCGTCGACGCCAGACGATCGTGGAAGCGGTTGGACAAGGCGCTTTCCGCCCATCCGGCACATGCGCAAAAACTGACCTTGCCGGACCCGTCCGGCGAAATTGTCGTGCAGGGCCTGATCTTTGTCGCGCCGAACGCCACGCCCGGCACCGAACCCATCATCAAGAGACTGAACTTCCGCATCGGCGCAGGCGAAGCGGTGGCGATAATAGGTCCGAGCGGAGCCGGCAAGTCCACCCTGGCAAGATTGCTTGTCGGTGCGATTCAGGCAACCAGCGGCTGCGTCAGGATTGATGGCGCCGATCTCAGAACCTGGGACGAGAAGCAGCTTGGCCGGCATATCGGATATCTCGCTCAGGAGGTGGAGCTCTTTCCCGGATCGATCGCGGAAAATGTCGCCCGCTTTGAACCCGATGCGAATGACGCCTCTATCGTCGAGGCAGCAAAGAATGCCCGGGCGCATGAGCTGATACTGGAGCAGCGAGACGGCTATCAGACCAGAATAGGTCCGTCGGACAGAACACTATCGGGCGGCGAACGCCAAAGGATCGGGCTGGCGCGCGCTTTTTACGGCAATCCGCATGTTCTCGTTCTGGATGAGCCCAGTACCCATCTCGACGGCAGCGGCGAAGCCGCGCTCGAAGAAGTGCTTGCCGCCGCAAAAGCGGCGGGCGTTACGACAATCGTGATAACGCACCGCCCTTCGATCGCCGCAGCCTGCGACCGCGTGATGCTTCTGCGCAGCGGAGTGATCGAAGCCTTCGGTCCAAGCGGCGACGTGATGCGGCAGCCGATCGCCGGCATCAGCCTTGCCCCACAGCGCAGCATGGCGGTGACAGGGTCTTTTGCCACGACGATCCGCGGCACCCCTCATAGTGTCCGCTTTGGATCGTAGAAGATGACAGCGCAAAGCCTCGTCCGGGAAGGCACAGCACGCACCGACATTCGCCGGGTGGCATTCGCCGGATACGCGGCAATGGCGATATTGGTTGGTTGCTTTGGCTATTGGGCGGTCAGTGCACCGTTGTCCGGCGCGGTCATCACGCAAGGCACAATCTCGGCGACAGGCGGGAACATCCTCATCCAGCATCCCCAGGGCGGCATCATCCAAGAGTTGCTCGTCCATGAGGGTGATCGCGTGCAACAGGCCCAGGAACTGATCCTGCTGGATCGAACAGCCGCGCAAGCCGAACTCAACCGGCTGACGAGACAGTCGATCGCTTTGAAGGCCAGCGCCTCGCGGCTGGAGGCGGAACGCGACGGGTTGGATCGGCTTGCGCCAATCACAGAGGCTGCGCCGGCACCGTTCCAGCACAATTTCGAGGTCCTGGTTCAAGAACAGCGGAAGGAATTCAACGCCAGGCTCGCCCGATTTCGATCGGAACAATCGATCCTCAGGCAACGGGTTGCCATGCATCGCCAATCGGTCGTCGGGTTGCAGGCCCAGAAACAGGCCATTGAGCAACAGGCCGAAGTCGTGAAGAAAGAACTGGGCATCAAGACCAGCCTTTTGGACAAGGGCCTCACCAATCGCACTGAATATTCACAGCTTTTGCGTAGCGAGGCCGATCTCGTCGGGCAGGCAGGGGCGCTGGAGGCAAATCTTGCATCGGCCAACACCCAGATCGTCGAAGCCCAGGAGCAGATAGAGCGCCTGACCACGCAGCGCGTGGAGGAAGCCCTGACGAAACTCGACGAGGTACGTTCTTCGCTGGCTGACATTGACGAACAGATGCGGGCATCCGAGGCAGTGCTGCGGCGGACGACGATCAAGGCGCCAGCGGCGGGCATCGTGGTATCGTCCACCTACAATTCCAAGGGCAGCGTGATTGCCCCCGGCGAGAAGATCATGGAGATTCTGCCTACGGCATCGGGCTTGATCGTCGATGCACGGCTGCCGCCGAAAGACATTGACCAGGTTCGTGTCGGCCAGCCGGCAAAACTGCGACTATCAGCGTTGAACATGCGGCTCACCCCTGAGATTTCAGCCATGGTGACACAGGTTTCCGCAGATCGGCTCATCGATCAGGCTACGCATGAACCCTATTTCCGCGCCAAGCTGAAGATTGCCGCCGACTTGCCGCCCGGAGTGAAAGCGGAGCAGCTTTACCCTGGAATGCCGGTAGAAGCGTTCATCGGCACCGGCGAACGGACTTTCTTCGAGTATCTCGTACGGCCGATGCGCGATTCCTTCGCGCGCGCTTTCACGGAGCGGTAGATGTTGCGGACCGCGCAATTTTGACCCTGGCCCTCACGCCACGCTCTTTCCGGCGCTCCCTCTCGCCTGCACGCCCGGCGCAAAAATCTCCTGATCGACGAAGATCAATGCCCGCATGGCGCAGCCTTCGCGGATCAGCGGCAGTTCGTTCGGCTCTGTATCGAAGGAAATCGATTTTGAGTGCTGGCCGCCGGCGGTCTGGGCAATCGCTTCGCGCAGTGCCGGCTCTATCAGGTCGAAGGCGGCCGCGCTGACGCCGACCATGGCAACGGGCGCCGGATCGATCAGCGCGAACAGGCTGCCGAGGCCGTAGCCGAGCGCTTCGCCGGCCTTGCGATAGGCTTCCCGTTCGGGTCCGTCACCTTCGCGGGCCGCGGCAGCCAGGGCGCGCATGTCGGCGTCGCTGACATCGGCGACGGGTTCTGCATCCTCGCCCATCTGCCTGGCGTTGCGCCAGATGGCGTAATTGCCCGCATAGGCTTCGACGCAGCCGCGCCGTCCGCAGCGGCAGAGCGCGCCGTTCGGCCGATGGATCATGTGGCCGAATTCGCCGCCCGAAGAATGGGTGCCAGTGAACAATTCGCCCTTCAGCACCAGTCCCATGCCGATGCCGTGCGACAAAAGGATAGCGATGAAGTCGTCTCGGTAGCGCAGCGGATCGCGCCACCGCAATGCCACCGCCATCATGTTGCAGTCATTCTCCATTATGGCGGGGATGCCGAACTCGTCTTCGAATATGTCAGCGAAGGCGATGTCGGTGTGCGGAGTGATCGGCGACCACAGCATGGCGCGGGCACGGGTGTCGGTGATGCCCTGGATGGCCAGCGCGATGCGGGCGATGCTGCGCACGTCCAGGTCGGGATCCGCCAGGCGGCGCCGCACGATTGCCGTGCATTCACCGATCAGCGACTCGCGCGACATCGTCAGCGTGTCCAGCCGGCGCTGTTCCTCGGATACTACCTGGCCGGCATAGTCGATGACGGCGACGGAGAGGAAGTTCAGCGACAGCACCACGGTCATTACCGCGGCCGCTTCCGGATTGAGACTGAGGCCGACCTGCGGCCGGCCGCGTTTGAGCGAGCCGGCCTCGCTCGGCTTGCTTTCGGTCAGGATGCCTTCGACGATCAAGTCGGAGGAAATCGCCGAGATGGTCGAATGGCTGAGGCTTGTGGTCGCGGCGATTTCGGTGCGGGACGGTTGTCCGGCCTGGCGCACGGCCGCAATTACCATCGCCCGGTTGCGGCGACGCAGATCGTCGTGGCGGATTCCGACCGACATGTTCTTTCACGTCCTCCCGGTCGCCGCGGTTCTTCCTGCCCTGGAACGCTGTCGGCAACGCAGATAAATACTGGCAGAAGCCGCGCGCCCTGTCATTTATTTATTCCGGGGCTCGAAAAAAATTCGAAAGGCCATCAAAATCCATCAGATTCGATGTTGACAGCGTTCAGGCGTTGGCCCAGTGTTTTTTCGAGGCTCGAAAAAATAGGGCTTCTATGCCGGCCCTCGGGTCAGTTTGGTCGCGCCATACGCGGCGCAGGGAGGATAATATGAAAAGATTCACAGCCGCCATCCTGGCGGGTGCCGCCATGTCGCTGACGCTCGCGTCTGTCGCGCAGGCGAAGGACAAGGTCGTCGGCGTTTCCTGGTCCAATTTCCAGGAAGAGCGTTGGAAGACCGACGAGGCCGCCATGAAGACGGCGATCGAGGCCGCTGGCGACAAGTACATCTCCGCCGATGCGCAGTCCAATCCCGGCAAGCAGCTCACCGACGTCGAAAGCCTGATTTCGCAGGGCGCCAATTCGCTGATCATTCTGGCGCAGGACGCCTCGGCGATCGGCCCTGCGGTGCAGAAAGCATTGGACGAAGGCATCCCGGTCGTCGGCTATGACCGGCTGATCGAAAACAAGGACGTCTTCTATCTGACCTTCGACAACAAGGAAGTCGGCCGCATGCAGGCCCGCGAAGTGTTCAAGGTCAAGCCGGAAGGCAACTACGTCTTCATCAAGGGCTCCGGTGCCGATCCCAATGCCGACTTCCTGTTCTCGGGCTCGATGGAAGTGCTCAAGGAAGCCATTGACAGCGGCAAGATCAAGAATGTCGGCGAAGCCTACACGGATGGCTGGCTGCCCGCCAACGCCCAGAAGAACATGGAACAGTTCCTGACCGCCAACGACAACAAGGTCGACGCGGTGGTCGCGGCCAATGACGGCACCGCCGGTGGCGTCGTCGCGGCGCTGACGGCGCAGGGCCTTGCCGGCACTGTGCCGGTCTCGGGTCAGGACGGCGACCACGCCGCGCTGAACCGTATCGCGCTCGGCACGCAGACCGTTTCGGTGTGGAAGGACGCGCGTGAGCTCGGCAAGACGGCCGCCGAGATCGCTTCGCAGCTCGCAGACGGCAAGAAGACCGGCGACATTGCCGGCGCCAAGGACTTCACGACGCCGGGCGGCAACACCGTCAAGTCGCTGTTCCTGACTCCGATTGCCATCACCAAGGACAATCTCAACCTCGTCATCGACGCTGGCTGGATCAAGAAGGAAGAAGTCTGCACGGGCGTCGCTGCCGGCACCGTCGCGGCCTGCAACTAAAAGCTGGCTTGTTCCTGCATTCTCAACGCCGCGGCCCAAAAGCCGCGGCGTTTTCTCAAAGACTTTTGTGTTTCCGCATCATGCGGATAGCTTCTAGGCTGGGCTCCGGCATGCGCGTCAGACGGCCAGTCGGTGGGAGGAAATCATGACCGATACGACGTCAAACCCGCAGACCGATACGGCGCGCGCGTCGGAACTCGGGGCCGTCGCCCGGTTCCTGAAGGCGACCGAGATCGATACCCGCATGCTCGGCATGATCGGCGCGCTGCTGGTCATCTGGATTGGGCTGCATGGCATTTCCAGCCTGCGCCTGGGCGTCAACCCGCTCGATTTCGACAGCCGCACCTTTCTCACGCCGCGCAATCTGTGGAACCTGTCCGTGCAGACATCCGCGGTTGCCATCATGGCCTGCGGCATGGTGCTGGTCATCGTCATGCGCAACATCGACCTGTCGGTCGGTTCCGCCGAGGGCCTGATCGGCATGGTGATGGGGTTCGCCCAGGTGCATTTCCTGGTGCGCTTTGTCGGGCTCGAACTCGGCAATCCGTGGATCTGGGTCCTGGCGCTGGTCATCGGCCTGGCGCTCGGCCTGTTGATCGGCGCCTTTCAAGGCTTCGTCATCGCCTATCTCGAAGTGCCCGCCTTCATCGTGACGCTGGGTGGCCTGCTGGTCTGGCGCGGTGCGGCCTGGTGGGTCACGTCAGGCCAGACCGTGGCGCCGCTCGACGCCACCTTTCAGCTGATGGGCGGCGGGCCGGCGGGATCGATCGGCGCGACCTGGAGCTGGGTCGTCGGGATCGTCGCCTGCCTCGCCGTGGTGTTTGGGCTGTTCAACGGCCGGGTGCAGCGCAAGCGTTTCCGGTTTCCGCTACGTCCGATCTGGGCCGAGACGCTGCTCGGTCTCGTCACCTGCGGCGCCATCATGGGCGCGGTCTGGCTCGCCAATTCCTATCCCTGGCCGATCGGCATCGTGAACAGATATGCGGCCGCCAACAACATCACCGTTCCCGAAGGCGGCCTGTTCATCGCCCACGGTATCGCCATACCGGTGCTGATGGCGGTCGCCGTCGGGCTGGTCATGACCTTCATCACCAACCGAACCCGTTTCGGCCGCTATGTCTTCGCCATCGGCGGCAATCCCGAGGCGGCCAATCTCGCCGGCATCAACACGCGCTGGATCACCATGAAGGTGTTCATGATCATGGGCGTGCTGGCCACGATCGCCGCGGCGATCTCCTCGGCCCGGCAGAATTCGGCCACCAACGTGCTTGGAACGCTCGACGAGCTGCTCGTCATTGCAGCCGCCGTGATCGGCGGCACGTCGCTAGCTGGCGGATCGGGAACGATCATCGGCGCCATGCTCGGCGCCCTGCTGATGCAGTCGCTGCAGTCCGGCATGGTGCTGCTCGGCGTCGACTCGCCGCTGCAGAGCATCGTCGTCGGGGCCGTCCTGGTCATCGCCGTGTGGCTCGACACCGTCTATCGCAAGCGCGTCTAGGAGGGCATGCCATGATTGACAAGACTGCTCCTGCAGCCACCGCGCTGATCGACATGAGGAACATCTCGATCGCGTTTGGCGGCATCCGCGCCGTCGACGACGCCTCGATCGATCTTTTCCCCGGCGAGGTCGTGGCGCTGCTCGGCCATAATGGCGCCGGCAAGTCGACATTGATCAAGATCCTGTCCGGCGCCTACAAGCGCGATTCGGGCCAGATCTTCGTCAACGGCGAGGAGGCATCGATCTCCAATCCACGCGACGCCAAGAAATATGGCATCGAGACGATCTATCAGACGCTGGCGTTGGCCGACAATGTCGATGCCGCCGCCAATCTGTTCCTCGGCCGCGAGCTGATGACCGCCTGGGGCACGCTCGACGACGTTGCCATGGAGGCCGAGGCGCGCAAGGTGATGGGTCGGCTCAATCCCCGGTTCCAGCGCTTCAAGGAGCCGGTGATCAAGCTGTCGGGCGGCCAGCGGCAATCGGTGGCGATCGCGCGTGCGATCCTGTTCAACGCCCGCATCCTGATCATGGACGAGCCGACGGCGGCGCTTGGTCCGCAGGAAACGGCGCAGGTCGGCGAACTGGTCAAGCAGCTCAAGTCCGACGGCATCGGCATCTTCCTGATCAGCCACGACATCCACGATGTGTTCGAGCTAGCCGACCGGGTCTGCGTCATGAAAAACGGCCAGGTGGTCGGCACCGCCCGCACCACCGATGTCACCCAGGACGAGGTGCTGGGAATGATCATTCTGGGCAAATGCCCGCCGGGCGCCATTCCCGGACCGGGCGCGCTGAAGATCGCGGCCTGAGATCGAGCCAGATCGCGGTTGCCGGACACGTGATATGCCAGCCGTAAGGATGGCTTGGCCTTGGCATTGTGTTGGCACGGCGACTTGCCCATAAAGGTCCGACATTGCAGGGACCGCACGATCCGTTGAAGAAGCTTTTTCCGATCATCGCCTTTATCGCCGTCGCGCTGATCAGCATGGTGATGGCAGGTTTTGCCTATTTCGCCACGCAGGAAGCCGCGCGCATCAAGTTCGAGGCGACTGCCGACGATGCGCTCAACCGGATCGAGAGCCGCATCGACCTGCATCTGTCGCTGCTGCGCTCGACGCAGGCCCTGTTCGACGCCCGCGATGGCGATATTTCTCGCAATGAGTTCAAGGCGTTCTTCACCGCGCTCGATGTCGACAAGAATTTCGCCGGCTTACGCGGTATCGGCTTCCTCAGGCTGGTAAAGGCGGGCGACGAGGCGACGGTCGAACGCGATATGCTGCACGATTATGGCGTCAGTCATCCAATCTACCCGGATACCACTCAACCCTGGCGCACCCCTATCGTGCTGTTCGAACCGCTGGATCCATCCAATGAAGCGGGCATCGGCTATGACATGTTCAGCGAACCGGCGCGGCGTGTGGCGATCGAGAAGGCGATGTCCGACGACCAGCAGCACGCCAGCGGGCTGGTGCAGCTGGGCCAGGACACCGGCGTCGCGCAGACGTTCACCGGCTTCTTCGTTTTCGTGCGGCTCAATGTCGAAACCGCTCCCGACGTCATCAATGCTTCGAGATCCTCGACGGCCGGTTTTCTCTATGCGGCCTTTCGGGCTCGCGATCTGTTCCAGACCGCGCTCAGCCGGTCGCCGCTGCTGCCGGTCAACACCGAAATCTATGATGGCGATGGTGCCGTGAACGGCGATAATCTGCTGTTCCGGTCGGAGACGCCGCCGGCGTCGACTTTCGGCGACAGGCTGCTGGTCACCCGAAAGATCATCGTCGCCGGACGGCCATGGACTGTCCTGTTCCGGCCGACAAGCGCCTTCTCGCAGCCGTCGTCGCGCGCCATTCCGGTGATGCTGGGGCTGTTCGGCCTGTTGTTGGCGGGCGCCATCGCGCTGGTGGCGCGCTATCAGGAGCGGGCCTATGAGGCAGCGTCGCGGTTGCACGAAACGACGGAAAAGAGCCTGATCGAAAAAGACCTGATGCTGCAGGAGATGAAGCATCGCATCAAGAATTCGATCACCAGGGTGCTGGCTATCGCGCGCCAGACGGCATCGCGGGCTACCGACGTCAACGAGTTTTCCGCATCCTTCTCGGCCAGGCTGCAGGCGATGGCGGCGTCCCAGGACATGCTGACGCGCTCGCGCTGGCAGAAGGCCGATCTTGGCGATCTCCTGCGCATCGAACTCGGCCAGGTGTTCGGCAAGGAGCTGCCCGAGGGGCTGCTGTCAGGGCCGCAGGTGCTGCTCGACGAAACCACGACGCAAGCGCTCGGCCTGACCTTCCACGAACTGGCGACGAATGCGCTGAAATACGGCGAAGCCGGCAATTCCGTCGGCGCGCTGAAAGTGGACTGGTCGGTCGAAGGGCGCGGGCGCGACAGGACGCTGGCTCTCAATTGGCGCGAAAACGGGCAGACGAAACTCGAAGCGCCAGCCAAGACCGGATTCGGCACCAAGCTGATCGATCTCAACGTGACGCGGGAGCTGCGCGGTACGATCAAACGCGATTACCAGGCCAATGGGCTGAACGTTGAAATCAAAATTCCACTCGCCAACTGAGCGCGACCTTCACCCGAAAAGGATCAAGCGTCCAGACATGAAAAATCCGAAGGCCAGCGGACCGGCCTCCGGATCCACGTTTCGATTATCGCCGAATTAGTTGCAGCGAGCCGTGTAGATCCGGCCGCGATGATCGCGATATTGGCAATAGCCGTTGCGCAGATTGCGCACCAGCAGGCCGGAACCGGCACCAACGGCCGCGCCGATCAGCGCACCCTTGCCGCCGCCGACCAAGCCGCCGACACCGGCGCCGATCAAGCCGCCGCCAACCACGTCCTGCTCGGTCGAGGTGCAGCCGCTGACGGCAACCACCGCAACCAGTGCAATAATCATCTTCCGCATAGAGTCACTCCTCACTTTTTGTCCTCACTTGGTAAAGCTCCAGCTGCCATTTAGCATGAAATGACGGCCTTTGCTGCTGCAATCTATTGTTGGTGAAGATAGTCTTTTTCTGGGCGTGCCGCGTTCGACGCCATTACGAGGCTGGAAATTGCCAAAGACGCGTCAAGCGTACCATCGGCGCGCACATTCCAGACGATCTTATCATAGTCGTCTTCAAGCGCCGGATCGACGGCAAGGCATTTGGCGACGATGTTGTCAGCCTGCCCTTGCACGTCGCCCAAGGCGAACGGGCGTTCGGCCACGCATTGCTCGGCGCTCGCGAAAACGCTTCTGGGCACCTGGAGTTCACGGCAGTCGGCCATCGTGTTCGAGCAACCGATGACCAGCAGCAATGCAGCGATATGTTCCATGGCGGGAAGTCCTCTCGCCATAGTAACGGTCTACATTCGCCAAAGTTCCTGGCTCGCTGGGCCGGGCAGGGAAGTAAGAGGGCGACAATCGATTCTGTCACCGGCCGAAACGAGCTGGCCTCAGACCAATTGGTACAGGGCGACCACCGCGATCACGGCCAGCAGGCCCAGCGCGACAAGGCGCAAGGCCCCATTGGGAACAGGGGCCAGCGGTGGCGCGGATGCCTCGGAGTCCTCAAACTCGCCCATGGAAATCCGGGCGGCCTGCTCCAGTCTGTTCATGTCGGCAACCGTCAAGGCATTCCTCCCGCACCATGCTGCAATCCTGCTGCGGAAATGTTCGGTGATGCAACAAGTTCCAGCGGTATCTGGGAAAAACAGCATCTGCTTTTATGGTGAACAGCTGGTTAAGGAAGCTCGGGCCGCTCAATCCGTCTCGAAATTGCCGTGCGGAACGACAAGGCGGTACTCGAGACGGCCAGCCGCGATTTCGAGCGTCGCCGTTCCGTTCAGCGACGTCGGCACGACCCGTTCGAGTGCGACGCTGCCGAAGCGCTTCTCGCTACGCCTAACATCACTGGCTCCGATTGCCTCGGCCCATGTCAGGGACAGGGAGGTTCCCGTGTCGGCGGCGGTCAGGTTAGCTGTAACATCGACGAATCCATCGGGCCGCGACAGGGCGCCATAGCTCACCGAATTGACGGCGAGTTCATGCATCGCAAGGCCGATATGCAGGGCAGCGTTGGGATTGAGATAGGGGTTTGCCCCCTGAAATCTCAGGCTGCGAACCGGATCGCCGCCGTAGCGGCCCACCTGGCCCGACACGAGTTCGCGAAGTGCTGCACCCCGCCAGTTGGAAGAGGTCACGAGATCTTGGGACGAAGCCAGCGATTGCAGCCGGCCGCGAAAGCGTGTCAGGAAATCGCCGATGCTGTCGGAGTAGCGACCGGTCTGGGTGGCTATGCTCTGGATGATCGCCAGCAGGTTTTTGGAGCGATGGCTTACCTCCCGCAACAGCGTCGTCAGGGTCTGCTCGCGGCGCTTTTGCTCGGTCGTCTCGACCATCGTGGTGACGACGCCTTGCACCGTGCCGCCGTCGCCGTGGTCGGCATCGATCCAGACCTCAAACCAGCGGCTGCCATCCTCGACGGGAACGCTGATCTCGAGACGTTGGGGGTTGCCGGATGCAATGACGTCGCGCTTGGCCGCGCCGATGCGGTCGGCCTGCGCCTCCGGCAGAATACCGATGCTGTCGGTGGTATCCGAAACCCAGGGCGCACGCATGTTGCGCGCCCATACGGTTTTCATCTCGCGATCCTGGTAGAGAACGGAAATGCCGGCATTGTGCAACGCGTGAAGAAGGGCGCGGCCGAGCTGCATGCCGCTTTCGGCAGGATGGAGGGCGATGACTTCATCGCTTTGCACGTCGTCCTTCCTGTTTCCGGTCCTGGAACCCATCGGCCAAACTGTCCACCCAATTCAGGCTGAACGGCTCACCGGTGAATGGGTTCCAAACAGGTTTCCCGAACCCGCCGCCAAAAAACGGTCCGCCGGACGGCGTCCTTTAGGACACCGCCCGGCGGTGGCTGGAAACCGTTTGAGGGGTGCGGCTTCCAGTGTTCGGCCGTTCGTTGTTATGAAGCCCGTTTGAACAGGCCCGCAAGAAGCGAAATGACCAGGAAAGCGAGGAAGATGAAAAACAATATCTGCGCTATGCCGGCAGATGTACCGGCGATGCCGCCGAAACCAAGCGCGCCGGCGATGATCGCAACGACGAGAAATACGAGCGCCCAGTAAAGCATGATGCATCTCCTTCGAATGGTGCGATAAAAACGTGGGTGGCTGCGGTTTGTTCCCACCCTTTGCCGAAAAAGACCGAGCTTGCAAATCGTTCAAGCAGGAAGCGCGCAGGAATTTCCCCGTCGCCGCCCGCGTGCATCAGGCGGCACGATTACCACTTCCCCAATTCACGACTATGCGGCGGCTTTCGCCTGGCGGTCAAAGAACAGTGCCTGGCTGATCAGCGCCTTGACCATGTCGGGATTGAACGGCTTGGTGACCAGAAAGGCCGGTTCCGGCCGTTCGCCAGTCAAGAGGCGCTCGGGGAAGGCGGTGATGAAGATGACCGGCACCGACGTCGATGACAGGATCTCGTTCACGGCCTCGATGCCGGAACTGCCGTCGGCAAGCTGGATGTCGGCCAGCACCATCTTCGGCCGTGTCTTGCCGAACATCATCACTGCCTCGGCATGGGTGCGCGCCGTTCCAACGACGCGGTGCCCGAGGCTCTCTACCATTTCTTCGATATCCATGGCGATCAGTGGTTCATCCTCGATGATCAGAACGTCGGTTGCCACCTGACGGGATATCTCGTTGCTCGCCTGGGCAAGCAGCTCTGAAAACTCCTGGTCGCCGACGTCGAGGATCTCAGCCGCTTCGTCCTCGCTGAAGCCTTCGACAGCCACGAGCAGAAAGGCCTGACGAGGCCGCGGCGCGATCGCATTCAGATTGGCGGCGGTGCGCTGTTCCCACGCCGATTGCGCCTGCTCCTGCGGGACGCGGATGGCGACGGATGTGAACAGCTTGGCGAAAACCTTGTACAGCGCGATGCGGTCGCTCGATGCTTCGGGAAATATCTCGATATCGGCGATGATGGCCTCGAGCATCGCGGCTACCAGCGCATCACCACTCTCTTGCGACCCGGAAACAGCCCGCGAGAAGCGGCGCAGGAAGGGCAGATGTGGTGCGATGGTGGCGGATAAGCTCATGGTAAGACGTCTCCCTCAGAATGACATGACTGCATAGGTCAAGCTGACTGCAAGCCCTGACGTTAACGCGGATTTTTTGAAAAAGTTCCGCCTCGACGGAACAAAAGCCGGGGAGTGGCGTTTGTGGTCGGGATGGGCAACCAGACGAGGGCGCCGCTTGCGTTGTGTTGAGTATGATAAGAGCGGCTTGAGCGCTGGGAATACAAGGGCAAAATGAAGGATATGACGAAAGATATTCTGGCTGGCGCCGAGAGCAGGCGCCGGAACGGTTCTGGTGATGCTCTTGGACCGAACTCCGAAATCGGACGCAAACTCAAACAATATTACGACGCGCTGGTCTCCGACGATGTGCCGGATCGCTTTTCCCAGTTGCTTAGCCAGCTGGAACAGGCTGAACCCGCACAGAAGAAGGACTGAGGCATGGCCGCGGTCTCACAAGGCTTCAAGACCGATCTGCTTGGGGCAATCCCAAGTCTGCGCGCGTTCGCCGTGTCGCTGACGCAAAATGCCGATAAAGCCGACGACCTCGTCCAGGAAACGCTCGTCAAGGCTTGGGACAAGCATGAGAGCTTCCAGCCCGGCACCAATCTCAAGGCCTGGCTTTTCACCATCCTGCGCAACGAGTTCTATTCGCAGATGCGCAAGCGCGGGCGCGAAGTGCAGGACAGCGACGGTATCATGACGGCCAGGCTTGCCGTTCATCCGGCTCAGCACGGCCAGCTTGACCTGAAGGATTTTCGTGGGGCGCTGGAACAATTGCCGGAGGACCAACGCGAAGCCATCATCCTCATCGGCGCGTCTGGTTTCTCCTACGAGGAGGCCGCCGAGATCTGCGGTTGCGCGGTGGGGACGATCAAGAGCCGCGTCAGCCGAGCCCGTACGCGCTTGCAGGAGATCCTGAAAATATCAGGCGAGGACGAGTATGGTCCGGACGCAATTTCGGCCCAGGTAACGAGCTCGCCGGCAAGCTGACCGCGATCGTGTCTCAAGCGCGTCCGCAGGCCGCGGCGACCGCTTGCACGAGGTCTTCACCCGAATAGGGTTTGCCAATCAGCCTGACGCCCGGAAACGATGCCTTGATCTCCTCTGCATCCGAATAGCCCGACGCAAACACGAAAGGTATGCCTGCCGCGCGCAGGCCGGAGGCGAAATCGATCGTCGAGACACCGCCCAGCATTAAGTCGACAATGGCTGCATCGAATCGCGTGGCGACCTCGCGGCCATCGACCTCGGTCAGGTCACGGGCGATCACCACCTCATCGGCGCCATGGTCGCGGCAAAGCTGCTCGACATCCATGGCGATCAGAAATTCGTCCTCCAGGACCAGAATCCGCAATCCGTCAAGCAATGTGGGCACAGGCAAAGACTCCTTGAAACGCCGGAGTCATGATCGCTAATTCGCTTGCTGTCATTTAAAAAAGACATGTGGCAAGCGGGCGGAATCTCAATCCTTGCAACGGGAAACGCGCTCCTCCAAGAGCGGGCTTTCGAAGGGGGTCGAAATGTCAGTCCAGAACAATAGCCAATATCCTTGCGAGAACTGCCCATTGCGGCCGTTGCCGATTTTCCGCGATTTCGAAAAACAGGAACTGGCCTTCATCAGCAAATTCAAGAAGGGCGAACTCGCAGTCGAAAAGGGTGGCACGGTGCTGGTGGAGGGAAGCCATAGCGCCCATCTCTACACCGTGCTCTCCGGCTGGGCGTTTCGCTACAAGTTGTTGCGGGACGGCCGCCGCCAAATCCTCAACTATCTCATGCCCGGCGATCTGATCGGCCTGCAAGGCAGTGTGATGGGCGAGATGCAGCATTCCGTGGAGGCACTGTCGCCGATGCTGCTGTGTGTTTTCGAGCGCGAATATCTGCATGAGCTGTACCGCAATCATCCCGGGCTGGCCTATGACATCACCTGGATCGCATCGCGTGAAGAGCGGATGCTGGACGAGAACCTGCTCAGCCTCGGGCGCCGCAGTGCGATCGAGCGCGCTGCCTATCTCATCGCCTTCATCGGCAGCCGCGCCAAGGTCGTTGGACTGAATGGCAACCAAACTGTCCAGATACCGATCACGCAGCAGCACATTGCCGATACGCTCGGCCTGTCGCTGGTTCACACCAACAAGACGATCCGCAAGCTGATGGATCGCAAGCTGATCGTCTGGCGCGACGGCGGCTGCGTGGTCTCCGACAATGAAGGCCTCAAGCGGCTCGCCGGCTGGGAAGGGCTGGGTGAAGCGCGCCGGCCATTAATCTGAGGAAGCGTCTTTTGCGGGAGCCGACGGACCGGGTGCGCGCCGATGCGTTTTCGGCTACTTTGTCCCCAATGCCGGAACCTTGAGGCGGGCAGCGCGTTTGAAACCAAGCAATCACAAGGAGTTAAGCCATGGCCACTGCCGCAGGAAAGACCGCAAACGACGCCCGTGCAAATGCGGACCTGGAAGCCGACATCAGGCAGTTGAAGGCCGACATCGACAAGCTCACCAAACAACTGGCCAAGACCGGCGAGCATGGTTACGGCACCGCGCGCCGCGCAGCCACGGAAGGGGTCGAGCAGTTGCGTGCGCAGGGCGAAGCAGCCTTTGACAGCCTGCGCAGCAATGCCAAGGACATTGAAGCGCAGATGATGGCAAGCGTGCGCGAAAAGCCGGTGACGTCACTGGCGATCGCCGCCGGCGTCGGCTTCCTTTTCGCGCTCATCGCGCGTCGCTAGTCGCGCTTCGGATGGGAATGCTGGCAACCCTGATCTCGGGTCTCGCCTCGGGGGAGACCGTGGCCGCCATATACCGGGCGCGCACGGCGGCAATCGTCTATGTGATCGCCATGGCCGCCGCACTTTGCGGTCTCGGCTTTCTTGTCGGGGCCGCCTATATCTGGACGGCGATGCGCTATGGGCCGCTTGCCGCGGCACTGGGGTTCGGCGTCGGTTTTCTGGTGCTTGCCGGGGTTGTCCTGCTGGTCTACCGGATATCGGCAGGCTCGCGCGCCCGGCGCCGGGCGCGGCGCCGCAATGCCGACATGAAGGCGATCGGCATCACCGCCGCACTCGCCGTGCTGCCGAGCCTGCTTAAGGGAAAAGGCGGTCTCGGCGTCATTCTGGGGCCGGCCGTGGCGCTCGCGGCCTACGCCATCTACCGCGAGAATGTGAAATCCGACGATCCGGACGAGAGCGAGCGGAGATAGACCTGTCGGGAGGTCACTTCGACAGATCTTCCAGGGGCATCGATATTTCGGCAAATACGCCTTCCGGCCGGAATTCATGGGTCACTTCGCTGAAAATGACCTTGGCAAGGCTGCGGCGAATGAGGATCGAGCCGAAGCCGTGCCGATCCGGCGGAGCGACTTGCGGGCCGCCGCTTTCGCGCCAGGTCAGCACAAGACGCCGGGCATCCCTCCTGCCTTGCGTCCTCCAGCCGAGGTCGACGCTGCCTGACGGCACCGACAGCGAGCCATATTTCAGCGCGTTGCTGGCGAGTTCATGCAGGATCAGGCCAAGCCCGATGGCCTGGTCGGGCGACAGCAGCAGGTCGTCGCCGGAGATCGTCATGCGCGGCTGCTCGGCCGTTTCGAAAGGTTTGACCTCGATTTGGACGAGTTCACTGATGCCGATGCCACGCCACTCGCGGTCCGACAACAGATTGTGGGCGATGCCCAAGGCCTGAAGCCTGGCGCCGAAGGCCTCGAGGAACTGGCTTGGCTGGCGGGCGTGGCGCACGGTCTGGGTTGCCAGCGCCTGGACGGTCGCCAAAGTGTTCTTGACGCGATGGTTGAGCTCACGCAGCAGCAGCCGTTGCCGTTCGTCGCCGAGCTTGCGCTCGGAGATGTCGTAGTTGACGCCGAAGATCAATGTCGGCTTGCCGTCGCCGTCACGCTCGATCACACGGCCGCGCGTGGCGAGCCAGCGCGGCGGATGAAAGCCCTTCACTCGGTATTCGCCGAAATAGTCGTCGCTGCCGGTCAGGGCATCGCGAAAGCGGGTTTCGGTCTGGTAGACGTCACGCGGATCGATGGCGGCGAGGATGTCACGTGCGCGCAGCCGGTTGGAGCGCGGCAGGCTGAACAGCTCCGACATCAATGTGTCGCATTCGATGATGTCGGTGCGGATGTCCCATGCCCAACTGGCGAGCGACGCCGCATCGAGTGCGATGGCGCGTCGTTTTTCCTCGCGCACCAGTGCGGCCTCGGCGATCGCGCCGCTGCGGGTTGCATCCTTGAGGGTGAACAGGCTGGCGGCGAGGCTGGCGAGCGCCTTCAACTGGTCGAGCTCGGCGCGGGATGGAAAACCATGCGGCTCACGATCGAGCACGCACAGAGTACCGATGCGGGCACCTGCCACGATCATCGGCGCGCCGGCATAGAAGCGGACATGATGTTTTCCGGTGACCAGCCGGTTGGTCTTGAAACGGGGGTCCGTCGTTGCATCCACGACCACCATCGGCTCGTCGCCGGCGGCAATCGCATGGGCGCAAAACGAGATGTCGGCCGCCGTTTCGGTCTCGTCCAGGCCGAAGCAGGATTTGAACCACTGCCGTTCGAGGTCGACGAGTGTGACCAGGGCCATCGGCGCCTGCATCACCGCCGCGGCAAGGCTGCTGACCCGGTCGAAATCGGGGTCGGGCGCCGTATCCAGCATCTCCAACCCGTGCAGCACAGCGAGCCGGTCAACATCCTTGACTGCGCGCGCAACTTCGGCCGGCAGATCGGGTGTTGTTTGCGTCTTGCCAGTCACCCTAATTGCCTCGTCCCGGTCTTCGCCGCCCCATGCTTGCGCTGGTGCAAGGCCAGGGCGCATTTCCGGAACCATCCTAGCGAGGAACCGTTACCCGACCATGATTTGCCGAGCGCGCCAGTTGGTGCAGTATGAGACAGGGATCGAGCATGGCCAAGATCATTCCAGAAAACAAGGCGCGGCAGGGGCGATGGGGCTGGCATGGATTTCGAATCCTGATCGCCGCATTGCTTTTGGTGTTTGCCGCGTGGGGCGTTGCCGAGATCTATGGTGTGTTGATCAAGGCGCCAACCAGTGATGAACAGCATGTCCCCACACCTAGCACCACCGAGCAGGCTCCTGCTGGTTAAAGCCGATTTGTTCGTTGCAACGCATCGTATCATGCGGCTCTCGATTGGGCCGCGCTCGTCGGCACCAGTACATTCAGCGCGCCAGGCTGGATTTCGATTACCGTTTCACGGTCAAGCCTGACCAGTTCGCCGTCCATGACGGCGCGAAACTTGCGGCTGCTCGAATGGATTCTCAGCACCGTTCTGTTCGTCTGGTGGATTTCGACATGTTCGTTGTCGCGCCATTTGCCGCGCGCCACGTTGAAGAAGAACTTGACCAGTTCGGCGCGCTGCTTCGCCACCGTGACATAGACACCAAGCACGCCGCCCGCCGGATTGTCGGCGTAGGGCAAATGGCCTTCGCCGAACAAATTGTTGGTGACGCCGATGCCGGTGATGCGGGCCGCCATTTCGGCTTCGCCGATGCTGAGCGTCACATTCATCGCAGGTGGATTGTTGATCGTCGCCCAAGCCGCCTTGGCCGAGGCGCGGATCTTTCCCAACCGCGAACCGAACTCCATCTTCTGGCGCAGTTGCACCATCTTCGCATGCATGCCGATCGAGAACTGGTGCACGAAAGGTTGGCCATTGGCCGTCGCCACGTCCACTGCGATGATTTCGCCGTCGGCGAAGGATTTCAGCGCGCCGTCGAGCGACTGCGGAATGCCCAGCCCGCGTGCGAACAGGTTCATGGTGCCGGCCGGCAATATGGCTAGCGCCTTCTTCGTGCCCATCAGCCGGGCAGCCGCGGCGGAAATGGTCCCGTCGCCGCCACCCGCCAGCACGATGTCGACCGAGCGACGCGACGCCGCGCTGTCGAGCGTTTCCACCACGTCCTTGCCGGCGACAATCTCGATGCTGAGCGAGTGACCGGCCGTCTCCAGCGTCTGATGCATCCGGTCGGAGAATGCGGCGAGGTCGGTGGTGCGCAAAGTGCCGCCATCCCGGTTCAGCACCGCTGCGAATTTCATGCCCCGCTCCACCATGTCAGCCAAAAGTGGCCGGGACACACCCAGCCGATGGCTGAAACGCGGCGGCGACGGAAAGGTTCCCTAGCTACGCGCGGGCTGCCCGGCGGCCCGATATTTCTGTGGTTTCGATTCCCGGACGGCAGCGGTTTTGTCGGAACAACAGACTGGTCACAACGTTGTGAACCTGTAGATGCCGCGTCCGATTTTCCAACGAACACGCGGCGCATGAGATCAGGCACGAGGAGAGACTATCATGATCCGCAATCTTTTAGCCACCACTGCACTCGCAACGCTGATCGCCACCGGCGCTTATGCGCAGAGTGCGACGACCCCAGCGCCCGCGCAGAGCCCCGCCGTTCAGGAGACAGGCGCCGCAGCGGTCCGCGCAGAGGGCAGCATAGTCACCAACATCATAGGAGAGTCCGTCTATAACGGCACCGGCGATGATGCCGAGAACATCGGCAAGGTCAGCGACGTCGTCTTCGACAAGGATGGGCAGGCGAAATCCGTTGTCATCGACGTTGGCGGTTTTCTGGGCGTCGGTGCCAAAAGCGTCGCCTTCGAGTACGGTAAGCTGCAGTGGGCCGAAAAGAATGGCGACCGCTGGCTGGTAGCCCAGACGACCAAGGACGAGTTGACCGCTCAGGCGGAATTCGACAGCCAGCCCTACAGTCCGGCCCCTGCACCTGCGGCATCGACTGACGCGGCCGCACCGACGGCACCCGCTACGACGGATACGGCACAAAAGCCGGCCGACATGAACGCCGCACCGGCGGAACCGGTGAAGCGCGCGGACGGTAACCTTGCCACCAACATCATCGGTGAAGACGTCTATAACGGCACTGGCGACGACGCGCAGAATATCGGCGACGTCAATGACATCGTGCTGACTAGGGAAGGCAAGGCCGAGTCCCTTGTCATCGGCGTTGGTGGTTTCCTTGGTCTCGGCGCCAAGAACGTCACCTATGACTTCTCCAAGGCGCAGTGGGCCGAGAAGAATGGCGACCGCTGGCTGGTCGCCCAGACCACCAAGGAAGAGCTGCAGGCGCAGCCGGATTTCGACCGAAAGGCCTATGATCCGGCGCCGGCAACGACGGCTTCAAATGCGCCGGCGGCCACCGCTCCGGCAGCTCTGCCCTCTGACACCACGGCTCCTGCTGTCGCTCCGGCAGACAAGACCGCCGAAGCTCCGGCAGCGACGACCCCTGACGCCTCGGCTCCCGACCAGACACAGACTGCCGCCATCGACAAGTCGACGTTGACCGAGATGCCGGTCGGCGAGATTCGTGCCGATGACCTGAAGGGCACGACTGTCTACGGCGCCAACGACGCCAGGGTCGGCGAGATCGGCGATGTCGTGCTTGCGCCCGACAAGAAGGCCGATGCGGTGATCGTCGATGTCGGCGGCTTCCTCGGCATTGGTGAGAAGGAGGTCGCGGTCGGCATGGATAATCTCAAATTCATGACCGACAAGGACGGCAACAAATATCTTTACACGACCTTCACCAAGGAACAGCTCGAGGCTCAAACCGCCTATGACAAGGGCAGCTATGCCGAACAGCGCGATCAGCAGCGCATGATCGTAAGGTAATTCTGTTCAGCCAAATGAAGCCCGCGCTGGCAACGGCGCGGGCTTCATTTATGTGTGGCCAGGTGGCAGGCCAGCGGCATGGCCGACTAGGCCGTTCTCGGTCAATTCGGCCAGTGCCAACGACTGGTCGAGATGTTCGGCCCGCCAGGCGAGCAGCCGTTCGGCGAATTCCAGGCGCACGGTGAGATGACTGGGGTCGGCCGCGAGATTGTCCAGCTCGCCCGGATCGTTTTCCAGATCGAACAGCAGCGGCGGCAGGTTGCCGCCGAAATGCACATACTTGAAATTTTCCGTGCGGATAACGGCGAGGTTGCATTGGCGTGCGGCGATGCCGAAATGGTTTTCGGCCTCGCCCGCGGCAATCGAGCGGAAGTCAAACTCCCAATGCGCGGCATCGCGCCACGCCGCAGGGGTTTCTCCGCTCAGGAACGGCTTCAGCGAGGCGCCGTCGAGATGCGGCGCGGGCTTTTCGCCGAGCAGGTCGAGAAGGGTCGGCAAAATGTCGACCGCTTCGGTGAAGCTGTCGACACGGCCGCCGGCAGCCTTGCCGTGGCGCGGATCGCGGACAATCAGCGGAATGTGGTAGCTGCCGTCGAAATAGCCGCCCTTGCCCAGCATGAAATGGTCGCCCATCATCTCGGCATGGTCCGAGGTGAGCACGATGATGGTGTCGTCCCACGCGCCCGCGGCCTTAAGTGCTTGCCAGACGCGGCCGAGCTGCGCGTCGACCTCGGAAATCATGCCGTAATAGATCGCGCGGATGCGGCGAAAATCGTCTTCGCTCCAGTCGTGCACCTTGCCTCTGGCTTCGGGCCGGAATTTTATCTGTTTCTGCCGGCCGAGATCATAGGCAAGATAGGGATGGTTTTCCGCCTCTTCCTGCCAGCTTGCCGCGCGCCGGAAGGCCGGGCCGTCAGCCGGATCGTACATTGTATTGTAGGGCTCCGGGGCAATGAAGGGCGGGTGCGGGCTGATGAAGGAAAGATGCGCGAACCACGGCGCGGCGTGCTCCTGTTCGCCAAGCCAACGCGTGAATTCGCCGGTCAGGAAGGCCGCCGGGGTTTGTTGCCCGCGGTAGACGGGCGGCGCGTTGCTGATGGTGGTCCCGGCGCCGTCGGCCAGCGGACGGTGGATGTCGGGGGAGCCGGCGCTGGCGTCGACACCTTGCAGCTCCAGCCAGGATAGCCATTGCTTCTGGTGCTCCGGCAGCAACTGGCGCACCGTAAAGCCCGGCAGCACGCCTTCATAGCTTTGCAGCCGCGGATCGCCCGGCGCCAGCAGGCGCGGATCGAGCGAGACGTCGGTGTAGCCGAACAGCGTCGGATCATAGCCCAGAGCGCGAGCCGAGAGCGCGATGTTGCCGTGGCGCGCGTCGAGCGGCGTGCCGTTGCGGCAGACGCGGTTGTTCATCTGGTAGAGACCGGTGTAGAGGCAGGCGCGGGCGGGCGAGCAGGGCGCCGCGCCGCCATAGTGCCGCTTGAACAGCACACCCTCCCCGGCCAGTGCGTCGGCGTTCGGCGTCTGCACGACCGGATGACCGGCTGCGGACAGACAATCGCCACGCCACTGATCGCATGTGATCAGGAGAATGTTGGGCCGCCTGGCTTTTCCAGTCACTCACGATACCTTTGTCCCGGAATGTCGAATGCCGTTCATGGAAACGAATTCTGGCCACGGCGCAAGCCCGACTCTGCGAGCCAATTGGTGAACGAACTCTGTTCCATCGTTCACTTTTGCGACACAGTCCATTCTGTGTTTGCCGCCTTTGCGTAAACTGCTCGGGTCCTCATATTGGCATGGACAGCGGCGAGGGCCGCACAAGTACCAAGGGAAGGAGCAAGACAATGCTCGACCAGATCAAGGGCCTGCATCACGTCACGTCGATGGCCAGGAATGCCCGCCAGAACAACGATTTCTTCACCAGGAAACTCGGCCAGCGCCGGGTCAAGAAGACTGTCAATTTCGACGCGCCCGACGTCTATCATCTCTATTATGGCAATGAGACCGGCACGCCGGGTTCGGTGATGACCTATTTCCCTTTCCCCGACATCGGCAAGGGCCGGCATGGCGTCGGCGAAGTCGGAACCACCGTCTACTCGGTGCCGGAAGGCACGCTTGCCTATTGGGAAAAACGTTTTGCCGATGAGGGCGTCACCGGCCTCTCGCGCGAAGAGACCTTCGGCGAGAAGCGCCTGGCTTTTGCCGGACCGGATGGTGACGGCTTCGCGCTGGTCGAGGGCAAGGGCGACGGCAGAGCGCCCTGGGCGAAAGGCGGTGTTCCGGTCGACCAGGCGATCCGCGGTTTCCATTCGGTATCGCTCAGGCTGAAGGATGGCGGCGCCACTGAGGAGCTGCTGAAGTTCATGGGCTATGAGGAAGTCGACAAGTCCGGCAATCTCAGGCGGCTGGCGGTGAAGAACGGCAATGGCGCCGATGTTATCGACATCGAATCGTTGCCGAGCACGGCCTTCGCCGATCTCGGTGCCGGCTCCGTCCATCACGTCGCCTTCGCGGTCGAGAACCGCGCCAGGCAGCTCGAGGTGCGCAAGGCGTTGATGGACACCGGCTATGGGGTGACGCCGGTGATCGATCGCGACTACTTCTGGGCGATCTACTTCCGCACACCGGGTGGCGTGCTGTTCGAAGTCGCCACCAACGAGCCGGGTTTCGATCGCGACGAGGATACCGCTCATCTGGGCGAAGCGCTGAAGCTGCCGTCGCAGCATCAGCACCTGCGGCCGTATCTTGAACAGCATCTGCAGAGCCTGGAAGGCTGAGGTCATGAGCAAGGACGCTTACATCCACAAGCTGCTGCCCGGTTCGCCGGGCGGTCCATTGCTGTTCGTCTTCCACGGCACTGGGGCCGATGAGAACCAGCTTCTGTCGCTGGGGCGCGATCTCGCGCCCCAGGCAACCATCATCTCGCCGCGCGGTGATGTGTTGGAACAGGGTGCCGCGCGCTTCTTTCGCCGCACCGGCGAGGGCGTCTACGATATGGACGATCTGGCGCGGGCGACGGATAAGATGGCGGGCTTCGTCAAGGCCCATGTAGAAGCAGCGAAGCCATCGGCCGTGCTGGGTCTCGGCTATTCCAACGGCGCCAATGTCCTGGCCTCGGTGGTGTTCGCGGTTCCGGCGCTGTTCGACGCGTCGGTGCTGATGCATCCGCTGATCCCGTTCGAGCCGCAGGTCAAGGGCAGCCTCGCCGGCCGCCATATCCTGATGACCGCCGGCAAGCGCGACCCGATCTGTCCGCCGAACCTGACCACGCGGCTCGAGGCCTATTTGCGTGCCGACGGCGCCGATGTCACAGTGGAATGGCACGATGGCGGGCACGAGGTGCGGCCAAACGAGATCGAGGCGGCACGGCGGTTCTTTGCCGATGCTGCCCAAGGAGCATAGCGATGCCTGAACAACTGCCTGAGATCGAACTTGAGGATCGCGGTTCCAAGGGCCGCTATGTCCTGCGTGGACCCGATGGCGCCGAGGCCGAGATGACCTTCACCAAGATCGGTGAGCACCAGATCATCATCGACCACACCGAAGTGCCGGACGTCTTTCGCGGCCAGGGTGCCGGGCTTCGGCTCGTCACCCGCGCCGTCGAGGATGCGCGTGCGGCAGGCAAGAAGATCATCCCGCTCTGCCCGTTCGCCAACGCCCAGTTCCGCCGCCATCAGGAATGGGCCGACGTGCTGAAGCGGTAGGGATTTCGTTGCTTGGAAACGGCGCGGCAAGCGGCTGCCATCCTGCCGGGGCGGCTTTGGCATTTGCGCGGGTGGCGCATCCTGCCTAAGTAGATAGGATATATCCTAGCCGCCGCGCCGACAAACGAACCGAATGATCCCCCAATGACCGAAACCGATCTCGTTCCCGTCTTCGACGGCCACAACGATACGTTGCTCAGACTCTATCAGTCGAAAGACACGGACGTCGAAAAACTGTTCATCGAGGGGAAATCGGGCGGCCATATCGACCTGCCACGCGCGAAAGCCGGCGGCTTCGCCGGGGGCATGTTCGCCATCTTTCCGCCGCCTGTCGAGAAATCCAGGCGCGGCGCCGTGCCCCTGGCGCCGAGCGTCGCCGAACCGCTGCCGCCCGAGGTTCCGCGCAATGAGGCGCTGACCTCGACGATCGCCATGGCCTCGATCCTGTTCAGGCTGGAACGGGCCGGAGCGCTCACCGTCTGCCGCAGCGCCGGCGATGTGCGCAATGCCATGGCGCAAGGTTCGATCGCCGCGGTGTTCCACATCGAAGGGGTCGAGGCGATCGATCCCGAGCTCACCATGCTCGACGTGCTGCATGAAGCCGGCCTGCGCTCGCTCGGCATCGTCTGGAGCCGTCCGAACGCCTTCGGCCACGGCGTGCCGTTCCGCTTCCCGTCCTCGCCCGACACCGGACCCGGCCTGACCGATGCCGGCAAGGCGCTGGTCAAGGCATGCAACCAGTTGAAGATCATGATCGACCTGTCGCATCTCAACGAGAAGGGCTTTCGCGATGTCGCGGCGCTCAGCGATGCGCCGCTGGTCGCGACCCATTCCAACGTGCACGCGATCTGCGGCCATTCGCGCAACTTGACCGACTGGCAGCTCGGCGCGATCCGCGAAACCGGCGGCATGGTCGGGCTGAACTTCGCAACAGGCTTCCTGCGCGAGGACGGTCGCATGAATGCCGACACCAGCCTCGATATCATGGTGCGGCATATCGATTCGCTGCTGCAGGCGCTGGGTGAGGATGGCGTTGGTCTTGGCTCCGATTTCGACGGCGCCATGATCCCGGCCGTCATCGGGGATGTCGCCGGCCTGCCGAAGCTGATCGATGCATTGGCGGCACGCGGTTTCGGCCGCGCACTGATCGAAAAAATCGCCTATCGCAACTGGCTCAATATGCTCGAGAAAACGATAGGTTAGAGACAAGCCTGCGGCATGGCGTGTGCGGCCCGCCGGCATATGTCGACAAGGACATACTTCGTCTGTGGAAGCCGGATGCGATTGGGTGGATGCTGAAGACCTTCACGGATGAGGGCGGCGAATTCGAGCGAACCGATGTCGTCATCGTCGGTGCGGGTTTCACGGGCCTGTCGGCGGCGCTCGAGATGAAGAAGGCCGACATCGATTTCATCCTGCTCGAAGCACGCGACCGCGTCGGCGGACGCGTCGAGTCCCGACTGAACGGACTTGGCGAACGGATCGACAGTGGCGGCCAGTTCCTGTGCGAGGACATGCCGGAATTGATGGCGCTGATCGAGGCGCGCGGCAAGACGCTGGTTGAAACCTATGTCGATGGCGATTTCATCACCCAGCCGACGATGTCCGTACAAAGAGCAGAGCGGATCTATGACGCGGCAATGGCAATCCGCGAGCGCATGAACGGGATCGATCCGGACGACGTCTCTATTGCGGGGCTGACCGTTGCCGACTGGCTTGCCCGCCAGCGCGATTCGGCCGATGCCAGGGCCGTCTTCCGTTCGATGATCGAAGGTCTCTGGTGCATGGCGCTGGATCGGATTCCTCTCTGGTATCTGATCGACAATGACCGACGCGTCACCAACGAGGTGTCGGAGCTGCAATATTTCGTGCGCGAAACCATGCATTCGCTGGCCGACGATCTGGCCCGCGACCTCAGTGATCGGTTGCGGCTAAGCCAGCCGGTCACGCGCATCGAGCACAGTTCGCAAGGTGTTCTTGTCGTTTCGGCCGGGGGTGCCATCGAGGCGCGCGCGGTCCTGGTTGCCGTCCCGCCGGCGACGGTGACGGAGCTCGCCTTTGCCCCCGCCTTGCCGGCCGGACTGGGGCGGGCGCTTGGCGCCTGGAAAAGCGGCGCGGCGATCAAGATCCTGGTGCGCTATGCCAAACCGTTCTGGCGCGGGCGGGATTTGAACGGCATGGTGATGTGGCTCGATCCGCCGGGGCTGTTTGCCTGCGACGCCAGCAAGGATGTGGAGCACGCCGCGCTCGTCGTGTTCGTCGGCGGGTCGCTTGCGCTGCGCTGGCGCGACCTCGGCGAGGCGGAACTGCGTGCGGCGGTGGCCGGCCGGTTGGAGGCAGCCCTTGGTCCGGATGCCGGCGATGTCATCGATTTCAGTTTGCGTGACTGGACAGGAGATCGCTGGAGCGGCGGCGCGTATAGCGATCTTGTTGTCGATGTTACAGCGAGAGACGCCGAGCGAACGATCCTTGCCGGCGCACCGCCGGTGTATCTCGCCTGTTCAGAACTCTCGCCATCGTTTCCGGGGTATGTCGAGGGCGCCATCATTGCCGGGCGTATCGCCGCGTACAAGATCATTGCCGAGCTTCAAGCTCCGGGCTGAGCCTGGTCTTTTCGAAAAGCTGTTTGGCAAGATCGGGTCAGGTTGCGCCTCGAGCCCGAGCGCCGTCGAAGCTATGCCCGATTTTGCCCGACTTCGCCCGAATGCTGTTTCGAATTCGTTACAGTGCCAGTCCTTCGCCACCCCATCGCCGTTACAAAGTGCGGATAAGTTCATTTCACCGCCAAAAGAAACTCAGCGAAGGGGAAGGCAATGCATGCGAAAATCCAGACGACCAGCGGCGAGAGCCGCCTTCAGGCTCCAGAGCGCAATGACCGCCGTCCGAAACTGGCGCTGCGCCAGCGGGCCAGCGACCACCCCATGGCGATGTTCATGGTGCTGGCTGCTTGCGCCTTCGTCGGCATGGCGTTCACGCCGACAATCGGGCCGGCCTTCGCTTCGCTGAATCCGCCGGCCAATCTCATCGACGGCGCGCAGACGACGACCAGGACCGCGCGTCTGCCGGTGCCGGTGACCGACTTCGCCTGCAAGGGCCAGGCATGGGGTGCCGAGAGTATCGATTGCCTGCGCGCCATCGCCGAACAGTCCGGAACACACAAGAGCCGCGCCATCCGCATGATCGCCACTGCCGCACCCTTGGCCGATACGCCGAATATTTTCTGATTTTGTCGAAGCCTGATCCGAAACAGTTCCCGTTTTGAGATCATGCTCTGGACTCCCCGAGCGCTCCCTCCAGCGCGCTCTTCTTCGGCCCCCGCCCCCCGGGGGCCTCTTTTTTATCCTTTCATGGCCGCCTGTTCGGCAATGGCGGACAGCACACTGCGCACATCCAGCGTGCTGAACGGCTTTTCAAGGATCTGCGGCCGCTGTTGTGCCGGCAGGGCCTCGATCTCGGCTTTCGCACCGATCAGGTCGCCTGTGACCAGCACGAAACGCCGCGCCAGGTCAGGCTTTTCGGCGAGCAGCTCGCGATAGATCGATATGCCGCTGACGCCGGGCATGCGCAGGTCCGAAAAGACGATGTCCGGCGGCATGTGGCCGCTCAAAGTGGCGGCGGCCGATTCCCAGACAGGAACGATCCGCGACTTGATGCCCATCAGTTCGAGAATGTCGGAGAGCGAGCCGGCGACATCCGGCTCGTCGTCGACGATCAAGGCATGGCGCAGGCCGCTCGATCGCGGCTGGTTGTCGCCGGCGGTGGCGAGGCCGGCCACGATTGCCGGCAGCTGGACGACGAAACGCGCGCCTCTCGGGAGCACTTCCTCGAACCAGACATTGCCATTGTGCCGCTCGATGATCGATTTCGAGATCGACAGGCCGATGCCGGTGCCGACGCCGACCGGCTTGGTGGTGAAATAGGATTCGAAGATGCGGCCGCGGATCGCTTCCGGGACGCCGGGCCCATTGTCCTCGACCGAGAAACAGGGATGACCGCGGTCGCTGCGGAACGTCCGCACCTTGATCAGCCGGTCGCCGGCAATGCCAGCCAAGGCGTGCTGGCTGTTGATGAGGAAATTGGCCGCCACCTGCGTCACATGGTCGGCGTCGGCCATGGCCAGCAGCGGGCCGGCGGCGAAATCGGTGTCGATGATGATGCCGCTTGAGCGCGCGCCATAGGCGGTCACTTCGAGTGCCGACCGGATTACCTGGTTGAGGTCGGTCTCGGCCTGTGCCGCGGGATGGAGGCGGACCATCGACAGGAAGCTCTTGACGATGCGGCCGCAGCGCTCGGCCGCGGCGCGGACTTTCTCGGCGCGCACCTTGGTCTGCGGATCGGAAGCGAATTCGTGCAGCAGCGTCGATTGCGCCACAACCACGGCCAGCGGATTGTTGAGTTCGTGCGACACGCCTGCCAGCAACGAACCCATTGCCGCCATCTTCTCGTTCTGGTGCAGCTTCTCGCGCTGCCGGCCGATTTCTTCCTCGGCACGCAATTTGTCGCGCAGGTCGCGGATGGAGCCGAAGATCAGGCGGCGGTCGGCGACCCGCATCTCGGTCGCCGTCAGCTCGATCGGGAACACTTCGCCGGCGGCATTCTGGGTCACCGTCTCGAGCCGCTGGCCGACCATCGGCGCGCCGCGGCCGGACATGTATTCGGCCCCTGAGGCATAGCCCTTGCGGTAGTAGATCGGCACGATCGTATCGAGCAGGTCCTTGCCGAGGATGTCGCTGCGCTGGAAGCCGAACATCTTCTCGGCGGCCGGATTGAATTCGATGATCGAGCCGGTCTCGTCGATGACGACGATGGCGTCGAGCGAGGCCTGCAGCATGGTGCGGCGAATGACCTCGCTGGCGTGGGCGTCGGAGGGCGAGCGCTCGATGGCATCGCCGATGGCCAGCGCGATGATGTGCAGCGTCGCCTCTTCCTCGTCGGTCCACGCACGCTCGTTGACGCAGTCATTGACCGCCAGCGTCCCCCACAGATGGCCATGCGCAAAGACCGACACCGACAGGAACGACTTGATGTGCTGTTTTTCGAAGTCGGTCCTCAGGAAGCCTTCAAGGTCGCGCGTATGCCCGGCGAACACCTTGCCTTGCCTCTCGTCCTCGGCCAGCCGCTCCAGCAGCGGGTCGGAATTGACGATCGATTGCATGATGACGGTCGGCGACGCCAGTTCGCCGCCGAAAAGAGGGTCGATCCAGTAGGCTGCGACGGATTGGGCGAAGCCCTGGCCGGGCAGCTCGCGCAAGCGAAACAGGATGCCGCGCTGGCAATCCATGGCCCGGCAGAGCGTTTCCAGTATGCCGTCCATCTCGCGCTGCCAGTCGCCGGCCTCGCGCAGCCGGCGAACGACACGCACGGCCGCCATCGCCGCGCCCTGCCTGAACCCTTGCATATCGGTGCTTGCTGCTTCAGCGATCATCTTGTGCTGTCATTCCGGAGTCGCGCCAATTCGGAGTCGTGCCAATTCCGGCTGGCGAGCAGCCGAATCCTTCTGGCCCGGTCCTCAGTTGCCATCGCCGGTCGGCAGCGAGAAGATATAGCCCTCGCCGCGCACCGTGCGCAGGAATTTCGGATTGGCGGGATCGGCCTCGATCTTTTTGCGCAGCCGCATGATGCGGATGTCGACCGCGCGCGACGATTCCGGATCTTCGGTGAAACCGATCGCCTCGGAGATAGCGGCGCGGGTCAGCAGCCGGTTGGCGCGGGTGAGGAAAATCTCCAGCACGTCGAATTCACTCTTGGCCATGTCGATCACCGCGCCATTGGCGCCGGTGACCAGCCTGCCATCGAGATCGGCCTGAAAGGGGCCGAAGGCAACGGAACGGCGGTCCGTCCCGGCCTTCTTGTCCTGGAGCTCCTTCGGCTGGGGAACGCGGCGCAACACGCTGCGCACCCTGGCCAGCACTTCGCGCAATTCGTAGGGCTTGACGATGTAATCGTCGGCACCGAGTTCCAGCCCGACGATGCGGTCGAGCGCGGTGCCGGCCGCTGTCGCATAGATGATGCCGATCGGCAGTTTCGAACGCAGCCAGCGGCCGAGCGAGAGGCCGTCCTCGCCCGGCATGGCGATGTCGAGAATGGCGAGATGGAACGATTGCGTTTCAACGAGGCTGCGGGCAGCGGCAGCACTTTCGGCGGTGGCGACCTCATAGCCGGCGGCGCCAAGATATTCGGCGACCGCGTCCCGTAGATCGGGCTCGTCCTCGACGATGACAATTCTTGCCCGCACGATGCTTTCGCTCCCACTTTCAGTGGAAAGTAGATTGGGTATAAACATCATGTCCAGCACTCATATCCGGGTTGCCAGGGAACGGTTGGAAAACATGGCTGCACGATCCGTCATTGCGCTCGTTTCGGTAGCCGAAGTGGTGGCGACCGAACTCGCCGACCATCTCGAGCGGCGCGGCCACGACGTGCATCAGGCGCGCCAGCCCTGGGAGGCCGAATCGCTGTTGTCGGGAAAGGGCATCGACGTCGTCGTCGTCGGCGACAGCCTCAGCCAGGCGGAGGGCCGGGACCTGCTCAAACGTTATGGCGGCCAAGGTGGGGGCGGTGAGGGCGGACCGGATTTCATTCTGATCTGCCGCCCGGCCGATCTTGTCGACAAGGTGCTGGCGCTGGAGCTTGGTGCGGCCGACGTCGTCGAGAGCCCGCTCAATGTCCGTGAACTGGCCGCCCGTGTCGGCGGCCTGCTTTCGCGCCGCGGCAGGGGCACCCAGGAACTGATCGTGCTGGAGAACGCGACCGTCGATCTGAGATCGGCCATGGTCATGCATCGCTCCGGCTCCGAGGAACAGCTTTCGCCTGGCCAGGTGGCCCTGCTCAGGTTGTTCCTGGCCAGTCCGCGCAAGGTGTTGACGCGTGACGATATCATCGCCGCGGCACCGGCCGAAAACGCCGACGCCTTCGATCGCTCGATCGATTCGCGCATCGTGCGGCTGCGCCGCAAGCTCGACACCGACACCATCACCACAATACGTGGCGCCGGCTATCGGTTCGATCCGCCGCGGCAATTTGCCGACTGACTGCCGGCTGCTGGCGCAATCCCTTTTTTCGGGCATCGGATTTTCCATCTCTGGGCCCGATGCTCTTGACGCTCAGCGTACCAGCAGAAGCGATGGCCCCACCGGCATGTCACTGCCCATGGTGAGTTCGCTTGCATGGGCGCGGTCCCGGAGGAGCACGGTAGCAAGACCGGCAAAGCCGAGCAGGCCCTGGGCGTAAAGCAGTGCGGAAAGCACCGAAGCAGCGAATTTCGTTTTCATCGTCGCAGTTCCCCAAATGCCAATTCTCTAGAAATGAACCTGTTGCGGGTCGCTTCAGGATACCCCCGAAGTGCCCGCGCCGCCCACGGAGCCCCCCGTCGCGGCGCGGGCCTTCGGTCCTCTCGGCAGCAAGTTGCCGGAGGCGCCGCGCAAACCCGTCAGCCTAAGGCCGACCCGCCAGAGGGCCTTGAGCCGGGCGATGCGCAGGCTGGAAACAATCCAGACCGTGGCGAAAAACAGTGCGGTATGCAGCGTCGAAATCTCGCCCGAAGTCATAGGGCCGAGCCTTGTCAGCGGGGTGCCGGCAACCGTGCCGACGCCGCCGATGACCGCTGCCGCGATGCTGATCCTGAAAAGCCAGGACAGCGCGTTCGATTTCGTCCTCATGTTCGTTACCGGCTGTTTTCGTTGCGTCAACTTTGCTCGCGGCCCGTATCCGGATCATGCCGCTTGGAGCCGCGCTTTGTTGCAGGTTGGTTTCGATGCCGAGGGTTGTTCTTTCACATGACGCCAATTCGCACTTTCGTTTGGAGGCGGATACCCATGTTCCCGACTCCTGTTCTTGGCGGGCGGGTCTGCCGAGCCTGTTCCAGCCAGGTTTATAAGGAGGCGTTTGTTAACCAGCGGAAACAGATTCGAAACAGAAACGAGCGTTTTGCGAAATCTTCTCGAAACATGACGTTGGGATAAGCGGCCATCGAATTGGAGCCGGCCCAACCGGCAGAGAGAGGGGACTTCATTATGCACACCGCCATTTCCGCCAAGCTCATCAACATCACCGCCGCTGCCTTGACTGGTGCAGCACTGCTGCTCGGCGCCGGCTCGGGCGCTGCGCACGCCGCCAACAAGATCGTGGCGCGTGTTTCGCTTTCGCAGCAGATCATGGAAGTCTCCGTCGACGGCCGGCCGACCTTCGCCTGGAAGGTCTCCACCGGCGACCGGGCCCATGTGACGCCGACCGGCTCGTTCAAGCCGACCCGCATGCACGAGATGTGGTATTCGAAGAAATACGACAACGCGCCGATGCCGCACTCGGTCTTCTTCAGCGGCGGTTATGCGGTGCATGCGACCTATGCGATCAAGCGCCTCGGCCAGCCGGCTTCGCATGGCTGCGTGCGGCTGCATCCCGACAACGCCGCCGATTTCTACCAGCTCGTCGAAACCTTCGGGGCGACCAACACCAGCATCGTCATCGTCAAGTAGCAGGCTGTGACCGACGGCGTGTCAGCATGCTGCCGCGCCTTGTTCAAGGCTCCCGCCGGAAAACGCTGCGGTATCGAGCACAGCTCGAACCGGGTGTATTGAGTACAGCGCAAACCGGCGGTATCGAGCAAAGCTCGAACCGGGGTATCGAGCCCAGCCAAAAAGAAAAGAGGCCGGAAATTTTCCGGCCTCTTTTCCTTTGCATTTGTCCTGCGCATTTCCGGGCAGGAAGCCGCATCCCTCGACCGTCCTAGCTCGGCAGTGCCGGCATCAGCTTGGGATCCGGCTTCTCCGCCAGATGAGGCAGGTCCTTGCTGGCGATGAAGGTGTAGAACATGGGCACGACGAAGAGCGTGAACAGGGTGCCGACCAGGATGCCGGTGAAGATGACCAGGCCCATCGAGTAGCGGGCCGCCGCACCAGCGCCGCTGGACGTGATCAGCGGCACCACGCCGAGCGCCATCGCCGCTGTCGTCATCAGGATCGGCCGCAGGCGCACCTTGGCCGAGGCGATGATGGCGTCGCGCCGCCGCATGCCATGCTTTTCGCGCTGCTGGTTGGCGAACTCGACCAACAGGATGCCGTGCTTGGTTATCAGACCGATCAGTGTGATCAGGCCGACCTGCGTGTAGATGTTGAGCGTGCCGAGGCCCAGATTGAGCGGCACGATCGCTCCGAAGATCGATAGCGGCACCGCCATCATGATGATCAGAGGGTCGCGGAAGCTTTCAAACTGCGCCGCCAGCACCAGATAGATGACGACCACGGCGGCCGCGAAAGCGATCAGGATGGTGTTGCCCTGTTCCTTTTCCTGCCGCGATTGACCGGAATAGTCGAGGAAGAAGGTGTCGGGCAGGCTCTCCCTGGCGATGTCCTCCAGCGCCTTCAGCCCGTCGCCAGTGGTGACACCGGGCAACGGAAGCGCCGAAATCGTCGACGAATTCAGCTGGTTGAACTGCTCGATTGCCGCCGGCGCCGCATTGGTCGAAATCTTGACCACCGCCGATAGCGGCACCATCTCGCCCGTCACGCTGCGCACGAAGTATTCGCCGAGCTTGTCGGGGTTATCGCGAAACTCCTGCGGCACCTGCGGAATGATGTCGTAGCTGTTGGAGTCGCGGTCGAACTGCGCCACTTCGGCGCCGCCGACCAGCAGGGTCAGCGTGCGGCCGATATCGGCGATCGGCAGGTTCAGCGCCGCGGCGCGGTCGCGGTCTATGGTAACCGTCACCTCCGGTGCGTCATAGGCCATCGAATTCTGTACGACGATGAAGCGGCCGGAGGCCTGCGCCTTGTTCTTGATCTGCTCGGCCACCTCGTACACTTCCGAGGAAGCGCCCGTCGATCTCACCACCATGGAAATGGGCAGGCCGCCGCCGGAGCCCGGCAGCGTCGGCGGTGCGAAGACAAAAGCCTCGACCCCGGCCACTTTGGCGATACGGGCCGTAATGTCGGCCTGCAGTTCCTTCGAATTGCGCTTGCGTTCCGCCCAGTCCTTGAAGGCATAGCCGACGAAGGCGCTGTTTGTCGTGCCGCCGAAGGCGACGGCCGAGAACTGCGCCCGTGTTTCGGGAATATCCTTCACCAGGCCGAGGATCTGGTTGACGTATGTCTCGGTGTAATCGGAGGTCGCATAACGCGGCGCCGTCACAATCGAGAGCAGAAAGCCCTGGTCCTCTTCCGGCGCCAGTTCGCTCGAGGTCTTGGTGAACATGAAGCCGGTGACACCGACAAGCGCAAGCACGATGATCAGCGTCAATGGGCGATAATTGAGCGACCCGGTGACGGCCCGTTCATAGACATGCTCGACGCGCGCGAAGGTGCCGTCGACAATGCGCTGGAAACGGCCCGGCGTGCCGGACTTCAAGAGGCGTGCCGACATCATCGGGGTGATGGTGATGGCGATGACGCCCGAGAGCACCACCGAGCCGGCGAGCGTGACTGCGAATTCACGGAACAGCGCGCCGGTCAGGCCGCCGGTGAAGGCCAGCGGCGCGAACACGGCGGCCAGCGTCATGGTCATGGCAACGATGGCCGACGCGATTTCGCGCATGCCGCTGAACGCAGCCTGCATCGGCGACATGTGATCTTCTTCCATGTGACGATGGATGTTCTCCACCACCACGATGGCGTCGTCGACGACCAGGCCGATCGCCAGCACCATGGCCAGCAGCGACAGCAGGTTGATCGAGTAGCCGACAGCAAACAGAAGGAAGCAGACGCCGATCAGCGACAACGGGATGGTGATGATCGGCATCATCACCGACCGGAAGGAGCCAAGGAACAGAAGGATGACGACGATGACGATGGCAACCGCCTCGGCGATGGTCTTGAACACCTCTTCGATGGAAGCGCTGATCTGCCCGGTCGCGTCGTAGACGACCTCGATCGTCATGCCTTTCGGCAGCGTCTCCTGAATCTGCGGCACCAGCTTGGTGAGCGCCGCCGCCGTGGTCAGCGGATTGGCCGCCGGCGTCGGGAAGATCGCAAGGAAGGTGCCGGGCTTGCCGTTGAACGAGACCCTGGTGTCGGTGTTCTCGGCGGCGAGTTCGACGCGAGCCACGTCGCGCAACCGCACCACATTGCCGTCGGTAGAGCGCAGCGGCAGCTCGGCGAATGCCTCCGGCGTCTGCAATGTCGAGCGCACGGTGATCGAGGAAACGACATACTCGTTCTGGGTGTTGCCGGGCGCCGACAGGAAGTTGGAATTGTTGATCGCCGTCAGCAGTTCTGAGGCCGTCACGCCGCGCGCGGCAAGCTTGACCGGATCGATCCAGACGCGCATCGAGTATTCCTGCGCGCCGAAGATCTGCACGTCGGCGACGCCTTCGACCGTCGACATGCGCGGTCTGATGACGCGCTCGATATACTCCGTCAGCTGCTCCTTCGTCATGTTCGGGTTCTGCATCGAGATGTACATCATCGCGAACTGCTGGCCGGTGCCCTTGACGATGACAGGGTCCTTCGATGCGTCCGGCAAGGTGCCGCGCACGCCCTGGACCTTGGACAGAACTTCGGTCAGCGCTACGTCGGGGTTCGAGCCGAGCTTCATCTGCACCGTCACGGTGCTGGAGGACGGGCGGCTGGACGAGGTGACGTAGTCGATGTTCTCGGTCGAGGCGACGGCGCGGGCGATCGGGGCGGAAATGAAGCCCTGGATCAGATCGGCGCTGGCGCCCGGATAGGCCGTGGTGATCGTGATCGCCGTTTCATCGACCTTCGGATACTGCCGGATCGACAGATTGAAGATGCCCTGGAAACCCAGGAGCAGGATCATGCAGGCAAGGACCGTCGAAAGAACAGGCCGGCGAATGAAGAGATCTGAAAAGCTCATTGCTGTTCGGCCTGCTTGTTCGCCGATTTGGTCGGGTCGATGGTGTTGTCCACAACGACGGACATGCCGTTGAAGAGGCGGTTCTGACCGGCGGTGACGACCTCGTCGCCGGCCTTCAGCCCCTCGACGATCTCGACCACGCCTTGATTGCGGCGGCCGGGCTTGACGAACACCTGCGACAGCACGAGCGCGGGCTTGTCACCTTCCGCCGCCGGCTTGGCCGCATCGGCAGCCTTGTCGGTTGGCTTTGCCGCATCGGCGGCAGGCTTGGCTGCATCAGCCGCCGGCTTCATGGCATCGGCCGGCTTGGTGTCCGCAGGCTTGGCATCAGCCGATTTGTCAGCTGCCGGCGCTGCGGGTTTTTCATCCGGCTTGGCCGCTGGCGCCGCCTCGGCGGGCTTGGCCGGCTGCACCACGAAGATGTAGTCGCCATAGAGACTTGTCGTCAGCGCCGTCTGCGGCAGGGTCAGCACGTTCTGCTCTTCGGGCAGCTCGACACGCACCTGCACGAACTGGCCGGGGGTCAGCTTGCCATCGGGATTGGCGACTTCCGCCCGGATGTTCACCAGCCGGCTGGACGAGTCGATCTTCGGGTCGATGCCGCGAATGGCGCCTGCGAATGGCCTGTCCTCGCCGCCAAAGCCCAATCGAACCGTCTGGCCGATCTTGAGCAGGGCGAGCTGCTGTTCGGGAACCGAGAAATCGACCCGCATCGTGTCGAGGTCCTGCAATGTCACCACGGCGGTGCCGGGCGCCAGATACTGGCCGATATCGATCCTCGGAATGCCCAACGTGCCGCCGAAAGGCGCCGTCAGTTGCTTCTGCTCGAGCACGGCCTGCAGCTTGGTGACCTGGGATGCCGAGGCCGAGGCCGCCGCACGCGCCGTGTCCAGCGTCGAGTCGGAGCCAACGCCACGCCTGGTCAGTTCGATGGCGCGGGCAAGCGATGTCTGATCGAGCGCGGCCTGTGCCTTCTGTGCGTCGAGGTCGGCGCGCTCGACGGCGTCATCGAGTTGCAGCAGAACCGCATTGTCCGCCACCTTCTGGTTGGCATGGAAAAGGATGTCCTTGACGATACCGGTGGTCTCGACTGTCAGGTCGACACCGCGCACGGCCTTGACCGTACCGATCGCCTCGACGCCCGGCGTCCAGCTCGAAGGCTTGGCAATGGTCGTCGACACGGTAGCCGCCGGCGGCTTCATCGATGCGAAGTACTGCTTGATGCCGTTGTCGCGCAGGAAGTTGAAGCCGACGATGCCGCCGACCACGACGACGAGCAGGGCCAGAACCAGAACAATAATAAAGATACGGAGTATGCGCTTGAACAAGGAAGTCCCCTCAGTCGAAAATCCGGCGCGAAGCGCGGATATCGGGACACATATCGACTGCGGGTCCCGATTTCAAATAATGGCGGTCTTACTGTACCGTCTGGACGGTCTTGTCAATTGGGCCTAAGCTTGCGATGGGAGGCACCATGAGAGCCCAAAGACCGAATTCGCGCGAGAAGATTCTCGCCGCGGCGGCCGATGTTGCCCGGGAATCCGGACCAGGCAGCTTGTCGCTGGATGCCGTCGCCAGCCGTGCCGGCGTGTCGAAGGGAGGGCTCCTCTACAATTTCCCGACCAAGGCCAAATTGATGCAAGGTTTGGTCGAAGGCTATCTGCGTGAATTCGAGCACGCGCTGGAAGCTGCCCGCACAAATGACAAGGACGAAAATCCCCTGGCCGTCTACATCAGGCTGTCGGCCAATGATTGCGAGGAAAAGCAGCCGTCGGCGTCCTGGATTTTCTCGGCCATCGCCGAGGATCCCGATTTCATGATGCCGATAAAGACCTTCAAGCGGCAGCTTTTCGAGCGGCTGAAGGGCGAGACGCCGGATCTCAAATCGCTGTTGATCTGCTATCTCGCCATCGAGGGATTGCGCAGCATGAACCTCTTCGATTCGGATGTCCTGTCGAAAGACGAGCGCGAGTTGTTGGTATCGTCCCTGCTCGAGATTGCCAAATAGGCGTGGTCCACCCGCTTTTCGGCAGGCCTGTTCGTGAACGCGGCTTTCGCCGGCGTCACACAGGGTTCATCGTGCGGCCATAGCGTCTTCCCAGTTCTTTGCTGCAATGCATCTGGAGTGGAACATGGTGGATATGGTTTCCAGCGAGGCGGGCATTCCGAGACCGGACCATCCGCTGGATCAATCGGGCAGCGCGAAGTGGTTCCTGCCGGCCTTCGGTGTGCGCACCGTCGCCCCATTGCAGCCGGAACCGTTCGCCGCCATCGTTCCGGCAACGCCCGACGCAATTTGCTGCTTGCCTGGGTGCTGACGCTGCCGTGCTCGATCACACTCGGCCCTGAAGGCTTTAGTCTAGCATTTGCTTCCGGCGGCCAATAGCGGGGTGTCTCCTGGTTGGATTCCGCTGCTCGTTCGACGCGAGAGTTTCGGGATAGCGGCGATCAATTCTTGGGTATAGGCCTGCTGCGGACGATCCAGAACGTCTTCCGTGTTGCCATACTCAACCAGCTTGCCGTGCTGCATGACCGCAACGTGTTCACAGAGATAGCGCACCACGCCCAGATCGTGGGAAATCAGGATCAGTGTCAGCGACAATTCGCGGCGCAGCCGCGCAAAGAGGCCGAGCACCTGGGCCTGGATGGTGACGTCCAGAGCGGAGGTGACTTCATCGGCGATCAAGATCTCAGGCTCCAGCGCCAGCGCTCTGGCGATGCCGACGCGCTGCCGCTGGCCGCCGGAAAGCTGCGTGGTGCGTCGGCCCAGCAACTGGCGTGGCAATTCCACTTTTTCCATCAGCTCGCGGATCCGCTCCGGGATGTCTCTTTCCGGGCAGATGTTCTGTTGCCGCAACGGTTCGGCCAGAGTTCGCGCAACCGTAAACGCCGGGTTGAGGGACATGAACGGGTCCTGGAACACCATCTGCAGTTTGCGAACCTGCTCCGGTCGGCGCTGCCTCAGTGCGCGATCGAGCGATTGGCCGTCCACCTCGATCTCTCCTTGTTGCGGCTGCACAAGGCCTGCAATAGCCCGGGCTATGGTGCTCTTGCCGGAACCGGACTCGCCGACGATCCCCAGTGCCCCACCGCGCCGCAATGCCAGCGAAACATTGTCGACGGCGCGCACGATTTGCGGCGGCTTGCGCGTCGCCCAGGCCGCAAGGCTCTGCCCAGGGTAGAAGTTCACGCACAGGTTCTTCACCAGGAGATGCGGTTCCGTCGCCACGGGGCAGGCATGCGTGGTCGGCTTCATCAGCGAGGGTTGGGAAGCGATCAGGCGCTTCGTGTATTCATGGGCGGGGTCACGCAGGATCTGATCGACCGAGCCGATTTCCAGCACCGCACCGTCCTTCATGACGACGACGCGGTCGCACATTTCCGCGATCACGCCAAGGTCGTGAGAGACCAGAATGACCGACAGCTTGCGTTCACGCCGGATGCCGCGGAGCAGGTCGAGTATCTGAGCTTGCACCGTGACATCAAGTGCCGTCGTGGGCTCGTCGGCAATCAGCAGTTTCGGTTCGCAGGCAAGGGCCGCCGCAATCATCACCCGCTGACGCATGCCTCCGGACAGCTCGTGAGGATAGGCGCCCGCGCGCCTTGACGCGTCCTTGATATGCATGTCTTCGAGCAGTCCGACCGCCCGCGCATTGGCCTGCCGCCAGGATATGCCCTGATGGACCACCATCGCTTCGCCCACCTGACGCCCGACCGTCATGATCGGATCAAGATGCGTTGACGGGTTCTGGAAGATCATCGCCGCTTGCCCGCCGCGCAGCCGGCCCAGCTCGGCATCCTTCATGGCGAGGACATCGCTGCCCTCGAACATAATCCGGCCCGACTTCACCAGTGCGTTGCCGGCAATCAGCTTGAGGATGGCCCTGCAGGCCACCGTCTTGCCCGATCCGGATTCACCGACGATCCCAAGGACCTCTCCCGCTTTTAGTGAAAAGCTGACGCCGCGCAGGGCGTGGACGTCGCCAAAATTGGTGGCGAAGTCGATGGTGAGGTTCTCGACGCTGACGAGGTCGCTCATCTCAGGATTCCGTGTTCAGAAGGCGGGCGAGACCATCAGCGGTCAAGGAGAGGCCGAGCGCCAGAAGGCAGATGGCGATGCCTGGGAAGATCGCAATCCACCATGCGGTCGTCAGGTAGGTCTGCCCATCCGCGATCATGGCGCCCCATTCGGGCGTCGGCGGTTGTACGCCGAGGCCGAGAAAACCCAATGATGATCCGAGCACGATGGCCAGCACGGCATCGGTCATGACGAAGACGATCGATGGGACGATGGCATTCGGCAGGATGTGGAACAGCATGATGCGCAAATGCCCAAAACCCATGCCACGTGCCGCCAGCACGAAATCGACGCCGCGCAGCACCAGCGCCTGGCTCCGCACAAGTCGCGCATAGCTGACCCAGTTCACCAAGGTGAGCGAGATGAAGTAGCTCTTGAGGCCGGGCCCCAGCACGGCCACGATGGCGATCACGAGGACGAAATAGGGAAATGATACGGTGACCTCGAGGATGCGCATCAGCGCGGCATCGATCCGGCCACCCAGATAGCCGGCGATAAGGCCGATGATCGTCCCAAGGATGATCGGACCGACGACGCCGAAGAAGGCCATGGCGAGATCGTAGCGTGCGGCAAACAGTGTCCGCGCCAGGACATCGCGGCCGATGGCGTCGGTGCCAAACCAATGCTCGGCGCCAGGTGGTTTCAGCGCCTGCATCACATCGACCTTGATCGGGTCGAAACTGGTCAGCACCGGCGCCAAAATGGCCACGACGATCCAGGCCAAAGTGATGGCGCCGCCAATGATCAAGGTTGCCGGCATCGTCCGGATACGCGCCATGGCCAAGGAGCCGCTGCCCTGCATCACATCGCTCATAATTCCACCCTTGGGTCGAGAATGGCGGTCAAGACATCGACGGCAAAATTCGAAATGACGACACCTACGGCAAGCAGCAGGGCCACCGCCTGGACGACGAACTGGTCGTGCGTGAGAACGCCGCGGATGAGCAGGTTGCCGAGCCCTGGAATGTTGAAGACATTTTCGACAACGACCGTTCCGCCGATCAGGAAGGCGACCACGACGCCCAGCAGATTGACCGTCGGCAACAGGGAATTCCAGAATACATGTCGGGAAAAGATATAGCTTTCCGGCAGGCCCCTGGAGCGGCAGGCGATCGCGTAATCCTTGTCCAGCTGCTGAATGAAGGTCGCGCGCAGATTGCGCGCGAGGATCGGCGTCACCCCGATGCCGATCGTCAGGGCCGGCAGGAACAGATGCCACAGATTGTTGATAAAGGTCGGTCCGTATCCAGAGACGGGGAAGATCTTCAGCCGCAGGCAGAAGCCCATGATCAGCAGCAGGCCGACAAAGTAGGACGGCACGCCGACGCCCGCGACGCAGACGAGACGGATGAGGTGATCGATCCACCGTCCGCGCTGCCGGGCAGCGGTGACCGCGAGCGCGAATGTCAACAGCAGCGAGATGACGAGGCCATAGAGGATCAAGAAAACCGTCGGCGCGATCCGTGCCGCGATGACGCCGCTGACGGGACCCCGGAAGGCGATCGACTGACCGAAATCGCCGCGCAGGCAATTCAGCACGTAATAGAAATACTGCACGGGGATGGGCTGATCGAGACCGTATCGCGCCCGCACGAATTCGATCGCCTCCTGACTGGCCTTGGGGCCAAGCATGAGGCGAACCGGATCGCCGGGTGTCATTTGCAGCAGCAGGAAGGTGATCACACTGATACCCAGCAGCACGGGGATCAACTGTATCGGCCGTCTGAGCACGAAGGAGAATCGATTCATGGTCGGGATCCTGGTGTCAAATCGATGCGAGACGGGGACGAAGTGTCTCGTCCCCGTCTCGCATCCTGTGCCGATCAATCCAGGCTGGTCCCGCCGATGGACGAGAATTGCAGGCCGACGTTCAGGACCAACCCTTTCACGCTCGGAGCGTAGGCGTTGAGCCACGTCGGGTGATAGAGCGCCACCTGCGCCACCTCGTCCACCACGGTCTTCTGGATCTGGGCATAGAGCTCGGCCCGTTTGGCATTGTCCGCCTCGCCCGAGGCTTCATCGATCAGTTTGTCGACCGTTTCGTTGTTGTAGCGGGTGTAGTAGGACTTGTTGTCGCCCGCGCCCCAGACGCACCAGCGCAATGCGTTGTCGGGATCTCGCGTCTCGTTGTACCACCAGTTCATTTCCGCCTGGTACTCGCCATCGGCGAGGCGGGTCCATGCCTGGGTTGAATCGATCTTGGCAATGTTGACGGTGATGCCGACTTCCGCCAACTGCGCCTGGATCAGCACCGCCGCCTTTTCCTCGTCGGCACTTCCGGCGTTCTGGATGAGTTCGAAACTGGCTCCGATCTTGCCGGATTCGGCCAGCAGGGCCTTGGCCTTTTCGACATCGCGGGCAATGACTGGCAGCGATTTGTCGAAGAAATCGAGCGTCGGGCTCATGATGGAACTGGCCGGCGTGCCGAGACCCAGCGTCACCGCGGCATTGATGGCCGTGCGATCGATGCCATAGCTGACGGCCTGGCGGAATTTGAGATCGTTGAAGGGTTCTGCCGAATGGTTGATCAGCATGTCATAGGTGGTGCTCGAAGGTTCAGGGTCGGCGCGGAAGCCGGCGGCCTTCAACTCGGCCATGCGCGGGGCCGGAACTGCGAGGCAGACGTCGAGTTCGCCCGCCTGCAACATCGAGACCCTGGTGTTGTCGTCCGGGACATAGCGGAATTCGACGCCGTCGATCTTGGGCTCGCCTTGGCGGTAATAATGCTCGTTGCGGCCAAGGACCACGCGGTCTCCCGGCTTCAATTCGACGAATTTGAACGGCCCTGATGTGACCGGCGCCTTGGCGAAAGCGTCGTCGCCCATTTTCTCGACCGCTGCCTTCGGCACGATGCCGGTATTCCAGATTTCGGTCAGCGTCAGGAAGGGCGTGAATTTGCGGTCGAGCGTCATCACCACTGTCCTGGCGTCCTTTGCCTCGACCTTGGTCAGGGGCTGAAACGGCGCCGCATAGGCGGAATCCTTCTGGAAGCGCATGCGGTTCCAACTGAACGCCACGTCCTCGGCCGTGATCGGCGACCCATCGGAAAATTTGGCCTCGCGCAGATGGAAGGTATAGGTCTTGCCGTCATCCGCGATGTCCCAGCTCTCGGCAAGGCCCGGGCCGACTTCTGTGCGATCGGCATTGGCATGCAGCAGGCGTGCATACATCATGCCCTGGATAAGGATATCGGCTCCGTAAGTGGTTTTGATCGGGTCCAGGGTGAGAACCTCGGCCCCATAGGCCATACGCAGTATCTTGCTGCCGTCAGCATTGGCTCGAAGCAATGTGGCCGGCAACGTCGCGATGCTGAAGCCGGCAAACGCCGCACTTTTGAGGAATACTCTGCGGTCCATGACAATCTCCCATTTTCGTTGATGATGTTCCCGGGGCGGTTCCATGCTTGTTGGTTCAAGCAGTCCTTGTTGGTTCAAGCAGTCTTGGTGATGTGGGCAGGTGGTTTGCGCTGGTGCCAGGCGTAGTCGGCCTCAAGCACCGCACCTAGCCGTAGCAGCAGATCGTCGCGTCCGAATGCGGCGACAAACTGCACGCCGATCGGCAGGCCGTTTTGCGTCCAGCCGAGCGGCAGGGATATCGCCGGCGATCCGGTGCCGTTGAAGAGCGCGCTGAACGTCTCCTTCGGCGCCAGATCGGCGAACACCGTATCGATGTCGCGGCCGGGACGATCCGGGTTGTACGTGCCGAGCAACTCCGGCGAGATCGCGCAAGTCGGCGTCACCAGCACGTCATGGACGGCCAGGAATTCGCCAACCGTCCGCGTGATCTGGTCATAAACAGCGAGGGCCGCGATCAGGCTTGCCGCGTCCAGCGTTCGGCCATGGCGATAGACAGCAAGTGTCGTCTGCTGCAGGCAGGCCTCTTCGACTGGCCGTCGCAGCAAGCCCGCCAACTCGTCGAGCGACTGCGCCGTAGAAGCTGCCCAGATCACTTTCTGTGCCGCCAGATAGCGCTCATAACCGAACACAGGCCCGGCTTCGACGACCTTGTGGCCCAGTTGCTCCAGCCTCTTGCCCACTTCGAGAACTGCCGCCTTCACCTCGGCGTCGAGCGGATAGCCGGACCAGGACGTTGTACACAGGGCAATGCGCAAAGCCTTGGGTGGCGTCTTGATCGCCTGGGCATAGCTGGTGGTTGGAGGGACGATCTCATAGCTGTCGCCGGGAAGCGCACCAGACCCCAGATCAAGCAAAACCGCCGTGTCGCGGATCGAGCGTGTCAGCATGAATGAAATGGCGAGACCCAGCATTGGCGCATTCGATTCCGGCGCGCCGCTGATCCGGCCACGAGACGGCTTCAGGCCGACGACACCACAAAAGGCGGCGGGGGTGCGGATGGAGCCGCCACCATCGGCGCCTTGCGCGAAAGGAACGATGCCGGCGGCAACGGCTGCCGCTGCGCCGCCGCTCGATCCCGAAACACCCCTGCTGGTATCCCAGGGGTTGCGTGTCGCACCATAGAGGGAGGATTCGGTTGCCGCCGCTATGCCGAATTCCGACGTGGTGGTACGCCCGATATTGGCAAGGCCGCCGGATCGCATTTTCACCCAGAAGGCGTGATCGTCGCCGCAGATGAAACCCTTGGCGAGAACGCTGCCGAACTCTCCCGGCCGGCCAGCTTCGATGGGGAAATCCTTGGTCAATGTCGGCATGCCGTGGAAAGGTGCGGGTCCGGGGACCTCGCCGAGCGCTTCGATCGCATCGGCATAGGTTTCGATCACGGCATTGAGCTGCGGATTGACCGCGGCGATCCCTGAAATGATGCAGTTTCCCAGTTCGCGCGGCGTAACTTCCCGCTTGCGCAGGAGCTCGGCCAGACCAACGCCGTCATAGGCGGCGTATTCCGTCAACTTCATGCGCTTGCCCTGACAGTCCGCGGTTTCAGCAACGGGTGATGCATCGTCATTCTTCGACTTCTTCCTCTTTGATGTGCCGTGCGACGCGCCGTGGCGGTTTGTGGAAGGTTCGCAGGATCCCGGCGATATCCTCCAGCTCATTCATCCGCGTCTCGGCCGATTTGCCGAGTTTCTCGGCAACGGAATGCGTGAGGAGGTTCAGAACCGAACTTATCGCGGCCGTCGAATCCCAGTACAGGTCGACGCGCGTCGATACTTCGAGCGCCAGTTTTGTGTATTCAGATGCCCAATGACTGTATTTGTCGGTAACGATGATCAGAGGAATCTTTCGGCGCTTGATCTGGGCACACAGCCGAAAGCTCATCGCTGCGTATTCCGCCGTGTCGATCAGCAGCACGCAAGAATTTTCGCCGCTATCGGTGAGGATTTCCGAGAACGTGCCGCCCAAACCTTCGGCAAAGCGGACATCGCTACGCACCCAGCGCAGACGCGTCGCGAAATCGAGCCCCAATCCCTTCACTGCCTGGAAGCTGACGCAGTTCACGCGATCACAGGTGCTCAGCAGATGAACAATTTCGGACCACATCTCGCCCTGGGCAAGGCCATAGGCCGCGGTCAAGGCCTGCTGCTCCATCTCCAGGCTGCGAGCCAACCGCTCCTGCTTTTCGCCGCCGATGCGGAAACGCAACTCGGCACTGTCCAGGCCCGGGCCAGCGGCTTTCGGTGCGGAGCGCAGGCCACGCTTCATTTCCTTGAGATCGGTGTAGCCGAGACGCCGTACGAAACGGGTGACACTTGCCTCGCTTACACCGGCGCCGGCGGCAATAGTGGCGCCAGTTTCAAAGGGAATGTCATGGATGTTGGCGAGCAGGTATCGCGCCATTGCCTGCTCGGTCCGGGCGAAATCCAGCCAGCCCTCACGCAACCTGGCTTCCAGCGCGCTGGCCACCTCGGTCTCACCGGACACAGCCTTCTCGCCAGGCGTTTTCGTCTTCATCGACCGCAACGTCCCTTGGTAGACCTATTTGGAACAGACCGGAAATGCCGCCCAGGAAGCGCACTTCATTTCCAGTTCATGACGTGACGCTAGCACGCGAGAACACGCCATGAAAGATAAATTTTACAGTTTTATATTCCGGTATTTTTATTTCACGGCCGGCCGTAATCCCAAAAAGCGTGCAGCGCTGGCGCCGTTCCAGCGCGCCTGCGAGCGAAGCTGTCTTTGCGCGCCGTGCGGTTCGTGGCTCGTTTTCGGCCATGGTTCGGGCCGCCGGGAAAGTGGTTTTAAGCACGAGAATTTGGACATTAGTCTTGACAGAAATACAGATGTTCAATACCCGTCAGGCAATCGAACAAGCCTGCATTATGGGAGGAACGAGCGGTATGGCTTCCAATGTTTCGTTGACGGGCCTTGCCCGCGATCTCGAGGAACGCGCCAAGTCGGGCAAGCCTATCCGCATCGGCCTGATCGGCTCGGGCGAGATGGGAACCGACATCGTCACTCGTGTCGCCCATATGTCGGGCATCGAGATCGGCGCCATTTCCGAACTGAACCTGCCTGCCGCCAGCAAGGCGGTCGATATCGCCTTCCAGGAAACCGGGCATGCGCGCGAAGTGTCCAACGTTTCGGCGATGACCGCGGCGATGGAAGCCGGCAAGGTCGCGGTGACCAACGACGCCAATCTGGTCATCAACAACGATCTGATCGACGTGGTCATCGACGCCACCGGGGTTCCCGCCGTCGGCGCCGAGATCGGGCTGCGCGCCATGGAACATGGCAAGCATCTGGTGATGATGAATGTCGAGGCCGACGTCACCATCGGCGCCTATCTGAAGAGCGAGGCCGACCGGCTCGGCGTCACCTATTCGCTGGGCGCCGGCGACGAGCCGTCCTCCTGCATGGAACTCATCGAATTCGTTTCGGCCATGGGCCATCCGATCGTTGCCGCAGGCAAGGGCAAGAACAATCCGCTCAACATCGACGCCATTCCCCCAGACTATGAGGAGGAAGCCAAGCGCCGGCACATGAACGTGCGGATGCTGGTCGAATTCGTCGACGGCTCCAAGACCATGGTCGAGATGGCGGCAATCGCCAATGCCACCGGCCTGGTTCCAGACAAGGCCGGCATGCATGGCCCGGCGGCGACGCTTGGCGAACTGTCCAAGGTGCTGGTGCCGCAGAAGGATGGCGGCGTGCTGTCGAGGGTCGGCGTCGTCGACTATTCGATCGGCAAGGGTGTCGCGCCAGGCGTCTTCGTCGTTGCCGACATGTCGCATCCGCGTATCTCCGAGCGCATGGAAGATTTGAAGATGGGCAAAGGCCCGTATTTCACTTTCCATCGTCCCTATCACCTTACCTCGCTCGAAGTGCCGCTGACCTGCGCCCGCGTCGTGCTCTACGGCAAGGCCGACATGGTGCCGCTGGCCAAACCGGTGGCCGAAGTCGCCGCCGTGGCCAAGAAGGACATGAAGCCCGGCGAGAAGCTCGATGCGATCGGCGAATATTGCTACCGTGCCTGGATCATGACGACGCCTGAGGCGCGCGCCGCCAAGGCCATTCCCTGCGGCCTGCTGCAGGGCGGCTCGGTCACCGCGCCGATCAAGAAGGGCGAGCTCATAACCTACGCGAATGCAGCGCCCGCGGCGGGCTCCAAGATCGCCGAACTGCGCGCCCGCCAGGACAAGCTTGTCTATGGGGCCGTGGGAGCGTGATCATGGCCACAGCCAGCAAAGCCGTCACTGACAGTCGCGCCAATCTGCCCTTCGTCTACCGCCACTACAGCGCCGAGCAGCTCAGGGAGGTGCTCCACAAGATGTACCTGATCCGCCGCTTCGAAGAGGGCGCGGAGGAGTGCTACACGCGCGGTCTCATCCACGGCACCATGCATTTGTCGATCGGCCAGGAAGCCAGCGCCATGGGCATCTGCATGCCGCTTGCCGAGGATGACCAGATCACCTCGACGCATCGCGGTCATGGCCACTGCATAGCCAAGGGTGCCGAGGTCAAGCGCATGTTCGCCGAGTTCTTCGGTAAGACCACAGGCTATTGCAAGGGCCGTGGCGGCTCGATGCACATCGCCGATGTCGGCAAGGGCAATCTCGGCGCCAATGGCATCGTCGGTGGCGGCATCCCGATCGCCGTCGGGGCGGCATTGTCCTCCAAGATGATGAAGACCGGCAAGGTCGTGGTCTCCTTCTTCGGCGATGGCGCCAACAATGAAGGCGCTTTCCACGAGGCGCTCAACATGGCGGCGGTCTGGAAGCTGCCTGTCATTTTCGTCTGCGAGAACAATGGCTATGGCATGTCGACATCGACGGCCCGCTCGACCGCCGTCAAGAACATCGCCGAGCGCGCCGCCGCCTATTCGATGCCCGGCGTCATCGTCAACGGCAACATCTTCTCCGAGGTCGCCGAGGCGTCTCATCAGGCCATCGCCCGAGCCCGCGCCGGCGAGGGGCCGACGCTGATCGAGTCCAAGACCTACCGCCATCGCGGCCATTCCAAGAGCGACCGCAACCGCTATCGCACCAAGGAAGAGATCGAGGACTGGATGTCGAACCGCGATCCGATCACCCTGTTCGAAAGCGAGCTCAGGGAATTCGGCTTCATCGACGACAAGGGCATCGAGGCCATTCGCGATGCCGTGGCGCAAGAGATCGCCGAGGGCATCGAGTTCGCCAAGGCGAGCCCATCGCCCGATATCAGCGAGACCGGAAATTACGTGTATACGGAGCAGGCGTGATGGACGCGATGGTGCGTGAACTGAGCTACGCCCAGGCGATCCAGGAAGCCATGGCGATCGCCATGGACATGGACGAACGCGTCTTCCTGATGGGTGAGGATATCGGTGTCTATGGCGGCGCCTTCCAGGTCACTGGCGACCTGGTCGAACGTTACGGCGCTGACCGCGTCATCGACACACCGATTTCGGAACTGGGCGGCGCGGGCGTTGCGGTGGGCGCTGCCCTCACCGGCATGCGGCCGATCTTCGAGTTCCAGTTTTCCGATTTCGCCACGCTTGCCATGGAGCAGATCGTCAACCAGGCGGCCAAGATGCGCTTCATGCTGGGCGGCGAGGTTTCGGTTCCCGTGGTGATGCGCTTTCCCGCCGGTTCCGGCACCGGTGCGGCGGCTCAGCACAGCCAGAGCCTCGAGGCCTGGCTCGGCCATGTGCCGGGTCTGAAAGTCATCCAGCCGGCGACCCCCTATGATGCCAAGGGTATGCTTTTGGCGGCGGTCGCCGATCCCGATCCAGTCATGATCTTCGAGCACAAGCTGCTCTACAAGATGAAGGGACCGGTGCCCGAAGGCTATTACACCGTGCCGATCGGCAAGGCCGATATCCGCCGCGAGGGCCGGGACCTGACCATCGTCGCCACCTCGATCATGGTGCAGAAGGCGCTCGACGCGGCTGCCGCGCTGGAGAGCGAAGGCATCGACGTCGAAGTCGTCGATCTCCGGACCATCCGGCCGATGGACAAGCAGACCGTCATCGACAGCGTCAAGAAAACGTCGCGGCTGCTATGCGTCTACGAAGCGGTCAAGACGCTGGGCATCGGCGCCGAAGTCAGTGCCATGATCGCCGAGAGCGAGGCTTTCGATTATCTCGATGCGCCGATCGTGCGGCTGGGCGGCGCCGAAACGCCGATCCCCTACAATCCGGAACTTGAGAAAGCGACGGTGCCGCAGGTTCCCGACATCATCACCGCCGCGCGCGACCTCGTGAAAGGGGTTCGCTGAGAAATGCCGACCGAAGTCATTCTTCCCAAGGTCGACATGGACATGGCGACCGGACAGATCTCGCGCTGGTTCGCCGAGGAGGGCGCGCGCGTCAAGAAGGGCGATGTGCTGTTCGAGATCGAGACCGACAAGGCGGCGATGGAGATCGACGCGCCGGCCAGCGGCGTCCTGCGCGATGTCAGCGGCAAGGAAGGTGTCGATATTGCGGTCGGCGCTGCCGTCGCGTGGATTTATGCTGACGATGAGGCTTATGGGGCTGATGTCGCTGCGACAAAGCAGGACAAAGCGCCAATCTCCCCACCCGTAGGGGAGATGTCGGCGAAGCCGACAGAGGGGGGCGCTGCCCAGCCAACGTCGCATTCTGTCACGCCCCCCTCTGCCCTGCCCTCTTTGCCGCCACTTGGCATCTCCCCCACAAGGGGGGAGATTGGCCAATCCCCATCCGCCGGCCGTGCAACACCGCTTGCCCGACGCCTGGCCCGCGAGGCGGGTCTTGCCCTTGCCAGCATTGCCGGCACCGGCCCGCATGGCCGGGTGGTGAAGGCGGATGTCGACGCGGCGATTGCCGGTGGAGGCGCCCAGGCGGCGCCTGCCGCCAAGGCTCCTGCTGGCGCTCCTGCGCCTGCGGTGAAGGCAATGTCGGACGAGCAGGTGCTGAAACTGTTCGAACAGGGCTCCTACGACCTCGTCCCGCATGACAATATGCGCAAGACCATCGCGCGGCGCCTGGTCGAGGCCAAGACCACCATCCCGCATTTCTACCTGACGCTCGACTGCGAACTTGATGCGCTGTTGGCGCTGCGCACGCAGATCAACGCCGCAGCGCCAGTGAAGAAGACCGACAAGGGCGAGGCGCCGGCTTACAAGCTGTCGGTCAACGACATGGTCATCAAGGCGATGGCTATGGCGCTGAAGGCGGTGCCGGATGCCAATGCCTCATGGACCGAAAGCGCCATGGTCAAGCACAAGCATGCCGATGTCGGCGTCGCGGTGTCGATCCCGGGCGGCCTGATCACGCCGATTATCCGCAAGGCCGATGAGAAGACGCTGTCCACCATCTCCAACGAGATGAAGGATCTGGCCAGCCGCGCCCGCAGCCGCAAGCTGAAGCCGGAAGAGTATCAGGGCGGCACCACGGCGGTGTCCAACCTCGGCATGTTCGGCATCAAGGACTTTGCCGCCGTCATCAACCCGCCGCATGCGACCATCCTGGCCGTTGGTGTCGGCGAGGAGCGGGCAGTGGTCAAGAACGGCGAGATCAGAATAGCCACCGTGATGTCGGTGACGCTGTCGACCGACCATCGCGCCGTCGACGGCGCGCTGGGTGCCGAACTGCTGGTCGCCTTCAAGAACCTCCTTGAAAATCCGATCGGCCTGCTGGTCTGATCCACCAAGCAGAAGCCGGCGCCGAATGATGCGCCGGCTTAAAACAGAAACGACTTGTCAGGCGCCGACCCTTGACCCATGTTCTATCTGGATTGCGATCCAGGGAGGCCAAATATGCCTGCATTCGACCCATCTGACGTCAAAACCCTGTTCGGCAAGGTCATGGGCGCGTCGCCATCCGATATCAAGCTGGTGGCGCAGCGCCTGCACGACCACGCCTTCGAGCCGCGCATGTCGGCGGAGGAGACCAGGCAGCTTGTCGCCAGCCTCGGCTATGACAGCCTGGACGCGTTCTGCGCCGATATCGGCTTGCCCACGCATATCGCCGAGCGCTGGAGCCGTTTTGGTGTTTCCGGCGAGATGAAGCAGGTTTTCACGCTGTTGGCGGCGCAGCGCAAGCGGGTGGCCGAGGCGATCGCCGAATTCGAATCCATGACCCATGTCGGTGTCGAGGATTTTTTGCGCGAGCGCGGGCTCATTTAGCGAGAAACACGGGTAGCGGGAAACACCGGGGCCAGTCGAACCGGCTCAGCCGCCCTTGGCAAGCAGCGCCGTGGCGGTATCGCTGTCGGTGATCAGCACGTTGGTGTCGACGGCTTTCAGCGCGGCGAGGATCGCCGCGACCTTGCGCTTGCCGCCCGCGGCGAGAACCACATTCGGCACGTTGCTGACCACATCGAGATCGATGGCCATGACGCGGCTGTTGACCTCGTGGTCGACCAGCCCGCCGGCGGCATCGACGAAATAGCACAGCATGTTGGCGACCGCGCCCTTCGCTTTCAACGGAGCGATCAGCGATGAGGGCACGATGCCGTGCCGGAAGATGGTGGCGTCCGGCGACATGTCGCCGACGGTGAGCAGCGCGATGTCGGCGGCGGCCGCGCGTTGGCGTACATCCTGCAGGGTCGGCTGCGCCCAGAGGAGATCGCGCAGCGAGGAATTGTCGACCGTCACCGGCGCGGTGATCTGATAGCTGTCGACCTCGAAGACGTCTGCGACCTTGGCAGCAACGATGGATGGATTGATCCATTGCGAGTGCGGCAGGCTGCCGACAAGCGCCACCACGCAGGCACGCTTCAATTGCCGGCGGGCAAGGAAGCCGAGGCTGGCATGCAGGGTCGCGCCGCCACCGATGGCCAGCGTCATGCCGTCCTGCATCTGCTCGCCGAGATAGGCCGCGACGGCATGGCCGATGGCCTTCTCCAGATGGTCATGCGCCGAAGGTGTCGGGATGACGACGGCGGCATCCAGACCCCAGCGCTTTTCCAGTTCCCGCTCGAGCGCCACCTGCCCGGCGGTCGGTGCGTTGATCATGGTGACGACAATGCCCTCGGCGGTGCAGGAGGCCAGCGTACGCATGACCTTCACCCTGGAGACATCGAGCTTTTCGGCGATCTGTTCCTGGGTAAAACCTTCGACATAGTAGAGCCATGCCGTCTTGACGTTAAGGTCCGACGAGACCATCGGCAGGCGAGCCTGTCTGGGTTTTTCTGTGGTCATCGGTTCCTGTCCCTCATGAGCCGTGGCCTGATCGGTGCTCATCAAGGAAACACCGGCCGGATGTCAATTGATGCCGATCGCAGGCGCGTCGATTGTCGCACAGTTTTGTTCATTTGTAATTGACATCGTACATATGAACATATTTTGTGGGTTTCACGCGCTGTGTCATCCACCAGTCATATGCGCCGTGCAGGGAGGAAGAGACGGGGAGCCGGCCAGAGCCGGACCGGTCATGCACAGAAAGACAGGAGGTCTCATTGAAGACGCACTTCATCAAGCTGCTGGCCAGCCAGCTGGCGCTCGCGGCAACTTTGTTTGCCGGCGTGGCAAACGCCGAAACACTGACTCTCTACACGTCCCAGCCGGAAGCCGACGCGGCCAAGACCGTGGATGCCTTCAAGAAGGCGCAGCCGGGTATCGATGTGAATATCTATCGCTCCGGAACGAGCGACATCCTGACCAAGATGGCGGCCGAGTTTGCCGCCGGCAGCCCGCAGCCCGATGTGCTTTTGATCGCTGACGCGGTCAGCATGGAGCTGTTGAAGAAGGACGACCGGCTGCTGCCCTATCCCGAGGCAAAGCTCGACGGCATCGAAGCGGATGCCTATGATGCCGACAAGACCTATTTCGGCAGCAAGCTGATCACCACCGGCATCGTCTACAACACCGCGGCGACCGAGAAGCCGCAGCATTGGGCCGATCTTGCCAAGCCCGCCTATGCCGATGGCCTGGTGATGCCGAGCCCGCTCTATTCGGGTGCCGCCGCCTACCTGCTTTCGGGCTTCGTCGGCGATACCAACTATGGCTGGGATTTCTTCCAGAAGCTGAAGACCAACAACACCGTCAGCGTGCGCGGCAATGGTGCGGTGCTGAAGTCGGTGGCATCGGGCGAGAAGCCCTATGGCATCCTCGTCGACTTCATGGCGATGAACGCCAAGAAGAAGGGTTCCCCGGTCGAGTTCGTGTTCCCCTCGGAAGGTGTGCCGGCAGTGACCGAACCGGTCGCCATCATGAAGACCGCCAGGAATGTCGATGGCGCCAAGAAGTTCGTCGACTTCATTCTTTCCGATGACGGCCAGAAGCTTGCGCTTTCGATGGGCTATCTGCCGGCGCGCGCCTCGGTCGGCCGCCCCGAATGGCTGCCGGAAGGCGTCAAGGTCAAGGTGATGTCGTTCGACACCAAGGCAATCGTCGCCAAGACCGACGCCGACAAGGCGAAGTTCTCGGAACTGTTCGGCGGCTGAGCCGGCAATCCAGTCGGCATGCCCCCCCCTAGCGGCATGCCGACTGCGAAATCCGAGCGCATCGGCTGATCGATCCCAGGAAAAGCAATCATGTCAACACGGATCAGGGAAAGCCGGGGCCAGGAAATGGTCCTGACGGCGGCGGTGGCCATCGTCATCGTCCTGCTTTCGCTGCTGCCGATGCTGCGCCTGATCAAGGAAATCGTGGCACCCGGCGGCACGCTGTCGACCGTCGCGATAAAGGCGGGGCTCGCCAGTCCGGCGACCTGGATCGCCACCTGGCACACACTGGTCGTCGGCATCGGCGGCACCCTGCTTGCGGTGCTGTCGGGAACGCTGGTGGCAGTGCTCGTTACGCTGACCGATATCCGCGCTCGCAGCGCCATGGTGCTCTGTTACGTCATGCCCCTGATGATCGCGCCGCAGGTGACGGCGCTGGCCTGGCTGCAATTGTTCGGCCCGGCAAGCCCGTTCCTCAAGCTGTTCGGGGCGGCACCGCCGCTCGGGACCAGGAACCCGCTCTATTCGACATCGGGCATCATCCTGCTGCTCGGCGTGCAGTATGGCCCGCTGGTCTTCCTGCTGGTGCGCGCCGGCCTGCGCAAGCTGCCGCGCGAACTGATCGAAGCGGCGCGGGCGGGCGGTGCCGGCTGGTTCACCATGCTGGTCACCATCGTGCTGCCGTTGATGACGCCCTCGATCATGGCCGCCGCCGCACTCGCCTTCGTCTCCTGCGTCGGCAATTTCGGCATTCCGGCCTTTCTAGGCATTCCCGCCAACTATCTCGTGCTGCCGACGCTGATCTATCAGAAGCTGGCCGGCGGCGGCCCCGCCGTGCTCGGCGAAACCGCATTCCTGTCGGTGCTGATCGGTATCATCGCCATGGCGGGCATCCTTGCCCAGGAGATCATGAGCCGCCGCCGGGACTATCGCATCAGCTCCACGTCGCTGGCGGCTGAGCCATACGAACTCGGCCGATGGCGGCCGGCCGTGCAGGCCGGCATGTGGCTGCTGATCATCGTGGTGCTGTTCCTGCCGCTGTTCGGGCTGGTTCTGACATCGCTGGTGCCGGGCTACGGCATCGCGCTCACCGCCAAGACGGCAACCTTCGACAATTATCGCTTCGTGCTGTTCGAGCATGATGCCGCCAGCCGTGCCTTCTTCAACAGCTTCTGGCTGTCGATCGCGGCTGCGTTCTTCGCGGTCCTGGTCGCCGTGCCGATCGGCTATCTGATCGCCTGGGGCAAGCAGCGCTGGGTGCGGCTGCTCAATCTGTCGGTGGAACTGCCCTATGCTCTGCCCGGTGTGGTGCTGGCGATCGCCTCGCTGCTCATGTTCCTGCGGCCGATCCCGCTCACCGGCATCCAGCTCTACAACACGGTCTGGATCATCCTCTACGCCTATCTCGCCCGCTTCCTGGTGCTGGCGCTGCGGCCAACCATCAGCGGCTACCACCAGATCGACCGGGCGCTGGAGGAAGCGGCGCAAGTGGCCGGCGCCGGGCTGTTCACGCGCATGCGTACGATCATCTTTCCCTTGGTGGCACCGGCGGCGATCGCCGGCGGCCTGCTGATCTTCATGACGGCGCTCAGCGAACTCACCGTTTCGGCGCTGCTGTGGTCGTCGGGCTCGGAAACGATCGGCGTGGTGATGTTCTCCTTCGAGCAGGGCGGCGATTCCAACTATGCGGCGGCGATGTCCGTCATCACCGTGGCGGTCACCTTCGTGCTGATGCTGGTGACCAATCTTCTTGCCCCCTACCTTCCGACCGGAGTGCTGCCATGGCGCGATTGAGCCTGGACAATGTGACCAAGAGCTTCGCCAATTTCGATGCCGTCAAGGACGTGTCGATCGACGTCGCCGACGGCGAGTTCCTGGCAGTGCTCGGCCCTTCCGGCTGCGGCAAGACGACGTTGCTGAGGCTCGTCGCCGGATTCGAGAAAGTGACGTCGGGCGAAATCCGCATCGGCAGCGAGGCCGTGTCGGGCAAGGGCGGCAGCGTCGCGCCGGAAAAGCGGCGCGTCGGCATCGTCTTCCAGAACTATGCGCTGTGGCCGCATATGACGGTGGCCGAGAACATCGGCTATTCGCTGAAGGTGGCGAAGCTCGACAAGGCCGTCGCCCGCCGGAAGGTTGAAGACGCACTGGCCCTGGTCAATCTGCAAGGGCTCGGCGAGCGTCGGCCGGCCAATCTTTCCGGCGGCCAGCGCCAGCGCGTGGCGCTGGCGCGCTGCCTTGTCGCCGCGCCCTCGCTAGTGCTGTTCGATGAGCCGCTGGCCAATCTCGACGTGCATCTGAGAGCTTCGATGGAGGACGAGTTCGCGTCCTTTCACAAACGCACAGGTACCACTATCGTCTATATCACCCATGATCAGGCCGAGGCGATGGCATTGGCCGACCGCATCGCGGTGATGGATGGCGGGCGCCTTGCCCAGCTGGCGACGCCGCGCGAGCTCTATCATGAGCCGGCAAATGAAATGGTCGCATCCTTCATTTCGCAAGGCATTTTGCTGCCCGCCGACGTGCTGAGCGCGGAGCAGGCGGGCCACTGCAAGGTCCGGGTTCTCGGGACTGAACTGATTGTCCGCTGCCGGCCAGGCGAGCGGCCGCGCGCTGGCGCCAAGATCTGCTGCCGGTCAGCCGATCTCGACGTTTCGCCGGATGGCCCCGGCTTCGATGGCCTGGTCAAGCGGGTGATCTATCAGGGTGGCTCGGCGCGTATCGAATTCACGCCTTCGACCAGTCCCGACATCACCTTGCACTTCGAACAGCCCGACCCAGTCATGCTGGAAAGCGGGTCCCGGGCGCGTCTGCGCATAAGGTCCGGCTGGCTGATCCCGGCGGTGGGGGCGGCATCGTGATGATGCTCGACCTGCTCGGCGGCTTTGGCGAAAAGGGCCGCACCAGTCTTGCTGTGAGCAGCGGCAAGGATCGCATCCTGCTCGACGTCGGCATCAAGGTCGGCGCGTCGGGCGCGGACTACCATCCGGCGCTGAAGGGGGCGGTCACCGATATCGACGCGCTGTTCGTATCGCATGCCCATGAGGATCATATCGGCGCGCTGAGCTGGCTGCTGTCGCGCGGCTATGCCGGCCCGATCTTCATGACGGCCGAGACCCGCAATGAGGCGCCCGCCACGCTCGCGGGCTATGCTGAGCCCGAGGATTTCAGGCGGTTCCCTTTTCCCGAAGATCGCATCGAATTGTTCGAACCCGGCGATACGTTGAACAGCGGCAACCTCACGATCCGGACGGGACGCTCCGGGCATGTGGTGGGCGGCGTCTGGTTTGCCGTGGACGATGGCGAGAGCCGCGTTGCCTATTCCGCCGACGTGGTGCCGGACAGCAATGTCTTCGTCATGGACACGATCCCGCACTGCGACCTGCTTGTCCTCGATGCTTCCTATGGCGCCGATCCGGTGCCGGGGGCGGCGCGGGCGCGCGAAATATCGCAGTGGGTTGCGAGGCATTCGGGCGGGTGTCTTTTGCCGACGCCGCTCTCGGGTCGGTCGCTGGAGCTGATCGCGGCCTTGCCTGGGACGTTCGCCATCCATGCCGGCATGCGTTCGTCCCTGGAAGCGCAGATCGGCGCCACGGCAGCCTTGTTGCCGGGTGTTTCAGAGTTGCTGCGCCGCCGCTTGCAGGAAGCAGCCGACTGGACCGATGCCGATCCCCTGCCGCCAATGCCGTTGCTGGCGGATGACGGTATGGGTGAGGCCGGCCCGTCGTCGCGCCTCTTGCCGCGTGCCGACCATTCCGCTTTTCCGGTGCTGCTTACCGGCCATCTGCCGTCAGGTTCGCCGGGCGATCTGTTGCACAAGGTCGGCCGGGCGGACTGGGTGCGCATGCCGACCCATCCGACGCTGTCGGGCAATGTCGACATCTGGGAGAAGGCTGGCCGTCCCGCCGCACTCGGTCATTCCTGCACGCCGGACCTTCTCGGCGATCTGCAAACCCACATCCCGTCGCTGCGGACGCAATGCCGCACCGGCCAGCGCATCACGGTGCCTGAGGCAAGAAAACGATGAGAATTCTGATCTGCAACGACGATGGCATCGAAGCGCCGGGGCTTGCCCGTCTCGTCAAGGCCGCCGGCACGTTGAGCGACGATGTCTGGGTGGTTGCGCCCGACGGCAAGCGCACCGCTGCCGGCTCGTCATTGACGATTGCCAGGCCGTTGACCATGCGGCGCGTCAAGCCGAACTGGTACTCCTGTTCCGGCACCCCGGCCGATTGCGTTGTAAGCGCTATGACCTGGCTGTTCGCCGATTCCGACAAACCGGGCCTTGTGCTGTCGGGCGTCAACGATGGCCGCAACGTTGCCGAGGATCTTGCCTATTCCGGTACGCTCGGCATTGCGCGGGAGGCGACGTTCTGGGGCGTTCCAGCCATCGGCTTCTCACGCGTGAAAAATCCTGATTTCACCGATGGCGACGACCAATGGCTTGGCGCGCTGATCACTTCATTGTGGCAATCGCGCGCCGACTGGGCCGCTGAGGGTCATTGGCTGAGCATCAACCTGCCAACGGCGCTGCCGGCCGAAATCCGGCAGCCGCGCATCGGTCGCGACAAGATCGCCCGCAAGGCCGAGATCTTGGAAAGCGACGGCGAACGCACGGTCATCACCGTGCCGCGCGGGCGCGCTCATGCAAGTGAGCCGGGTGACGAAAACGAGGCGATTGATGCCGGCTTCATCAGCATCAACCGGCTGAACTGGTTTGGCGAGACACGGCTGGACGAACGGTTTCTGGACGGGATCCCGCGCCAGCGGCAAGCTGGCTGACCTCAGGGCTTCAATCGGATTGTGGAGGTGGTTTGAGTCGCGCCATATCTCACCGGCGCTGATCCGCGCGTCGTCATCCGATCACCAACCTGTCAGCGGTTAAATCAAGCCAATCCACTACCTATGCTTGAAGCCGCCGCCATTTCATTCCACATCGGTGCGGATGAAGGGCGAAACAGGAGAACGGCGGCGGCATCTGCTGTGGGCTTTGCCCGCATCGCTGATCCTGCATGCGCTCATCGCGGCGTTTCTGGTCTATGGCCTGCCGAGACAAGAGCAGCAGCCGGTTCAGCAGGAACAGCCCGTCAATGTCGCGATCGTGCCGCCACCCGAGAAGCCCAAGCCGAAACCTGCTCCAAAGCCACCGGAACCAACACCTGAAAAGAAGGCTGAAAAGCCGCCTGAACAAAAGCCGCCTCCGGAACCGCCGAAACCGCCAGACGATCAGGTTCTGAAGCGCGTTTTCCAGTACGGCCAGAAAGATACCGGGCCGGAGAAATCGCTCGACGGAAGCAGCGCTAAACCCCACACGTCGCCGGCCAAGGATGAGACGGCGAAGCCGCCTGTAGCACCGACACCCGCGCCGACCCAGCCCACCCCTGCTGCAACGCCACAGCAGAAGGCAGAGCCCAGCAAGTCTGACGAGAAGCCAGCCACCGTTGCTCCGGACGAAAAGCCCGCGCAAAGCGAGGAGAAGCAGGCGACCGAGGAAACCGACAAACAGCAGCCGGACAAACAGGAACTCGCACCGCAACCCGCCGAAAAGCAAGCCGTCGTGACGCCAAAGCCATTGGCGGCTGAGACCGGTGACAAGCCGGCGCCTCCAGCCTCGACAGGAAAGGCAAAGCCCAAAAGCAAGCCTGCCAAGACAATGACGTTCAAACCCGCCAGAGCTTTCAAAGCGCCGATCGGGAATGCTGGAAGGTCAAATCCCACCAACAACGACGTTGCAGGATCACCGATCTATTCCGGCCTTCCGGGCGTCAGAAAGCTTTACTCGCAAGGAGCAACCGGCAATGCGTTCGCTACAAGCTCCATGGAGAATGTGCCGCGCGGTCAGCGCGTGGCCACCCTTTGCGGCAATGTCCTCAGCCGGGAACTGCAAAGTGCGGACTATACGGTCAAATGGGTGCCAACCATTACGCTGGACAAAGGCAATGTCCTCAATCCTGCTCAGGCGGCCTTCAGCACCAGAAATACCTGGTACAATCTAAACTTCCGGTGCGAAGTCGACCCCGATGCGACGAGGGTTCTGTCCTTCAATTTCCGTGTGGGGTCATTGGTCCCGCCTGGCGAATGGGCCAGTCGTGGATTCGCCAAGTATCCGCTGAATTAGGCCGGCACGCCAAGCCCGGACAATTGCCGGCTAACTTCTTGCCAGTCGGCGCAGACGAAATCGGCACCGGCAGCCGTCAGCCGCGCAGCGTGCTCGGCATAGGTATGGCCGCCACCGGTGTAGCCGATCGCGGTCATGCCGGCGGCGACCGCGCCCTGAATGCCGAAGGGCGAGTCCTCGATGACGATGCAGTCAATGGGATTGGCGCCGATTTTGTCCGCCGCGAAGAGGAAGATGTCCGGCGCGGGCTTGCCGTTCTTGACCATCGAGGAGCTGTAGATCGCATCGCCGAAGAAACGCGCCAGCCCGGTCACAGCAAGGCTGTGGTTTATGCGCTCGACGGAGGAGGACGAGGCAACGCAGCGGTCGCCCGCAAGCGTCTCGAGGAACGCAGCGATTCCCGGTGTCGGCTTCAATTCCTGCGAGAACAGCACCTTGGTCTCGGCCCAGATGTCGCCGTCCGCCGCCGCCGGAAACTGGTGCCCGGTCAAATCCTTGATCCTGGCGATGATATCGGACTGCTTCATGCCGATGCATTGGGCGATGATGCTGGTGTTGACGCCGGGCATGCCGTGCTTTTCGTAGACGCGCTCGTAGGCGCGGGCGGCCAGAGGCTCGCTATCGACAAGAACGCCGTCGCAATCGAAAATAATAGGCCTTGGTTGCGCCACGCGTTTCCCTCTCGAGTCAGTTTTCGCACATCGCTATCGGCAAAAAGTCAAATGTTCAATAGCGGGTGCGTTTTTGAGGGCGCGAAGAGTGGGCTCAAAGCTGGCGCAACGCATCGCTCGCACGGGAAGACCCGAGCGCCCGTTGCATGGCTTGCCGGGACTGCGCGCGATCTGGGGTGATCCAGTTCGGTTCGGCGCCGAGAAAGCGGTCGAGGAAAGCCACCGCATAGGCCGGCATCTCGGTCACATTCTCGCGATAGGACCACCATGTGCGCAAATCGTCGGCGCATTTGTCGATGCCGGGTGCCGTGCCGAATTCCTGCTCGTGGATCGCCGAAATCACCGAGACGCAGTAGTTGGTGTAGAGGAAACCCTCCGGCCAGAAGCGGACGATTTCCAGCGTGCCGGCGTTCGTTTCCGTCTCGATCAGTTGGGTGAGGCCGGATATTTCTTTTGCCGGCGCCTGTTTTATCAACTCGCGCAGCACGAGGCCGGCGGCAAAGACGATGAAGTCGGCGCGGTCGATCGCGGCGAAGCGCTTCTGCGCTTCCATGATCTCGACCCAGTCGAGAAAGGCTCTGGTGAGCTTGGCCTCGTCGATCTCGAAGCGCACGCCGAACGTGTCCGAGACCACCTTGGCGCTGCCGCGAAAGGTGGCGCGGAACCAGCGCAGCTGCCGCAGCCGATGGCGAAGATCCGGCATCAAGGCCAGCTCGTCCCTGAAGGGCAGCTCCATGTTCCTCGTATCCTGTTTCCCGGTCAGCCTAGCACAACAGCGCCACGGCCGAAATCGGTCAGCGCCCTTGTAGATGACCGCAGCCGAGGCCAATATCATACATATTGACATTCTCGGAAACAAATGTTCTCACTTTGCTGTTGTCACGCGCCGGTCCAAGGTGCGGTTCAACTGAGGCTTCGGGAGGAGAACCGAATGGCGATTTGGCAGTGGGGACTGCTTCTGCTGGTTATCGTGTGGGCGCTGCAGTCGCTCGGCGTCTGGCTGCAGATGCGGCACTATTCGGATGTCTTCAGGGGCGTCACCGACCAGTACAAGGATGGCTTCGTCGGAGCCGGCAATTTTCGCGGCCGGTTGGCCAAGGGCACCATCGCGCTCGTCGTGGTGACGCCTGATCTGGTCGTGCGCCGCCTGATGGTGATGAGCGGCCGTTCCGTCTTCACCAAATTCAAAAGACATGAAGAATTCGAGGGTGTTCCCCTCGATAAACTCCGGTCCAACCCTGCAATCATGGGGGAGGGGGAACCCGGTGTGGCCGAGGCCGTGAAACGGGCGATCGAGCAGATCGACAAGACACGGTCGGAGCCGGGGAAGAAGCCGGGCCTGTCCGGCTTGAACATAGCAAGGGCTTAGGGCCGGAGGATTTCGGGCTCTAAATCAAAGGGATAGAGGACGCCGCGCACCGACTGGGATCAACCGGCGGGTGGCATAAGGAGGAGAAATGTCTGTATTTTCGTTGTTGGCGCAGCATGCCGACATGGCCGTGCACAATCTGCATGTCGCAGGTGCCATGGTCTCGGATGCCGCATTGCATGGCAAGCTCGCAGTCGAGCATGCCTCCGACCATCTCGTTGTCCTCGCACAAGCGGACAGCGGACCGATCACCGTCGATCAGTTCAAGGAAAAGCTGAAGGACGTCCAGCAGGAAGAGCAGCTCGGCTGGCTGACCGCCATCGGCAAGTACTTCATCGGCATCTTCCAGAAGGGCGGCGAGGTCTTCGCCGGCTTCGTCACCGGCATCATCCCGACATTGGTGGTGCTGATGACGGCCTTCTACGCCGTCACCGAACTGGTCGGTGAAGAGCGCGTGCATGGCCTGGCGCGCGGCGCCGGCCGGATCGCGCTGACGCGGTACACGCTGTTGCCGCTGCTGGCGGTGTTCTTCCTCACCAATCCGATGGCCTATACGTTCGGATCGTTCCTGGAAGAAAAGCACAAGCCGGCCTTCTATGACGCGGCCGTGTCCTATGTGCACCCGCCGCTCGGTCTGTTCCCGCATATCAATCCCGGCGAGTATTTCGTCTGGGGCGGCATTCTCGTCGCGCTGCTGGAACTGGAAAAGAAGGGCGTCGTCGTCGCCGGCTACCACGTCAAGGTGGCGATCTGGTACGCCATCGTCGGCCTCGTCGTCATCCTGCTCAAGGGCATGCTGACCGAACGCATCACCGCTATCATGGCACGCCGCCAGGGCGTCGAGCTGTAAGGGCGGGGAGGACATCATGGCCAAGACATACAAAGCCGTAAGGATCACCCAGGGCAAAACCGGCTGGGGCGGCCCGCTCGTCATCGAGCCGACCGAACAGCGCAGCAAGGTGGTTTCCGTCACCGGTGGTGGCATTCACCCGGTGGCGCAGCTTATTGCCGACATGACCGGTGGCGAAGCCGTCGACGGCTTCAGGGCGCCGCCGATCGAAAGCGAGATGGCGGTTGTCGTCGTCGACTGCGGCGGCACCGCACGATGCGGCGTCTATCCGCGCAAGCGTATTCCGACCGTCAATCTGACGCCGGTCGGTCAATCGGGGCCGCTGGCCCAGTTCATCACCGAGGACATCTACGTTTCAGGCGTGAAGCCGGCCAACATCACAATGGCGGACGGATCCGAGACGATCACGACTGCAGGGGGAGCAGCAGCGATGAGTTCAAGCAACAATGCGGCCGCGGCACCACAGCCGCTGCCGAGCGAGGGTGGGCTGATCGGCCTCATCAGCACGATCGGCCGCGTCATGGGACGTATCGTCGGCATCTTCTTCAATGCCGGCCGCCGCACCATCGACCAGGTCATCCGCAACGTGCTGCCGTTCATGGCCTTCGTGACCATGCTCATCGGTCTGATCCTGTATACCGGCATCGGCGATGTGCTGGCGCAGCCGATGGGTCCGCTGGCCAACAACATCGTCGGCCTGCTGATCATCTCGGCGATCTGCGGCCTGCCGTTCCTGTCGCCCATTCTCGGGCCGGGCGCTGTTATCGCGCAGGTCATCGGCGTTGCCATTATCGGCCCGCAGATTGCCAACGGCACGATTTCGCCGGCAATGGCACTGCCGGCGCTGTTTGCCTACAATACCCAGGTGGGCTGCGACTTCGTCCCCGTCGGCCTGGCGCTCGGTGAGGCCAAGCCGAAGACGATCGAAATCGGCGTTCCGGCGGTGCTCATCAGCCGCCAGATCATGGGTCCGGTCTCGGTGCTGATCGCCTGGGTCGTCAGCCTGATCGTGTTCTAAGGCAACTCTGGGAAAAGCGCTTAATGCTTTCCCTTGGAAATTGCGTCAAAACAAAGAGTTAGAGCGGTTCACCGCTCTAGGGAAAGTTGAGAAAATGAGGTTCGCCATATGACGGTTCTGCTGAGAACACGGGTCACTGCCATCGGCCCTGAAGTGGCGGACCTTGCCGAAGGGGGCGTGGTCATCCTGTTTGCGGATGGGTCGCCGCCGGAGCTTGCCGAGGTTTCGGTGCTCCACAAGGCGGAGCAGGGACCAAGTGACGGAGCGCCCGCCAAGGGCGCTTCGATCACCCTCGGCCCGGTTGTCGCTGTTATCACAGCGGTCGGCTCCAGCGCGTGGAGCAAGGTGCTGGAAATGGGCCATGTCGTCATCTCGTTCAACGGCGCTACCGAGGCCGAGAGGCCGGGCGAGATCTGTGCGTCGCAAGTCGACCCGCAAGCGCTGGTGGCCGCCCTGAAGACCGGCGCGATCATCACCATCGCCGCCTGACAGCATTCGCGCCGTGGCCTATGTTGGGAGCGGCGCCCAAAACCAGAGTATTGCCATGGAACGCTCGACCATCGTCAGAGTGCATGAAGGTTTGCACGCCCGTCCCGCGACGCGGTTCGTGAAGCTCGCCAAGGGCTTCGAATCCGACGTCGAACTGGTCAAGGACGGCAAGGCGGTCAGCGCCAAGAGCTCGGTCAAGCTGATGCTGCTGGCGGTCAAGGAGAACCAGGAAGTCACGGTGCGGGCGAATGGCGCCGATGCCATCGAGGCGCTTGAGGCGCTGATCGGTTATCTCGAGAATCCGCGGGCCGGCCTCGATGATGAAGCAGAAGCACAGAGTCCGGCGAACGATGCCGGACAGGAAGCGGCACCCGCGTCCGAACCGGCGCCAGCGGCACCTGACGGGGCAAACCGCCTGCGTGGCGTGGCCGCGAGCGAAGGTTTCGCCATCGGCCCGGCCTTTGCGCATTTCCCGCCCGATATCGCCGGACAGGGCCGCATGTTGCGGGCCGAGGAGATAGAAGCCGAGATCGACAGGTTCCGCGCGGCTGTCGGCGCGGTCCAGGCCCGCATGGATTATGCGTTGGCGCAGGACAGCCTGTCGGCTGGAGACCGCGGCATCGTCGCCGCGCTCAGGGATATCGCCGCCGACGATAGCCTGACTGGTGAGGCCGAGGGCCTGATCAAGGGCGGCAATGACGCGGTCTCCGCCGTCATCACCGCCGCCTCCAACATTGCCGCCGAATTCAGCGCGGTCGACGATCACTATCTCAACGCGCGGGCGGATGACGTTCATGCGGTCGGGCGGCAGATCTGCCTCGTGTTGCTCGGGCAGGACGATGTCAGCCTCGAAAACATACCCGAAGGGGCTATCCTGATTGCCGATGACATCGGCGCCTGGGATCTGGCACGCGCGCCGCTGAAGCGTATCGGCGGCGTGGTGTGCGGCCATGGCGGCGCCACCTCGCACATCGCCATCATTGCCCGCTCGCACGGCATTCCGGCAGTGCTCGGCCTCGGCGGCCAGGTGAATGCCTTGCGTACCGCGCGAGACGTCGCGCTCGACGGCAATGCCGGCCATGTGATCATCGACCCCGACGAGGCGACCCGCGCCGATTTCGCCGGCCGCGTCGAAGCGGCGGCAAAGGAGCGCGCCGGACTGACCATCTTCAAGACGGTGACGCCGAAGCTTGCCGACGGCAGGATCATCGAGGTCGCGGCCAATATCGGCTCACTTGAGGAAATCGAAGCGGCGCAAGAGGCTGGTGCCATGGGCATCGGCCTGTTCCGCACCGAGCTTTTGTTCATGCGCCACATGCATCTGCCCTCGGAAGACATGCAGGCCGAGACCTATGCGGCGCTGACCAAGGCTTTTGCGCCGTATCCGGTCATTGTGCGCACGCTCGACATCGGCGGTGACAAGCCGATTGCCGGCATCGAATTTCCCGACGAGGAAAACCCCTTCCTCGGCTGGCGCGGCATCCGCATGTGTCTCGACCGGCCCGACATCTTCAAGCGCCAACTGCGGGCGCTGCTGCGGGCCGCCGTGCACGGCAACATCAAGGTGATGCTGCCGATGGTGTCCGACATCTCGGAGGTCAGGCAGACGCGCGTGCTGATTGACGAATGCACGGTCGAGCTGAAAGCCGAAGGCGTGCCGCACGCGTCATTCGATCTCGGCGTCATGATCGAAACCCCGGCCGCCGTGCTCATCGCCCCGGCGCTGGCCAAGGAGGTTGCTTTCTTCTCGATCGGCACCAACGATCTGACCCAGTACATCATGGCCGCCGACCGGCTCAATCCGACGGTCGCCAAGCTCAACGATGTCACCAATCCAGCCGTCATGTCGGCGATCGAAATGACGGCAAAAGCCGGCGTCGCCGCCGGTATCATGGTCGGCATGTGCGGTGAGGCGGCCGGCCGTCCCGATCTCATTGCGACCTTCGTGAAGATGGGGCTGACCGAACTCTCGATGAGCCCGGCTTCCATCCAGCGCGCCAAGAAAGCGATCATGGCCATGGCCGCTGAAGGCTAGCCCAGGCCGGCCAACTACGGCAGATGGGCAAGCAAGGTGGCGAACACCGGTGTCAGTTCAGCGATCGGGTTTGCCTTGGCGCAGGCCTGAACGATGCGGTCGTGGCGGATATCCGCCGCCAGTATCGCGATCTCCAGCATATCCGGCTCCGGCGCGCCGTCCCTGCCGGCGGTCGCCAGGCCGCAGGCCAAAGCGAGCGGTGCCAGGCAGCTTACGTCAAGTGCGCTGCTGCCCACCACCGCCGGTGTTTCGGACACCGTTTCGGCAAAGCGGACCGGACGCTGGCCGAGGCACTCGACCAGCAGCGCCGAACAGGTGGCCGCGATTGCCTGCAGTCCGGCACCTGGCGCGGCCAACGCGGCCAGCAGATCGCCATGCCGCTTGCGCATCGTGGCATGGACGGCCGCGAAATCGGCTTCGTGGATGCGGGCACTGTCGATGTTCAGACCGGCAAGCACCGCCTTGGTCAGATAATACATATCGCGCCGAAACAGGCGCTCGGCGCCCAGTTGGCGATCCTCGTTGCCGACCGGGAAATAGGTGCCGAGGCCCTTCACCGTGGTGCCGTCCACCTTGATCGGGCGCTCATGCGGGACGAAAGCTTCAGCGATCGACAGCGCTTCGTCGACGGCACTCGCGGCATGGCTGAGCAGGCCTTCGATGCCCTTGCCTGGAAACGGCGGCAGATGGCTGGTTGCTTCGCGCAGGATGCTGGTATTGCCGCTGCCGTCATGGCGGCTCTGGCGGATGATTTCGCGGACTTCCCGCAGCCGGTCCTTCAGATTGACGCGGACATCCTCGGAGATTTGTCGGAGCATCGCGGATCGCCTTGAAATTTGCTGCGGATAGCCGCCAACCGGGGCAGCCGCCACTCTCTACATTGTTCCTATCGATTGGTAGATCAATAGGCGATACTAGACCAGCATGCAGAATCGGCGGCGGCGCGCTCGTCCGTCGCCGCAGGGGGAGAGACAGACTTGGGCAGACGACGACAGGGCGAAAGCGAAGACGGTCGAGGCGAGGCAACCGAGCAGGTCGCCAGCGAAAGCCGGACGGATCGCCTCAGGATTCGCGCCGCCTGGATGTATTTCGTCGAACAGATGACGCAGAACGAGATCGCCGACGTGCTCGGCGTCGGTCGCGTCACCATCGTGCGCATGCTGGCGGATGCCCGGGCGCGCAACGAAGTGAAGATCACCATCGAGAGCGAATTGTCGGAAATCGTGCGGCTTGAGCGCGCGCTGGAGAAGACGTTCGGGCTGCAGCAGGCGCTGGTGGCGCCGCTTTCGGCACCCGATGCCGATCCGATACCAGCGATCAGCGCCAAGACCGGCAGTTTCCTGTCGGACACGATGAAGTCCGGGATGCGGGTCGGCGTCGGCTGGGGGCAGACGCTGTTCTCGAGCCTGCCCTTCATCAGCGCCAAGTCGCTCACCGATTTCAAGGTGATTTCGCTGCTTGGCGGTGTCGGCGTCGTGCGCCGGGTCAACCCAGCCGAGTTCGCCTGGCGCTTCGCTCAGATATTCCAGGGCGACGGCTATCTGATGCCGACACCAGCCGTCGTCGACAGCGTCGAGACCAAGATCGCACTGATCGAGCGCTGCGGCCTGCAGGAGATTTTCGAGATGGCCGACGTGCTCGATGCCGTTCTGCTGAGCGTCGGCGGGATCGCCTCGGCCACCACCTTCTCTCGTGGCGGCTTCCTCAAGGAGGCGGATCGGGAGGCTCTGCTTGCGCGTGGCGCCGTGGGTGACCTCCTGTTCCATTTCTTCGACCGCAACGGCGATCTGGTCGACCATCCCGTCAACAGCCACGTGATGTCGGTGGATGTCGACCGTCTGCGCAAGGCGCCGATCCGTATCCTCACTTCCGGTGGCGAGGAGAAAACCGAAGCGCTGCTCGGCGCCATGACCCTCATTGCCCCAACCATCCTGATCACCGACGAGGAGAGCGCGCGGCGCATGCTGGAAGCGGTCAGCGGAAGCTGAAGCTGTCCGTGATGTAGTCCGGCCAGGCCTGCTGTTCGTCGAAAACAGCGGCGAGATCCGGTGTGTCCGCCAGTATTCCGCTCAGCACCAGCGCGGTGGCGATGCCGGTGCTGTTTCCGCCCGATATATCGTGTTCGACGCTGTCGCCGACACAGACCACGGTGCCACGGTCCGGCTCGCCGGCCAGCGCCAGCGCGGCGTCGAAAATCGCCTTGTCGGGCTTGCCGATTCGGGTAACGCTGCCGCCCAGGCTTTCATAGAGATCGGCCAGACGGCCGGCGCCGAAGCGAGGGCCAACGGCCGTCAGCATGATGATGTCGGGATTGGTGCAGAAACACGGCACCCGCCGCTCTGCGGCCGGCGCGAACAGCCTGCGATAATGGTCGAGGTCAAAGCGGTCACCCTCGCTGGCCGCGATCAGCACCAGTTCGGCCTCATCGCCGGACCCGGTCAACACAAAAGGCAGGCCCTCGATCGCGGAGCGGTCAGCTTCACGGCTGATCAGCAGGCATTTTGTCCCTGGGCGCAGCTTCCCCGACGTCGCCATCTCCCTAAAGGATCGCCACGCCACCTCGCCGGAAGAAACGAAATGATCCCAGCTTCCCGCTTCGAAGCCGAGTTTTATAAGCCGGCTTTCATTGGGTCGTGCCCGCCTGCCGGAGTTCGAAACCAGCACCACGGTCTTGCCGGCGCGCTTCAGCGCCGACAGCGCTGCCACCGCGCCCGGATAGGGCCGTGTGCCGTCATGCAGCACGCCGAACTGGTCGAGCAGGAACACGTCGTAGCGCTCCGCCAGCGGCCCGATGCCGTCGAGACGTTCGATCGTTTTCGCGCTCATAGGAGTCCTGCCCGGCTTGCACCCATCAGCGCCAGCCGCGCCGTGCCGGCGGCGGCCTCGTCGGAAAGCGCGGGCAGGAAATCGACGCCGAGCCTGCGCCGCCGGATTGCCGTCCAGGCTGGGTTCGCCGCCCCGCCTCCGACGCTCCTGACCGATATCAGCGCGGGCGCGCCGAGTTCGGCAAGCCTGTCATAGCCGAGCGCTTCGATCGCGGCGATGCCTTCGAACATCGCTTTCAGATAATCGGCGTCGTCCGCCGGCCGGGGTGCAAGGCGAGGCGGCAGCGCCGGATCGGCGATCGGAAATCGTTCGCCCGTGGCGGGAAGCGGATAGTAATCGAGGCCGGTGTGGGTCTCCGGGTCGATTTTTGCGCTGAGTTCGATGATACGGGCGAGCGGAAAATGCTGAGCCAGCACCTTGCCGCCGGAATTCGACGCACCGCCTGCCAGCCAGGCGTTGCCGAGCCGGTGGCTGTAGATGCCGAAGCGCGGCGCCGAAATCGGCCGGTCGGACAGGATCTTGATGGTCAGCGAGGATCCCAGCGCGGTGACGCCGTCGCCGATCGCGGCAGCACCGGTCGCCAAGAACGAGGCGCAGCCATCCGTGGTTCCGGCGACGATGGCCACATCGCGCGGCAAGCCGAACAGTTCCCCGGCTTCCGCGGTGAGGGCGCCGGTGACTTCGCCCGGCTCGACCACGCGCGGCAGCAACTCCACGCGCATTCCGGTCGCGGCGATCCATTCCGGCCAGCGGCGGGCCTCGACATCATAGCCTGTCTTCAGGGCATTGTTCTCGTCGCTGACGTCGAAGCGGCCGGAGAAGTTTCCGGCAATCCAGTCGGCCTGATGCAGCACCGCCGCAATGCCCGGCAGATGCTGGAAGCGCAGGGCCTTGGCGAGGCCGGATGTCGCTCCGTGCGCTGCACTTGCAGCCGGCGCGGTGCGGTCGATCGCGGCCAGAATGTCGTCGTCATCGACCTTGTCGTTGTACATCAGCGGTTCGGCCAGCGGCCGCCCGGCGGCGTCGACCGGCAGCAGCGTGCCGGAGGTGCCGTCGATGGCGATGGCGCGGACCGCCGTGCGGTCGATGCCGGAAAGCAGGTCCGTCAGCACCGCCTTGACCGCTTGCCACCATGCCGTGGGGGCTCGGTCATCGCGGCCAAACCTGTCGAGTGGAACGGCCGAATGCCCGGCTATGGAAAAATCCGGGCGCATGGCGACGGCGCGCGCACCTGATGTGCCTAGGTCGATGCCGATGACAAGTGGCATCATGTCCATGCTAGCCGCCAGCCGCGTTGAGCTTCTGGCGATATTGCTCGGCGTCCCAGTTGACCAGCTCGTCATTCTCGGAAGCGGTGAGATAGTTCAGCCGCGCTGCGACGTCGATCCGCGCGGTCACGTCGGCGAGGCAGCGTTGCATGGCATCGGCGCCGGCACTGGCGTCGCCGCGCATCAGCACGCCTGCGCCGGGAAACAGGATCGCCGCAGGCGACGTGTCCAGTCGTGCAATGACATCGGCCACCGCCTCGCCTGGTTTCGCCACGATGGAGCCCTGGCCGAGGAAGATGACGTGGTCCGGATAGAGGCTGCCGGCCTGCGCCATGCGGCGGCTCTCAGGGTCGAGCGCAACCGCATGCGCTTCGACATCGGCCGGCAATCTGTAGAAGCTGCCGCCGGCAAGCGCCGCCAAGGCATCGAGGTCGGGTGCGGCGGTCGCGCGCGCCGGCCGGGCCAGCAATGACCTGATACGGCGCAGCAGAAGCTCCGCCCCGGCGACGGTTTCGGCGGCGACGACCAGCCCGTGATTGCCAAGGATCAGCACGTCGACACCAGGCCGCAGTTTTTCGGCAATGCCGCGTGCAAGCGGCAGGCCGGGCCGGAAATAGGGCACATAGGCCCAGTCGATGCCATCGAGCCGCCTGGCGACCTCGGCCTCGCCATCGGCCTGCACGGCAAGTGAGATGGTGTCGACGCAATGGACGTGAAGAACCACGCGCTGCGGCATCAGGGCGTGCACCGTGGTCTCGATCGACGGCCGCAGGCCGCGCGGGTTGAGCGCTGCAATGGTGAAACCCTGCGGCTGGTCGGCGGCGCGATCGCGCTGTTCGACGGCTCTCAGCAACGGCGCCATCGCCACCGGCACCATGATGTCATCGACCAGCGCGTCCTTCAGCCAGGTGCCGGAGGCCTTGATCCACAGCGTGTCGCCGGCTTTCAGCGAGGTGTTGCCGCCTGCCGCCTGGGTCAGATGCGGGCTCTGCCCGATGCTGGCCGAAAGCGCCCGTAAGGCCGCCAGCTCCTGCGCATCAGCTTGGGTCGCCATGGCGCTTTTCCTCCAACGGCTCGGCCGTGTCCTGCGCGAAATCCCGTTGCCGGGGTCGAATTGGCGCTGATATCGCAGATACGAGTGATCTACGTCAATAGTGATCTAGTATCATCAAAACCCGCTTGCAATCCGGCTAATGTTGAGTAAGTTGCGCCAACTGCCATGGAAATGGCATCCGGGAGGAAAGAATTGAGCGACTCCGGCCGCCAGCGTCAGATCGTCGAACTGCTGCGGGATCGTCCGTTCGCTTCGGTGCGCGAGCTGCAGGAACGGCTTGGCGTTTCGGCCGCGACGGTCAGGCGCGATATCGACAGGATCGACGAAGCCGGCGAAGCGCGGAAGGTCTATGGCGGCATCTCGGCGCTCGACGGCGCTTCCCAGGCCGGTGTCGCCTACGCCCGGCCCTATGACGAGAACCGCGACCTTGCGGTCGAGGCCAAGCGGCAGATCGCCGCTCTCGCGGCGACCATGGTGCGTGACGGCGACGCCGTCATCGTGCATGGCGGCTCGACCTGCTTCCATCTCGGGGTCAAGCTCGCCGAGCGCAACATCCGCCTCTACACCAACTCGATGCCGCTGGCGGCCTATCTCAGCGACCACGGCCATTGCAGCCTGACGGTTGCGGGCGGTGATCTGCATCGCGAACCCGGCATCATCCATTCGCTCACCCAGGCCGTGCCCTTCTACGCCTCCAAATTCTTTCTCGGCGCGCAAGGCCTTGGCCAGGAAGGCGTGATGGAATCGCACCCGCTGCTGGTACGCTCGATCTTCGATCTCAGCCTCTGCGCCGACCAGATCGTGGTGCTGGCCGATAGCCGCAAACTGTCGATCCACGCGCGCAATGTCGCGCTGCCGCTTTCCCGCATCGGCACGCTGGTCACCGACGACGGTCTCTCCGACGCCGATGCGCGCATGCTGGAGGACGCCGGCGTCATGGTGCGGATAGCCTCGGGAGCCATCCAGTGAAGGTGGCTGTCCTCGATTTCGGCAAGACCAATTCGAAGCTGTTCGTCTTCGGCCAGGACGGGCGCATTGTCGACGAGCGCCGGACCCAGCCGAAATGGGTGCGCCAAGGCGGCTTCAGCGTGCTCGACGAGGCGGCGCTCCACCATTGGGCGCTCAGCGCCGTTGCCGATGCGGTCGATGGTCATGGAGTGGAAGGGGTCATGGTCTCGGGCCATGGCTGCACCTTTGCCTTGGTCGACGAGGCGGCGCTGACGCATCCGATCCTCGATTACGAGCAAGAGCCGCCGGCCGAGATTGCCGCGCGGATCGATCGCCGCATTCCGGCCTTTGCCGAGACCTTCTCGCCGCGGTTGCCGCTGGGCTTCAACTACGGCCGCCACATGCTGTGGCTGCAGGAGGTCGAGCCCGACGCGTTCGCCGCGTCGAAATCGATCCTCGGCTATCCGCAATATTGGAGCTGGCGCCTTGGCGGACGGGCGGTCTCGGAAGTATCCTATCTCGGCTGCCATTCGCATTTGTGGGCGCCGCGCCGCCAAGATTTTTCCTCGCTGGTCGACGCGCAGGGCTGGCGTGACCGGATGCCTGCCTTCGAGCGCGCCGGCACCGTTATCGGCGAGCAGCGCCTCGGCGCTGCGGCAAGCCCGATCGCCATCCACAACGGCGTCCATGACTCGAATGCGGCGCTGCATGCCTATCGCCGGCAGGAGCTTGGCCCGGTCACCGTCGTTTCTACCGGCACCTGGGTCGTCGTGCTCAATCCGTCCTGTCCCCTCGACGCGCTCGACCGGGACCGCGACATGCTGGTCAATGTCGATGTCGGCGGCGGCCCAGTGCCGACCATCCGCTTCATGGGCGGGCGTGAATTCGCAACCATCAGCGCCGGCTGGCAAGGCGAGATCGCCGGCCCGGCGGTGCAGCGGGTGATCGATGCCGGCATCATGGCGCTGCCGAGCTTCGCGCCGGGCGGGCCGATGGCGGGGCATTCCGGCCGACTGGCGGGGCGCGCGCCCAATGTCGAGGAACGCGCGGCTACGGCGCTGCTCTACGTCGCGCTGATGGTCGATCTCTGCCTCGACCTCATCCATTCGAACAACACGGTGATCGTCGATGGCGGGCTGAATACGGGCGGTCTGCTCGCCGGACTGCTGGCGCAATTGCGTCCCGACCAGGCTTTCCTGCAGGGCGCCACGCTGGAGGGCAGTGCCACCGGTGCAGCGGCGCTCGCCTTCGAGAGCGTTGGGCGCGAATTCGCCGCCGAAGTTCCGGAGTCGGTGCGCGCGTCGCGTTTCACCGGGTTGGCAGGCTATCGCGGCAATTGGCGTGACGCCACCATGGACCGGGGCGTCGCTGGTGCGGCAGTGGGAGGCGCGCGATGAGTGCGATTGCCAAGGCCGAGACGGCGCGCCAGCCGGTGCTGGAGATGCGGCACATCTCCAAGACGTTCGGCGCGATCCGTGCCTTGCACGATGTCTCGCTCAGCGTCCATGCCGGCGAGCTGCACGCCTTGATGGGCGAGAACGGCGCCGGTAAGTCGACATTGATGAAAGTGCTTTCAGGCGCCTATCGGCCGGATGCCGGTGGCGAGATCCTGATCGACGGCATGCCGGCCGCGACCGGCGATCCGATCAAGGCGCGCGCCAGCGGCGTCGCGGTGATCTATCAGGAGCTGTCGCTGGCGCCCAATCTGACGGTGGCGCAGAACATCTTCCTCGGCAACGAGCCGCGACGCTTCGGCATCGTCGATCGTGACCAGTGCACAAGGCGCGCCAGGGAGATCATCGCGCGTCTGGGCGTCTCCTTTTCGGCCCGCGACATGGTCTCCAGCCTGTCGCTCGGCGAGCGACAATTGGTCGAGATCGCCCGCGCGCTGTCGACCAATGCGCGCATCATCGTCATGGACGAGCCGACGACGTCGCTGACCTCGCGCGAGACCGACCGGCTGTTCGAGGTCATCGCGACGCTGAAATCGCAAGGCATCGCCATCATCTACATCAGTCACCGCATGGAAGAGGTCTACCAGCTTGCCGATCGCGTCAGCGTGCTGCGCGACAGCGGTTATGTCGGTACGCTCGAACGTGCCGACCTCAGCGCCTCGCGCCTCGTCTCTATGATGGTCGGCCGCGATCTGTCGGCTTTCTACAAGAAGGATCATCGGCCGCCGGACGAAAAGCGCGCGGTGGCGCTCTCGGTGCGTGGCATGTCCGACGGCCGTCTCCTGAAAGACTGTTCGTTCGACCTGCACAAGGGCGAGGTGCTGGCGCTGGCGGGTCTGGTCGGTTCCGGCCGTACCGAGCTTGCGCGGCTGATCTTCGGCGCCGACAGGCGCGTGTCAGGCACGCTGGAACTCGACGGCAAACCTGTAACCATCGGCTCGCCGCGCGAGGCGCTCGATGCCGGCATCGCCTATCTGACCGAGGACCGCAAGGAACTCGGCCTGTTCCTCGACATGTCGATTTCCGACAACATCAGCATGGGCGTGCTGGCGCGGGATTCGCGCGCCGGCGGCTTGCGCGACTTCGCGGCCGCCGAAAGGCGCGCTTCCAAGGCCGTTGCCGGTCTCTCCATCCGCACCAGTTCGGTGCAGGCCAATGCCGGCTCGCTGTCGGGCGGCAACCAGCAGAAGGTGCTGCTCGCCCGCCTGCTCGAAACCGAGCCGAAGGTCGTCATCCTCGACGAGCCGACCCGCGGCGTCGACGTCGGGGCGAAATCGGAAATCTACCGGCTGATCGACAATCTCGCCAAGCAGGGCATCGCCATCCTGATGATCTCCAGCGAACTGCCGGAGGTGATCGGCGTTGCCGACCGCGTGCTGGTGATGCGCGACGGCACGATATCGGGCGAGGTGACGGCATCGCAAGGCGAACCGCTAAGCCAGGAGAAAATCATGGAACTTGCAACGGGAGCGGCTCAGCAATGACCGACAAGGCGACCGAGATCAGCGCAGGCGGCCAGGCCACCGGCACGAGCCGACGGCTGCGCACGGCTTTCGCTGCCCTTGGCATGCTGCCGGTGCTGATCCTGCTGGCGGCCGGCTTCCAGTTCCTGAACCCGCGCTTCCTGACCGAGACCAACCTCTTGATCGTCACCCAGCAGTCGTCGATCAACATCGTGCTGGCGGCCGGCATGACCTTCGTCATCCTGACCGGCGGCATCGACCTGTCCGTCGGCGCCATCCTCGCCGCATCGGCGATGGTGGCGGTGATGGTGTCGCTGGTGCCGGATTGGGGTTTGCTCGGCGTGCCGGCGGCCATTCTGGTCGGGCTCGGCTTCGGCCTCATCAACGGGCTGCTCATCGCCTACATCAAGCTGCCGCCCTTCATCGTCACGCTGGGTTCGCTGACCGCGGTGCGCGGTGTTGCCCGCCTGCTCGGCCAGGACACCACGGTGTTCAACTCGGACCTGCCGTTCGATTTTATCGGCAACGGTTCGCTGTTCGGCATTCCCTGGCTGGTCATCATCGCGCTGTCGGTGGTGGTGCTGTCCTGGCTGGTGCTCAAGCGCACCGTGCTCGGCACCTGGATCTATGCCGTCGGCGGCAATGCCGAAGCGGCGCGGCTGACCGGCATCAAGGTGCCGCTGGTGCTGCTCTTCGTCTATGGCGTTTCCGGCCTGCTGGCCGGTCTTGGCGGCGCCATGTCGGCGGCCCGGCTCTACGCCGCCAACGGCTTGCAGTTGGGCCAGTCCTACGAACTCGACGCCATTGCCGCGGTCATCCTCGGCGGCACCAGCTTCGTCGGCGGCGTCGGCTCGATCTGGGGCACGCTGATTGGCGGCCTGATCATCGCGGTGCTCTCCAACGGGCTCATCTTGGCCGGCGTTTCGGACATCTGGCAGTACATCATCAAGGGATTGGTCATCATCGTGGCGGTCGCCCTCGACCGCTACAGGCTCCAGGCAGGAGCAAGAACGTGATTGACCTTAGTCGCCGGCGTCAACGACCGGTTTCATGTAACGCACCGTGAGAGGCGCGGGGCAATCGGAGGAAAGCAATGAAGACCATCGCCAAACTGCTCTGCGGCGTCGCACTCGCGTCGCTCGCCATCGCGCCTGCTTCGGCCAAGGACCTCAATAAGGTCGGCATCTCGGTCGGCCTGCTCGGCAATCCCTTCTTCGTCGCCACCATCAAGGGCATCGAGGACGCGGCCAAGAAGATCAACCCAAAGGTCGAGGTGACCTCGGTGTCGGCCGACTATGACCTCAACAAGCAGGTCTCGCAGGTCGATTCGTTCATCGCCGCCGGTGTCGACGTGATCATGCTCAATGCCGTCGACGCCAAGGCGATCGCGCCGGCGGTGAAGAAGGCACAGGCTGCGGGTATCGTCGTTGCCGCCTTCGACGTTTCGGCGCCGGGCGCCGACGTCACCGTGATGACCAACAACGTCAAGGCCGGCGAAGAGGCCTGCCAGTACTTGGTTGACCACACCGGCGGCAAGGGCGACTATGTCATCCTCAACGGACCGGCATCGTCCTCGATCCTGGAGCGGGTGAAGGGCTGCAAGAACGTGCTGGCGCAGCATCCCGACATCAAGATCCTCTCCGACGACCAGAATGCCGAAGGCTCGCGCGACGGCGGCCTGAAGGTGTTCCAGTCGCTGCTCACCCGCTTCGACAAGATCGATGCGGTGTTTGCCATCAACGATCCGACGGCGATCGGCGCCCAGCTTGCCGCCAAGCAGCTCAACCGCTCGGAGTTCATCTTCACCGCCGTCGACGGCGCGCCCGATATCGAGAAGGAACTCTCCTCCGGCACCTCGATGATCAAGGCCTCGGCCTCGCAGGATCCCTATGTGATGGCCGGCCAGTCGCTGACGATGGCGGCCGAACTGTTGGCCGGCAAGAAGCCGGCGGAGCCGACCGTCCTGCTCGACCCGAAGCTCATCACGGCCGAGAACCTGAAGGACTACAAGGGCTGGACCGCAGCCCGCTAAATCCTCCCAAGGCCGGTGGGGGGGGGGGGGGCCCGGCCCCCCCCGAGGGGGGACCCGCGGCCCCCGAGAGGTTGGAGTTAAAAAAAAAAACAGCGCCCGCCCACCACGAGGGGTGGGAAAGGGGGGGGGG
>NZ_JAMYVQ010000019.1:0-136774 GCF_040324155.1 Mesorhizobium sp. M0011 | reverse complement strand
GCGGCCGCCCGTCCGTTTTTTTAACATCCCCCCGCCCGCTCCAAAAAACTACCCCTTTGCCCCCCTCCCCGGGCGCTACCCTCGGCCCCCCCCCCCCCCCCCCGGGGCGGGGGGCCCCCCCCCCCCCCACCTCTTGTCAGCACCGGAGACGATGATGTCGCGTATTGGAATCCATTCTTTCGTCTGGTCGGCGAGCTCGGCTCAGGCAGATCTCGAGCGCACGCTGACCAACACCAGGGAGGCCGGCTTCGACCTCATCGAATTCTCCTATCTCGACCCCGCCAATGTCGACATCGGCGGGCTTGCCAGGCGCATCGCCGATCTTGGCCTCGGCGTGGCGATCAGCATCGGATTGCCTGTTGATGGCGACATTTCGAGCGCCGACAAGGCGATTGCCGCGCGCGGCGTCGAAATCCTCAACGACACCATCGCGCTGACGCGCGATCTCGGCGGCCGGAAGGTCGCCGGCATTCTCTCCACCAGCCACGGATTGCAGGTCGAGGCGCCGACGCGCGATCAATGGCAGCGCAGTGCCGGCACGCTGGCCAAGGTTGCCGAGACAGCCAAGGCGGCCGGCGTCACGCTCAACCTCGAGATCGTCAACCGCTTCGAAAGCAATCTGCTCAACACCGCCGCGCAAGGGCTGGCCTTCATCGAGGACACCGGCTCGGACAACATCTTCCTGCATCTCGACACCTTCCACATGAACATCGAGGAGGCCGATGTCGGGCTGGCCATCCGTCATGCCGCCGATAAGATCGGCTATGTCCATATCGGCGAGAGCCATCGCGGTTTCCTCGGCACCGGCAATATCGATTTCGCCGCGATCTTCGATGCGCTGACGGCCATCGGCTACAGCGACGACCTCAGCTTCGAATCCTTCTCTTCGGAAATCGTCGATGAGAACCTGTCGAAGAAGACCGCGATCTGGCGCAATCTCTGGACGGACAACATGGCGCTGGCCAAGCACGCGCGTGCTTTCATCGGTCTGGGAATGGAGACGGCAAGGCGCAAGGCGGAACTCGTCTCGGCGCGGCACAAACCCTGACCCGCCCATCGAGAGCCGAAGGACGCCGCGTGCGCCGCAGGGCTGGGTTTCGAACTCAGATTAACAAAAGGCCTGGCGGCAGCCAGTTTGGCGGTGTTGGCAGCTTTTGTGCCGGTAGCTTCTTGCGATAGGAATTTTTTCTTGACTGGGTGACCTCAGCTATGGTACATATTTGCCTATGGTGCTGATTTGCGCCAGTGACCCGCCGCACAGGCGGGTTTTTGTTTGATGCACTGTCAGCCAACGTGCCGGCGAAAGACTCCAGAGAACCCGTAACCCGAGTTCATTGCCCTGCGCCGTTGGCGCCGGCATTGCTCGCGGCAGGTGCATCGGTTATCTGACCGGCCAAGCAAACAACGCCACGCAATCCACCAAACGGAGCCCAGCACATGACACGCGAGACAATCCTCAAATTCGGCACCGTCGAACACGCGGACGCCGGCGATCTGGCTGGTTGGATCGTCGTCGAGGGCAAGCCGACCATGCAAACCGCCGTCCAGCACACGACCGAGGACGGCAAGGTGTTGTCGGGCACCTGGCGCGCGACGCCCGGCACCTATCACGCCACCTATACCGACTATGAGTTCGTGCACATGATCGCCGGCCGCATCATCATTACGCCGGACGGCGGCACGCCGGTCGAGGTCGGCCCCGGCGATGCCTTCGTGGTGGAAGCCGATTTCAAGGGAACCTGGAAGATCATCGAGCCGGTGACGAAGCATTTTGTCGTCAGGATTGGCTGAGGCGGATCGGCGACCCCGCGTGCGGAAAACGGTGCGGTTGCTGTCACGGCAGGACCGTATCACTGCCGCATCCCGGAGCAGGCGCGGCACGCCTGAACCTTGGCGTGTTCGTTGCTCTTGTCGCGTAGGCCGCGCGCTATGCGGTTATCGTGGCGGGAGGTTTGTGGCGATGGCATGAGCAGCCGTCCTCATCCGCAAGCGGCATTTTCTATTCCCGCGATGCGGTGTTCGACCGGCTGAAGAACATGCTTCGCATGACGCCATCGCGCAGCAGCACGAAATGCATCAGGGCAGCCAGGATGTGAACACCGGCAAGTCCAAGCAATACCCAGACCAGCTTTGCATGGATGAGTGCGAATCCCCTTGCCGAAAGCGCGCTGACGGACGGCGCCAACGGCACAGGCAAGTTTCCGAAAAGCCGCGCGGGAGGCATGAAAGGCATTGGCCGGTAGCCCAGCCATCCCGTTATCAGGACGGCGAGAATCGCAACGTAGAGAAACATATGGAAGAAAGCCGTCGCAAACCGCATGGGCCGTGAGGCTTGCCTGACAGGGGCGCGGGTAAAGATGCGCCAGCAAAGTCTGAGGACGATGATGGCAAGGATCGTCACGCCGATCGACATGTGAAGCGGAAGCCAGTTCATCGTCGCCATACCCGGCCCGTCCATCGGCCCGAAGGCAATGGCGATTTGCGCCGCGAGCGCGATCACGGTCAGCCAATGCAACAGACGAATGCCGAAATGCCAGCGCAGGCGAGGGTTCTCCTTCACATCCGAAGCTCGACTGTTGTCAAATGCAAGAGGGCGTGATGGTTTCATCCGCTCCAGCGGGCCAATTTCGCGAAGAAGTATGGCGGCTCACCAAGTCTTTGAAAAGCGTGGTGATCCCGACAGGAATCGAACCTGTGACCTACAGATTAGGAATCTGCCGCTCTATCCTACTGAGCTACGGGACCACGCGGCCAGACACATAGCCGCTTCGGATCGTTTCGCCAAGAGGCCGGCCGAAGGCAATTCGGCCGACTTTGCGCTGCCGCCGTCAGGCGGCCAGCGCGGTTTCCGCCAGTTTCACCCAGTAGCTCATGCCGTGCGGGATGACCTCGTCGTTGAAGTCGTAGGCCGGGTTGTGGAGACCGGCGGTGTCGCCATTGCCGATGAAGATGAAGGCGCCGGGGCGGGCTTCGAGCATGTAGGAGAAATCCTCGCCGCCCATCACGGGCTGGATGCCGCGGTGGACATGGGCGTCGCCGGCGACACTCATCGCGACATCACCGGCAAACACCGTCTCTTCCGCGTGGTTGAAGGTCACGGGGTAATTTGCCTGGTAGTCGACCTCGATCTTTGCCCCGAACGCGGTCGCCAGCCCGTCGCAGATGCTGCGGATGCGCTCTTCGGACTTCTTGGCGATCTCCTTGCGCAAGGTGCGCACGGTGCCGGCGATTTCAGCGGTTTCGGGGATGATGTTGTAGGCGTCACCGGCGTGGAACTTCGTCACCGACACCACCACGGCCTCGACCGGGTCGGTGCTGCGCGAGGCGATCGTCTGCAAGGCGCCGACCAGTTGGCTGGTGATGACGATCGGGTCGATCGTGCCGTGCGGCATCGCCGCGTGGCCGCCCTTTCCCCTAACGGTAATGGTAAACTCGGCGGTCGCCGCCATGATCGGACCCGGGCGAATGGCGAACTGCCCGACAGGCAGACCCGGCATGTTGTGCATGCCGAACACCCTGGAGATGTCGAAACGCTCCATCATGCCGTCCTTGACCATCTCGTTGCCGCCGCCGCCGCCCTCTTCGGCCGGCTGGAAGATCACCGCCACGGAACCGGTGAAGTTGCGCGTCTCGGCGAGGTATTTGGCCGCGCCCAGCAGCATCGCCGTGTGGCCGTCATGGCCGCAGGCGTGCATCTTGCCGGGGATGGTCGAGGCGTAGGGCTTGCCTGATATCTCGTTGAGCGGCAGCGCGTCCATGTCGGCGCGCAGGCCGATTGTGGGGCCTTCGCCCTGGCGGCCGCGGATGATGCCGACCACGCCGGTCTTGCCGAGGCCGGTGACCACATCGTCGCAACCGAAGGCCTTCAGCTTCTCGGTGACGAAGGCGGCGGTCTTGAAGACGTCGAAGTTCAGTTCTGGCGTCTGGTGCAGATGCTGGCGCCAGCCGGCAACTTCGTCCTGCATTTCGGCGGCACGGTTCAGGATTGGCATGATGGTTCCATCTCGCTGTTGGGACGGCGGGTGTTGGCCGCTGCCTTGCAATTATGATCGCCAGGCACTTTGCCATCTTGGCGTCACATAGAGTAAATAGCACCGCAACAATGGGTCCGGTTTTTGAGGGTCGGACCATATGCTGGCGATCGCGTAACGAAATCTTACGGAGCCAGGGGCGACTACGGCAAGAGGCGATTTCGGATTTGATCATGCGGTACAGGCATTTCCTCAAACTATTCTCGGCTGGCACAATCGCGCTGTCGGTCCTGGCCGGGCCGGCGCTGGCCAATCCGGTGGTCGTGTTCGATCTCGGCAGCGGCAAGATCCTGCAGCATCAGGACGCGTTCAAGCGCTGGTATCCGGCGTCGCTGAGCAAGCTGATGACCGCTTATGTCACCTTTCGGGCGATCGCCGCCGGCGAGGTGCAGCTTGATTCGCCGATCAAGGTGACTAAGCATTCCGCCGGGGAGCCGCCAAGCAAGATGGGCTTCAAGCCGGGCTCGGTGATGCGGCTCGACAACGCGCTGAAGATGATGCTGGTCAAATCGGCCAACGACATCGCCATGGCGGTGGGCGAAAATGTCGGCGGTTCGCAGGCGGCCTTTGCCGACCGGATGAACGCCGAGGCGACCCGGCTCGGCATGAACGGCACGCATTTCGTCAATCCGAATGGGCTTTTTTCGCCTGACCAGTACACGACGGCGCGCGACCTCGCCGTGCTGGTGATGGCGATCCGCCGCGAATTTCCGCAATACGCGCCGTGGTTCTCGATCGAGGGCCTTGCCGTCGGCAAGAAGGCTATTCCCAACTACAATCTGCTGATCGGCCGCTATCCCGGCGCCGATGGCATGAAGACCGGCTTTGTCTGCCCTTCGGGCTTCAACATGATCGGTTCGGCGACGCGCAATGGGCGCACGCTGGTCGCGGTTGTGCTTGGCGAGAAATCGGCGGTCACCCGCGCCGAGACCGCCGCGAGATTGCTCGACCAGGGTTTTGACACGCCGGCCGCCGGTTCGGCCACCGTCACCACGCTGGCGCCCTATGGCGACACCGTCTCGCCCAACGACATGAAGGACGAGGTCTGCAAGAAGAAGGCGCCTGCGGAACAGTCCGAGGCACCGCCGGTCGTCGCCAAGAACGTGCCGAAATCGCCATATCAGGAAAAGCTCGACCATGTGCCGACGCTGGTTGCCGTCGGCCTTGGCGGCGCCACCGGTCCGGCGCCGAAGGCCATCCTCGACCAGGGCGCCCAGGAATATGCCGATGTGCCGATCCCGAGCTGGCGGCCCGACAGGCCGGCACCGACCGGCACCGGCCCGAAGATTGCCGGCTCCGCCGCGCAGGGCGACCAGCCGGTCAAGGTTGCGAACTAGCCAATGGGTAGCGGCTTCCCGATCCCCGTCTCGGTGCTGACCGGCTTCCTCGGCGCCGGCAAGACGACGCTGCTCAACCGGCTGCTCAAGGATCCGGCGCTGGCCGACACGGCGGTGATCATCAACGAGTTCGGCGAGGTGGCGATCGACCATTTGCTGGTCGAGCAGTCTTCCGACGGCATCATCCAGCTGTCGGACGGCTGCCTGTGCTGCACGGTGCGCGGTGAACTGGTCGATACGCTGGCCGACCTGGTCGACCGGCTGCAGACCGGCCGCATCGCCCGTCTTGCCCGCGTCATCGTCGAGACCACCGGCCTTGCCGACCCGGCGCCGGTGCTGCAGTCGATCATGGCGCATCCGGCACTGATCCAGGCCTTCCGGCTCGACGGCGTCATCACTTTGGTCGATGCCGTCAACGGCAACGCCACGCTCGACGCCCATGTCGAGGCGGTGAAGCAGGCTGCCGTCGCCGATCGCATCGTGCTCAGCAAAGCCGATCTGGTCGCCGATCCCAATGAGTTGGAAATGCTTCGGACGCGCCTGCGGCAGATCAATCCGGGCGCCGAACTGCTCGATGCCGGCGACACGGAGACAGGCGTGGCGGCGCTGTTTGACTGCGGCCTCTACAACCCTGCAACCAAATCCGCCGATGTGCGGCGCTGGCTTGGCGAGGAAGCCGCGCACGATCATCATCATCATGATGGCCAGGATCACGAGCATGGCCATGACCACGACCATCGTCACGATCAGCGCGTGCGCTCCTATTCGCTGGTGCATGACGGCCCGGTGCCGTTTTCAGCGATCGAGATGTTCCTCGACCTGCTGCGGTCGACGCATGGCGAGCATCTGCTGCGCATGAAGGGAATTATCGAGCTCAGGGAAGACCCGTCGCGGCCGCTGGTGATCCATGGCGTACAGAAGATCCTGCATCCCCCGGTGCAACTGCCGTCCTGGCCCGATGGCCAGCGCGGCACGCGGCTGGTGCTGATCACGCTCGATATGCCGGAAGACTATATCCGCAGGCTGTTCGCCGCCTTCACCAACCGGCCGTCGATCGACACGCCCGACCGCGCGGCGCTGGAAAACAACCCGCTGGCGATTGCCGGGCGGTAGCCCCCATGATTACGGCGCGCCGCGCTCGACCAGGAAGCGATGACCGCCGGAGATCGCCGCCGTTTCAATCAACTGGTGGCCGCTCTCGGAGCAGAAGGCCGGAATGTCGATGACGGCGAGCGGGTCGGTGGTCTCCAGCCAGAGCCGGCCGCCCGGTTGCATGCCGGCCAGGCGCTTCTTGGCCTTGAGCACGGGCAAGGGGCAGTTCAGCCCCTTGAGGTCATAAATAGCGGCGCGATCATCCACGGGCGAAATCAACCGCCGAACATGCCGAGCAGCTTGTTCTTCAGCTTCGTCACGCGGCTCTCGTCGGCACTCGCCGCCTGCGTTTCAGCCATTGGCGCCGCTTCCGAAGGGGCGGCGATGGTCGCGGTGGCGACAGGGGCCTCCTTGGCGGCCTTTTCGGCCTCCTTTTCAGCCAGAGCCTGGGCCTTGGCGGCTTCCTTGGCTTGCTTGGCCGCCTCTACGGCAGCCAGCCTCTGCTCCTCGGCCTTCTGCTTGGCGGCTTTTTCGGCGTCGAGGGCAGCCATCTTGCGGCCGGCGGGCGAATCGATGCGGCCCATGCGCGCCGTCTCGGTGACCGAGCCGTCATTGTTGAGCGACGGCGGATCGATCGGCACGCGCTCGCCGCGCGCCCGGCGCTTGGACCAGTCGGAGACGATGCTGGCTTCCTTGATACCGGCAATGGTCGGCTTGGGCGCCGGCACGCTGGCCTTGACCGCGCCGCTGAACGCAGCGTCGTAGGTGCTCATGTAGGAGTTGTAGGCGCTCTTCAGCGAATCAGGCTGCGTCGTCGCCGGGCAGGCGCCGGTCGGATCGAATGTCTGACCGTCGGCGGCAAGCTGGTTGAAGACATAACGCTTCTCGCAGACATCGACCTTTGGCGGCACCTTGGTGATCTCGAAATTGTCGTAGCCGACCTTGAGCATCTTCCAGAAGTCGTAATTCGGGTCGTTGCGGTAGCGGGCCATGTTGGCGGCGGTCATGCGGAACGGAAACGCCTGGATCTGGAACTCGGTCTGGCCGCCCTGGAAAGCATCGCGGCCGAAGGCATAGATCTGCTCGATCTGCGCATCGGTCATCGAATAGCAGCCCGACGACGAACAGGCGCCGTGCACCATCAAATTGGAGCCGGTGCGGCCATTGGCGCGGTCATAGGCGTTGGGATAGCCGATGTTGAAGGACAGATGGTAGTTCGAGCGCGGATTCATCTGCGCCGGGCGCACCGTGTAGAAGCCTTCCGGCGCCTGGCGGTCGCCTTCGGTGTATTTAGGCCCGAGCTTGCCCGACCATTTGCAGATGTCGTAGCTGGCGACCATGTCATAGCGGCCGTTGGTCTTGGCCTTCCAGATCTCGAGCTTGCCCTCTTCCTTGAAGATGCGGGCCATCACCGACGAGGTGCGGACCATGCCCTTGGCTCTCATGTCGGCGAGGATCTTGTCGGGCAGCGGCTTGTTGGCCTCCGGGGCAAAATCCTTCATCGACGAATTGTTGCAGCCGGCAATGCCGAGGGCAGCGATCAGGATTCCGGTGCGGGCAAGCTTGACAAACATGGCTGCGGATATCGTCTTTTCTCTGGCGCCAGGACGTTTCCTGCCCCGGCTGCTACACTGCGCATCGACGGACCCTAAGCCCGTTAACCCTAATAAATTCCTTACCGCAAGTGCCGACGCATCCCCCTGCGGCAGTCTCATTGAGCCGAATGCAGCGGCATTTTTGTGGCAAAAATGCTCCGCCCCGCCACATTATGGCGGCCAAGGCTGTCTGTGGTCAGAGACTGCGGCCCATGGCCAGGTATTTTTCGCGGCGCTGCTCGCGGAAATCGGTGTTGGCGCCGGCAAAGTCCTTCATCGTCCTGGCGATGAGGTCTCCGGTCGCGGCGATCACGGTTTCGGCGCCGCGATGCGCACCGCCGAGCGGCTCGGGGATGATGGCGTCGATGATCTTCAGTTCGAAAAGATCCTGCGCGGTGATCTTCATGTTGGTCGCCGCGTCCTTCGATCGCGTCGTGTCGCGCCACAGGATCGAGGCGGCACCTTCCGGCGAAATCACCGAATAGATGGCGTGTTCGAGCATGTAGACGCGGTTGGCGGTGGCGATGGCGATGGCGCCGCCCGAACCACCTTCGCCGATGACCACCGAGATCGACGGTACTTTCAGGCCGAGACAGGTCGAGGTTGAACGGGCGATAGCCTCCGCCTGGCCGCGCTCCTCGGCATTGACACCGGGATAGGCGCCGGCCGTGTCGACCAGCGTCAGCAGCGGGATCTTGAAGCGGTCGGCCAGTTCCATCAGCCGTACCGCCTTGCGGTAGCCCTCCGGGCGAACCGATCCGAAATTGTGCTTCAGGCGGCTGGCTGTGTCGGAACCTTTTTCCTGGCCGATGATGGCAATGGGTTCGCCGCGGAAACGGGCGAAACCGCCGACGATCGCCTGGTCCTCACCGAAATTGCGGTCGCCGGCCAGCGGCGTGAAATCGGTGAACAGGCCCTTGATATAGTCGACGCAATGCGGCCTGTCGGGATGGCGAGCCACCTGCACCTTCTGCCACGGCGTCAGCGCCTTGTAGGCGTCGCGCAGCGCGTCGCGGGAGCGCTTCTCGAGACGGCTGATCTCGTCGCCGACATCGACCGCCTCGCCGTTCTCGGCAAGCTTCTTCAGCTCGAGGATCTTGCCCTCGAGGTCCTGCACCGGCTTTTCGAAATCGAGGTAGTTGTACATGCGTGAGCGGACCGATACGTCGGAAGGCAATGGCTGACGGAACCCTTGAATCCAAGGCTCCGGGCGGTGAAATGTCGTCCTCACATAGCGATATGAGGCCTAGTCGGCAAGCGGATGATGATCGTTGACCAGCCGCACCAGCCGCTCTTCCAGCACATGGGTGTAAATCTGTGTCGTCGATATGTCGGCATGGCCAAGCAATTGCTGCACGACCCTGAGATCGGCGCCGTTCTGCAGGAGATGGCTGGCGAAAGCATGACGCAGTACATGCGGCGAGATCTTCGCCGAGGCGATGCCGGCCCTTGCCGCCAGCCCCTTCAGGTCACGCGCGAAGACCTGGCGCGAGAGATAGCCGCTGTCGGAGGCGGCCGGAAACAGGAACGGACTGTCGGCAAAGGCGGGCACCCTGGCGCGGGCGGCAAGCCAGGTCTTCATCGCCGTGCGCGCCTTGGCGGAGAGCGGCACCATGCGCTCCTTGTCGCCCTTGCCGCGCACCATGAAGAAACGGTCGTCGCGCTGCGCCACCGTCACCGGCAGGCCGACCAGCTCCGAAACGCGCAGGCCGGTGGCGTAAAGCACCTCGACCAGCGCATGCAGGCGCAGTGACGCCAGACTGTCCCCATCGCCCGACGAGACACCGCCGGCCTCAAGCGCCGCACGGTCGATCAGCCGGCCGGTGTCGGCCTCGCTCATCGTCTTGGGCAGCGGGCGGCCCTTTTTCGGACTGTCCAGCGTGCCGGTCGGGTCATCGCCGCGCAGGCCTTCGGCGTAGAGGAATTTGAAGAACTGGCGGATCGCCGACAGTTTGCGCGCCTGCGAGGTGGCTGCAAAGCCGCGGGCGGCAATGTCGTCGAGATAGGCGCGGATATCGGCGGCGGCGGCAGTGGCCAGCCCGCCATCGATCGCGCCAGAAGCGTCCTCGAGGTCGCGGCGGTAGGAGGAAAGCGTGTTTTCGGCCGCGCCCCGCTCGGCGCTCATCATTTCCAGAAAGGCTTCGATGCGGGCGGCGCTGTTCATTCAATTTTCTTCGGGTTCAGCTTTTCTTGGGGTTCAGCTTTTCCGGAGGGATGCGCACGCTCATTTCCCCCTTCTTTGGCTCGACGAACATCACCAGGGCGAACATCGTACCATAGGCAATGCCAGCCAGAATCGCTGTTACCACGACAAAGCGAAACAGTGTCGGCATCAATTTTCGCCCGTCTTCTTGTTCTGCGTTTCCAAACCCTGTCCCCTTATGGGACGCCAATCCGGCCAATTCAAGGAAGAAGCTGGGGCCTGTTAGCAACTTCTGATGCAGACCCTGCCGGTCCATATCGGGTTCAAGGCACTTGCCACGCTTGACGCAAACGGGCTTTTCATGTCGATACGCCGGCAAAGAGGGCCTTCGAACAATCCAATGAACGCGCTGCCAGCAAATCCTCCAGACGAGACCCACGCCGCGTTGCTTGGCCGGCTGGGCAGCCGTTCCGTCGTCTTCGTCGGACTGATGGGCGCCGGCAAGACGGCGATTGGCCGCAAGGTGGCAACGATGCTGGCGCTGCCCTTCATCGACAGCGACCAGGAGATCGAAAGCGTCTCGCGCATGACCGTTCCGGAACTTTTCGAGCGCTATGGCGAGACCGAATTCCGGGCGCTGGAGCAACGCGTCATCCTGCGCGTGCTGGAAAACGGCCCGCAGGTGCTGTCGACCGGCGGCGGCGCCTTCATGAACGCGCAGACGCGCGAGGCGATTGCAGCGCACGGCGTGTCGGTATGGCTGAAGGCCGAGCTCGACCTTCTGATGGACCGCGTCTCCAAGAAGCAGAACCGGCCGCTCCTGAAAAGCGCCGACCCGCGCGCCGTGCTGGAGCGACTGATGGGCGAGCGCTATCCGATCTACGCGACATCGGACGTCACCGTGCCGACCCGCGACGACCGCAAAGAAGTCATCGCGACCGAGGTGGTGGACGCGCTGTGCCGGCATTTCGGCATCGATGAGACGACGGCGGCGGGCGAGGTGGAATCGTGAGCATCGCACCCGTTGTCGTCGAAGTAGGCCTTGGCGATCGGACCTATGACATTCTGATCGGCTCGGGGTTGTTGGCCCGCGCGGGCGCGGAGATTGCGCGCCGGCTGCCGGGCATGCGCGCCGCGGTCGTCACCGACGCCAATGTCGCGGCAGCGCATCTCGCTGCCCTTCAGGCCAGCCTCGAAACAGGTGGCATCCAGACCGCCGTGATCACGTTGCCGCCCGGCGAGAAGACCAAGAGTTTTGCTCATCTCGAAGAGGTGGTCGACGGTGTGCTGGCTGCGAAACTGGAGCGCGGCGACATCGTCATCGCCTTCGGCGGCGGCGTTATTGGCGACCTTGCCGGCTTTGCCGCCGGCATCGTGCGGCGCGGGATGAATTTCGTGCAGATCCCGACCTCGCTGCTGGCGCAGGTCGATTCCTCGGTCGGCGGGAAGACCGGCATCAACAGCCCACGCGGCAAGAACCTTGTCGGCGTCTTCCATCAGCCGAAACTGGTGTTGGCCGATACCGGAGTGCTCGACACGCTGCCGATCCGCGAATTCCGCGCCGGCTATGCCGAACTCGCCAAATACGGGCTCATCGACCGGCCGGAATTTTTCGCCTGGCTGGAAGAGAACTGGGCAAAGGTGTTTGCCGGCGGGCCGGAGAGGGCGCAGGCTATTGCCGAAGCCTGCCGCGCCAAGGCCGATGTGGTTGCGCGCGACGAGTTCGAGACCGGCGACCGCGCGTTGCTCAATCTCGGCCACACATTCGGCCACGCGCTGGAAGCCGCCACCCAATATGACGGAAGCCGCCTCGTCCATGGCGAAGGCGTCGCAATCGGCATGGCGCTGGCCTACCGGTTCTCGTCACGGCTCAATCTGGCCAGCCCCGACGATGCCGCGCGCGTCGAGTCGCATCTGCGCGCCGTCGGCCTGCCTTGGCGGATAGCCGACATCCCGGGCGAATTGCCTGACGCCGAGGCTCTGCTTGCCTTCATCACCCAGGACAAGAAGGTGTCACGCGGCGCGCTGACCTTCATCCTGACGCGCGGCATTGGCCAGGCTTTCATTGCCAAAGATGTTCCGGCATCGGAAGTGCTGTCGTTCCTCAGGGAGAATCACCCAAAGGAAAGCGACCGGAGATGAACGAGCCCGGCTGGATCGTCGTCGCCGTCCTTGCCATCCTCATCGCGCTGCTCGTTGCCGTGCGCACGCGCCTGCTAGCCATGTTCGGATACGAGCTGTCGCGCATCGAGCCGCAGCGTTCCAGCCAGGACGAATTGCGCGGCGCGGTCGACGATTTCCGCCGCGACGGCCAGGTGGTGCGCGAGGATCGCGACCGCGTCGGCGGGCTGTTCGATCTCGCCGAGCTGGAAGTCTCCGACGTCATGGTCCACCGCACCAACATGCGCTCGGTCAATGCGGACAATGCGCCGGAAGCGGTGGTGCGCGAGATTTTGCAAAGCCCGCACACCCGCATGCCGCTGTGGAAAGGCTCGCTCGACAACATCGTCGGCGTGCTGCATGCAAAGGATCTGCTGCGCGCCTTGAACGAAGTCGGCAACGATTTCTCCCGGATCGACGTGATGAAGATCGCCTCGAAACCCTGGTTCGTGCCCGACACCACGACCTTGCAGGAACAGCTCAACGCCTTCCTGCGCCGCAAGGCGCATTTCGCCGTCGTGGTCGACGAATATGGCGAGGTCGAAGGGCTGGTGACGCTGGAGGACATTATCGAGGAGATCGTCGGCGAGATCGCCGACGAGCATGATGTCGACATACAGGGCGTCAAGCAGGAGGCCGACGGCTCCGTCGTCGTCGACGGCACGGTGCCCATCCGTGACCTCAACCGGGCTCTCGACTGGAACCTGCCGGATGAGGAGGCCACCACCATTGCCGGCCTCGTCATCCACGAGACGCAATCGATCCCCGAGGAGAAGCAGGCTTTTACGTTCCACGGCAAGCGCTTCGTCGTCATGAAACGCGACAAGAACCGGATCGCAAGGCTGAGGATCAGGCCAGCCGGCGACACCTGATACGCGCAGGGAGGCCGGGGCACGTCATCCGGCGATCTGGCTGGTCGAGCGTTCGTGGATCGTCGCGCCGGTCTCGGCATCTATGGCGGCCAGGCTGACTTCATAGCCCCAAAGCCTGCGAATGTGACGAAGCGTGGCGTCGCGGCTGGCATCCTCGAGAAGGATGCCGTCATTGACCTTGTGCTGCAGCCGCAAATGGCGGTCGCCGAGCAGATCGACATCCACCACCTGAATGTCCGGCCGGTTCGCGCCGAGATCGTAACTGTTGGCGAGCGCGTCGCGTATCTTGCGGTAGCCGCGCTCGTCGTGGATCGAGGTGACCTGACAATGCGGTTGGTCGGCAGCGTCGCCGAGCACAAAAAACCGCCATTTCCGGATCATGGCCGGACTGAGGTACTGGCGGATAAACGATTCGTCGCGATGATCGGCCCATGCGTCAAGCAGGACCTCGCGCCAGTTGCCCTGGCCGGCGATGTCGGGAAACCAATCGCGGTCCTCGGCCGTGGGTTTGGTCGAGATGCGCTGAATGTCCTGCATCATGTCGAGGCCGAGAGCATAGGGGTTGATGCCTGAAAAGCGCGGATCGTCGAAGGCCGGCTGAAAGACCACGTTGGAATGATTGCGCAGGATTTCGAGCATGGCGCCTTCGCTGATCTGGCCGCGGTCGAACAGCATGTTCATCAGCGTATAGTGCACGAAAGTGGCACAGCCCTCGTTCATCACCTGTGTTTGCCGTTGCGGGTAAAAATATTGCGCGATGACGCGGACGATCCTGATGATCTCACGCTGCCAGGGCTCCAGGACCGGGCTGTTCTTTTCCAGGAAATAGAGCAGGTTTTCCTCAGGAAGGTTTAGCGATTTCTTCCGCTCCGGGTCCTGGCCCTTTTCGTTGGTCGCTTGCTGGGAAGGCGGCAGCGTACGCCACAAGTCGTTGTAGGAGCGCTCCTCGTATTCGAGACGCTCGCGAATTCCTTCGCGTTGCCGTTCCGACGACAGCCTCGGCGGCCGGTGATAGCGAAACACGCCCTGATCCATCAGCGCGTGAGCGGAATCGAGAACAGCCTCGACGGCGGCGAGGCCGTGCCGCTCCTCGCAACGGACTATGTAGCCCTTGGCGAAGTCCAGGTAGCCGAGGATCGCACCCGCATCCGTCCACTGTTTGAACAGCTGATTGTTCTTGAAGAAATGATTGTGCCCGAGCGCTGCATGGGCCGTCACCAAGGCCTGCAGGGCCATGGTGTTTTCCTCCATCAGATAGACGATGCAGGGATTGGAATTGATGACCAGTTCATAGGCAAGCCCTCGCCCGCCTTTGCGATAGAGCAGATCCTGGTGGAGGAAATGTTTGCCGAAAGACCAGTGACGGTACATCAATGGCATGCCGATGGACGAATAGGCGTCGAGCATTTGTTGCGACGAGATGATCTCCATCTGAACGGGATAGGTGTCCAGATGAAGCTCTTCGACCGCAAGTGCCTCGATCGCGTCATAGGCCCGCGACAATGTTTTGAAATCCCAGTCTGACCCTGAGAAAAGCAGACTGGATTTGCTCGCTTGTCTGGCCATCGGGAACCCTCACGCTCTCTTGAGGGAGGCCGGCTGCCTGCCGAAGAGCTGGCGAAAGACCGGGTAGATATCGGCGGGTGTGGCGATGCGGCTCATCTGGAAGTTCGGCCACTTCTGGTCGATGGCGTTATAGGCACGCCACAGCGACGTCCCGTTTTCGGTCGAGCCGAAAATATGGGCTTCACGCTCGTCGATGATCTCGACATAGGCAAAATATTGGCACAGCCGCATGAGTTCGCCGTTGAGCAGCGAAATGCATCGCTCTGAATCGCCGGCGAAATTGTCGCCGTCCGAGGCCTGGGCGGCATAGATGTTCCAGTCGTGGGCCGGGTAACGGCTGGCGATAATACGGTGCATTTCCTCCAGCGCGGTGGAAACGACGGTGCCGCCGCTTTGGGTGTTGTAGAAAAATGTCTCCTCGTCGACCTCCTGAGCCAGGTGCGTGTGGCGGATGAAGACAATCTCGATGCGGTCGTAGCGTCGTTTCAAGAACAGGTGCAGCAGCACGAAGAAACGCTTGGCCAGATCCTTCTCGCGCTCGCCCATGGACCCGGACACGTCCATCAGACAGAACATGACGGCATTGGCGTTCGGCACCGGCCGGGAATCGAAGCGGTTGAAGCGGATGTCGAGCGGATCGACATAGGCAATCCGGCGGCGGCGTCGTTCCAGCCGGTCAAGCTCTTCGCGCAATGCCGCGATACGCTGGCGCGCGTCGACGCTGGATGGCGCCGACTCGAGCGAGGCGATTTCCTCGAGGAGGACATCCAGTTCGACCTGCTTGGGGCGCCTCAGCGCAATGCGGCGGCCGTGGCTGTTGCGCATCGTGCGGCCGACATTGATGTTGGTCGGCGAACCGGTGGCGGCGAAGCCGGCTCTGCGCGGCTTGAAGGCAAGGATCTCCTTGAGGTTGAGCTTGACCATGTCCGGGAGCTCGAGATCCTCGAAGAACAGATCGAGCACTTCCTCGCGCGACAGTACGAAACGAAAGTCGTCCTCTGATGCCTTGTTTCCCGGGGACGATGCTCCCCCGCCGCCTCCGCCGGGCTTGGGGATCAGGTCTCCGGCGGAGAAATGCCTGTTGCCCGGCAAGATGTGCTGACGCCTGCCGGTGTCGCCGGCGTTGTTGAAGCTCGGCTCGCTTGTGCCTCTTTCGGGCATGCGCACGGCGTGCTCGGAATCCGCGTCGGCAATCCTGCCGGTGCGGATCTGGTCGCGTATGCTCCGCTTCAATTCCTCGCGCGCGCGTCGGAGGAAGCGCTGGCGATTGCCGAGACTCTTGTCTTTCGGGTTCAGGCGGCGGTCGATGAAGATCGGCATGGAACCATCCGGGTTCTCTAACCCGCCCTGTTCACCCGCATGTACCAGTCCACAAGGCGACGAACCTGCCGCTCGGTGTAGCCGCGCTCGACCATCCGCTGCACGAATTCATTGTGCCGCTTTTCCGTGACGCTGTCCTGCTTGGAGCCGAAACTGATCACCGGCAGGAGGTCCTCGACCTGGCCGAACATGCGTTTCTCGATGACTTCCCGCAGCTTTTCGTAACTTGTCCACGCCGGGTTGCGGCCATGGTTTCTTGCACGGGCGCGCAGCGTGAATTTCACCACCTCGTTGCGGAAGTCCTTGGGATTGGCGATGCCGGCCGGTTTTTCGACCTGCGAAAGCTCGTTGTCCAAAACCTCGCGGTTGAGGATCTGGCCGGTGTCGGGATCCTTGTAGTCCTGGTCTTCGATCCAGGCGTCGGCATAGGCGATGTAGCGGTCGAAAAGATTCTGGCCGTACTCGCTGTACGATTCCAGATAGGCTTTCTGGATCTCATGGCCGATGAATTCGGCATACCGCGCGGCCAGCTCGGACTTGATGAACTCCAGATAGGCGGCTTCCGTCTCCTTCGGAAACTGTTCGCGCTTGATTGCCTCCTCCAGGATGTACATGAGATGCACGGGGTCGGCGGCCACCTCTTCGGTGTCATAGTTGAAGGTCTGCGACAGGATCTTGAAGGCAAAGCGCGTGCTGACGCCGGCCATGCCCTCGTCGACGCCCGCGGCGTCCCGATATTCCTGAACCGACTTGGCCTTGGGGTCGACTTCCTTGAGGTTCTCGCCATCATAGGCGCGCATCTTGGTGTAGAGCGGCGAATTGTCGTGCTCGGCCAACCGGGTCGAGACGGTAAACCGGCTGAGGATGTCCAGCACCTCTGGAGCGCAGGGACTGGCGGCCAATTCGCTCTCCCGCAGCAGTTTCTCGTAGATCTGCCGCTCTTCGGTTATCCGCAGGCAATACGGCACCTTGACCACGAGGATGCGATCGAGAAAAGCCTCATTGTTCTTGTTGTTCTTGAACTGCAGCCATTCCGACTCGTTGGAATGAGCCACGATGATCCCCTGATAGGGAAAGGCGCCGAAATTTTCGGTGCCGTTGTAGCTGCCTTCCTGGGTGGCGGTCAGCAGCGGATGCAGGACCTTGATAGGCGCCTTGAACATTTCGACGAATTCAAGCAGGCCCTGGGTGGTCCGGTTCAGTCCGCCACTATAGGAATAGGCGTCCGGATCGGATTGGCTGAAATTTTCCAATTGCCGGATATCTACCTTGCCAACCAGGGCCGAAACGTCCTGATTGTTCTCGTCGCCGGGCTCGGTCTTGGCGATGCCGATCTGGCGCAGTCGCGAAGGCATCAGCTTGACGACGCTGAACTTGGAAATGTCGCCGGAGAGTTCATCGAGGCGCTTGGCCGCCCATGGCGAAATGAGCCCATTCAACCGGCGTCGGGCAATGCCGTATTTATCCTCCAGCAGGTCGCCCATGCGATCGGGATGGAAAAGGCCCAGCGGCGATTCGAAAACCGGGCTGACCTGGTTGCCGACCTTCAGCGTGTAGATCGGGCGCTGCTCCATCAACTTCTTCAGCCGCTCGGCAAGGGACGATTTGCCGCCGCCGACCGGGCCGAGCAAATAGAGGATTTGCTTGCGTTCCTCGAGCCCCTGCGACGCATAGCGAAAATAGCCGGCGATGCGCTCGATTGTGTCCTCCATGCCATAGAAATCGGCAAAGGAGGGGTACACTTTCAGGGTCCGGTTGGAGAATATGCGGCCGAGCCGCTCATCCTTGCTGGTGTCGACCAGGTTCGGCTCGCCGATCGCCTCGACCATCCGTTCAGGCGCTGAGGCATACATCGACTTGTCCTCGCGGCAGGCAAGGAGATATTGCTGGATGCTGATCTCTTCCTGCGTCGCGTTGGTGTAAATTTCCGAAAACAGATCGAAGACGTCAGACTGGTTCTCTCGCATGATGCTTTTGCCCTCGGAGCCGCTGTGGCTTCCATTCGGCTCACCTCGCATTCAACTGTCGGGGGGTACCGTTTGTTCCCTTCATGTGAAGAGGTGGCTACGATCATAAGGATTTGAGGCCACTCCGGGATCAAGGCGCTCGGTGCGGAGCGGTATTCAGCGCGGGTAGCGGGTGTGTGGCGAATCCCTGACTGGACGGCTGGGGCCGCCGCGTGCAGTCTTGCCTCGTCAGGAGACAGTGATGATCGATCGACGAAGCCTGATCATGGCCTCGGTGGCGGCGATGCTGCCATTGGAAGCATCGGCCGCGTCGGAAACACGCCGACCCACGCCAAAAACCTTAGACTACGGGCCGGCCAAGCTCGACATCTATGCGCCCGATGGTGCAATGGACCTGCCGGTCGTGTTTTTCGTTCATGGCGGCACCTGGCAGTTTGGCAAACGCAGTCAGGTCGACGCCAAACCGGCCTTCCTGCTCGCCAACGGCTTCTGCTTCGTCTCTATCGATTACCGCATGTTGCCGCAGGCCGATGTCGCCACCCAGGCCGGTGACGTCGAAAAGGCCTACGCCTACATCAGGGCCAACATCGCCCGGCATGGCGGCGATCCCAACCGCATCGTCGGCATGGGCCATTCGGCCGGCTGCCATCTGATTGCGCTGACCGGCATGCGCGGCGGGTTGCCCGGCATAGCTGCGCTCATTCTCGACGATACCAGGGCCTATGATCTTGCAGCACTTGCCAAGAAGGGCGGCATGGTGCGGGCCTATGCCCGCGTCTTTTCCGATCCCGCGCAATGGGCGGCACTGTCGCCGGCCAGCCATGTCGACGGCCGCAGGCACCCGCCGACTTTCATTGCCTATTCGCGCGCCCCTGGCCGCGGCGAGGACTCCAAGGCCTTTGCCGAGCGCCTGCGCGCGACGGGCACCAAGGTTACGCTGTTCGACGGCAGCGCCTACACGCATATGTCGATCAATCGGGATTTCGGCGAGGATGGCGACGCGCTGACCGCGGCCGCGCTGGCATTCCTGAAATCGACGGTTGGCTGATCTTTACGGCACTGGATCAGATCAAAAGTGGCGGCGGGACATTGCTGTGCGGGCGCGCCTGGGTGCAAGTGCTCTTCGATCGTGAGCGGGAGGGAATTGCATGAACGGCGCCGATGTCCTGTGTGACGTGCTTCTGGCCAATGATGTGACAGTCTGCTTCGCCAATCCCGGCACCTCCGAAATGCACTTCGTTGCAGCACTTGACCGCAAGCCGAAAATGCGTTGCGTGCTCGGGCTGTTCGAGGGGGTGGTGACCGGGGCCGCCGATGGCTATGCGCGGATGACCGATCGGCCGGCCGCGACGCTGCTGCATACCGGTCCCGGCCTGGCCAACGGTCTCGCCAACATGCACAATGCCCGGCGTGCCTTCAGCCCGATGATCAACATCGTCGGCGACCACGCCTCTTACCATCTGCCGCTCGATGCCCCGCTCACCAGCGATATTGAAAGCCTTGCGGCGCCGATGTCCAACTGGGTCGGCCGCGTCAAGGGCCCGGCCGATATCGCGCCGGCAGCTGAAGCAGCCTTTCGCGCCTCGCTGACACCACCCGGCGTCGCGACGATGATCCTGCCGGCGGATGCCGCCTGGGGCGAAGTCGACGCGGTTTCGGTCGGCAAGGTGACGCTGGTGCCAGCGCCGGCCGTCGATATGGACGCCGTGCGCAAGGTCGCCGCGGCGATCCGTGCCGCTCCGGGCCGGGCAGGCATGATTGTTCGCGGAAAGGCCGCACGCGCCGATGCGCTCGCCATCGCCGGGCAAATCTCGACGGGCAGCGACGTCCGGCTGTTCGGCGAGGTTCTGATCGCACGGATGCAACGCGGGCGCGGGCGTGTCGCGCCGACCCGCATTCCCTATCCGGTCGACGCGGCGATGGCTGTGCTCAGGGATGTCGATGTTCTGATCCTGGTCGGCGCTAAGGAGCCGGTTGCCTTCTTCGCCTATCCGGGAAAACCGGGACGGCTCGTTCGGGAAGGCTGCGAGGTGCTGACACTGGCCGCCCATGGCGACGATCTGCATGCGGCGCTGGAGGCGCTTCGCGACGAACTTGGCATCAAGCCGCCGCAACGACAGGTGCTCGCGGCCGCTTTTCCCGACGAGGCAACGCCGAGCGGCAAGCTGACGGAAGATGCGATCGCGCTGTCGGTGGCGCGCAAACTGCCGGCCGATGCGATCATTTGCGATGAAGCGGTCACCTCGGCCAGGCGTTTCTTCGCGCTGTCGGCCTTTGCAGCGCCGCACGACTACATGATGGGCACGGGCGGATCGATCGGCGGCGGCATCCCGATGGCGACCGGGGCGGCAATCGCCTGTCCGGACCGCAAGGTGATCAATCTCGAAGCCGACGGCAGCGGCATGTACACGGTGCAGGGATTGTGGACGCAGGCGCGGGAAAAGCTCGACGTGGTGACGATCGTGTTTTCCAACCGAACCTATGCGATCCTGCATGGCGAGATGAAGAATGTCGGCGTCGGCGCCATCGGCGAGAACGCCAGGCGCATGCTCGACCTCGACTATCCCTCGCTCGACTGGGTGTCGCTGGCCAAAGGCATGGGCGTGGAGGCGGCCCGCGCCGATACGTGCGAGCGCTTCGAGGCGCTGCTGGACAGCGCGCTGTCACGGCGCGGGCCGTTCCTCATCGAAGCGGTGCTCTGAGCGCGGCGAAAAACGATAGGCGGAACCGAGCTACCAGCGGGTCTTTTCGCCGGGAGCCGCCGGTTCGATCGCCAGCGCGTGCACGCCGGCCTTCAATTCATCGGCAAGCAATTCATTGACGGCGCGGTGACGGTCGATGCGGCTCATGCCGGCAAAGGCGGAAGCGACGACGCGGACGCGAAAATGCGTCTCGCCGGTGCCGTCGTAAGTGCCGTGGTGGTCGGAGCCGTGATGGTGGTGACCGGCATGGAGATGGCTCTCGTTGATGATAACCAGCCTGTCCGGCGAAAATGCCTTATTGAGCTTGTCTTCCATGGTCGCCTCTATGGACATCGCCATCTCCCTTCACCAAATATCGCTGGCGTCTCGGCCTGGAAACCGAAAATCGGTTTCGCGAGGGGCCGCCGCCGTGCAACAAAATCCGCCATTCGCCTGCTTTATGCCGCGATTCAGCGGTTAGGGCGATGATCGCGAAAATGTCAATTCTTGTTTCGCATCTGCGAACGCCCCATAAATGGGTAAGATGAAGCCGTACCCCAAATATTTCGAGAAGATTCGCGTCCGCCCCGACAAGGACGCGGAGCTGAAGTCGCACTCGCCGATCTGCCAGTGGGACGGCTGCAAGGAAGCGGGCACCCATCGTGCGCCGGTCGGGCGCATGAAGGAGGGCGAGTATTTCCATTTCTGCTTCGATCATGTGCGCGAGTACAACAAGGGCTTCAACTACTTTTCCGGCGTGCCGGACACCGAGGTCGCGCGCTTCCAGAAGGAAGCCATGACCGGGCACCGGCCGACCTGGAAGATGGGCGCCAACGGGGCCTCGACGCGGTCGTCGCCCGATATGGCCCAGATGCGTTCCGGCCGGGCCGGCTACTATAACCGCATGCGCGACCCGTTCGACCTGTTCAAGGGACCGAAGGATCCGCGCGAGGCGCGCGAGCGCAAGGCCAAGCCGCTTGAGGCCAAGGCGCTGGAAACGCTTGGCCTTGATACAAAGGCGACTGGCAAGGAGATCAAGGCGCGCTATAAGGAACTGGTGAAACAGCACCATCCGGATGCGAATGGTGGCGACAGAGGTTCGGAAGACCGGTTCCGCGATGTGCTGCAGGCCTATCGCGTGCTCAAACAGGCGGGCCTGTGCTGAGCGGCCATACGGTTCGTGTCGTTTTCCAACTTTCATAAGGTTGGAAAAGGCTCTAAGACCGCCCCCGGACAAAATCGATTGCCGGCGAAATCAGACGTTTCGCCCGTGGAGACGTTGAGAGATATGAACAAGGTCGATCGTGACATCGCCAACCTGCCCGACACGACGGTGTCGGTGAAGGAGAAATTCGGCTTCGAGTCCAAGATGGTGGTGCCGGCCTATTCGGTGACATCGGAGCATGTCCCCGACATCGACCCGGACTATCTCTTCGACAAGAACACGACGATGGCGATCCTTGCGGGCTTTGCCTACAACCGCCGCGTCATGGTGTCGGGCTATCACGGCACCGGCAAGTCGACCCATATCGAACAGGTTGCCGCCCGCCTTAACTGGCCTTGCGTGCGCGTCAACCTCGACAGCCATGTCAGCCGTATCGATCTCGTCGGCAAGGACGCGATCGTGGTCAAGGACGGCCTGCAGATCACCGAATTCCGCGACGGCATCCTGCCCTGGGCCTACCAGCACAATGTCGCGCTGTGCTTCGACGAGTACGACGCCGGCCGTCCGGATGTGATGTTCGTCATCCAGCGCGTGCTGGAATCGTCGGGCCGGCTGACGCTGCTCGACCAGAGCCGGGTCATCCGCCCGCATCCGGCCTTCCGGTTGTTCTCGACCGCCAACACGGTCGGCCTCGGCGACACCACTGGCCTCTATCACGGCACCCAGCAGATCAACCAGGCGCAGATGGACCGCTGGTCGATCGTCACCACGCTGAACTATTTGCCGCACGACAACGAAGTCGCCATCGTGCTGGCCAAGGCCAAGCACTATCGCGACAGCAAGGGCAAGGACATCGTCAACAAGATGGTGCGCGTCGCCGACATGACGCGTTCGGCCTTCATCAACGGCGATCTGTCGACCGTGATGAGCCCGCGCACCGTGATCACCTGGGCCGAGAATGCCGAGATATTCGGCAATATCGGCATGGCGTTCCGGCTGACCTTCCTCAACAAGTGCGATGAACTGGAACGCTCGGTGGTGGCCGAGTTCTACCAGCGCGCCTTTGGCGAGGATCTGCCCGAGAGCGCCGCCAACGTGGTGCTGGGCTAAGCAGAGTCTCGATGGCGGGTCCGGGCGACAACACGCGCAACAAGTCGAAGACGGGTTCTGAAGCCGACAGCTTCAAGCGCGCCGTCACCGTCTGCATGCGCGCCATCGCCGGCGACAAGGAGCTGGAGGTCGGCTTCGCCAAGGACCGGCCGGCGCTCGCCGGCAGCCGTGCGCGTCTGCCAGAATTGCCGAAGAAGGCGTCGAAGACCGATATCGCGATCACCCGCGGCCTCGGCGATTCCATGGCGCTGAAGCGCGCCTGCCACGATGTGCGCATCCACACCAAGCTGGCGCCGGAAGGCAAGGCGGCCCGCGCCATCTATGACGCGGTCGAACAGGCTCGCGTCGAGGCGATAGGCTCACGCGCCATGCAAGGCGTCGCCGACAATATCGGCTCGATGCTGGAGGACAAATACGCCAAGGCCAACCTCGTCGACGTCAAGGACAAAGCCGACGCGCCGATCGAGGAAGCACTCGCCCTGATGGTGCGCGAGAAGCTCACCGGCCGTCCTATCCCGAAAAGCGGCGAGCGGCTGGTCGAACTCTGGCGCCCCTGGGTCGAGGAGAAGGCCAAGGCCGACCTCGACGGATTGTCGGCCAAGCTCGGCGACCAGCAGGCGTTCGCCCGGGTCGTGCGCGAGATGCTCGCCTCCATGGAGATGGCCGAGGAACTCGGCGACGACCAGGAGACGGAAGATTCCGAGGACAATGACGACAACCAGCCGCAAGGCGAGGAGCAGAGCGAGGAGGGCGGCGAAGAGGATTCCGGCTCCGAGCAGTCGCAGTCCGAGGACGCCGAAGCTTCGGCCGATGACGAACAGTCGGCCGAGACCGAAGCCTCCGACGCCACCGCGGACGACCTGTCCGACGATGACGACGCCGATGCCGAAACGCCCGGCGAGGCGCGCCGCAACGACAATCCCTTCACCAATCTGCCGAAGGAAATCGACTACAAGGTCTTCACCACGGCTTTCGACGAGACGGTCGGGGCCGAGGAGCTGTGCGAAGAAGAAGAGCTCGACCGGCTGCGCGCCTTCCTCGACAAGCAGCTGGCCAATCTGTCCGGCGTCGTCGGGCGGTTGGCCAACCGGCTGCAACGTCGCCTGATGGCACAACAGAACCGCTCCTGGGATTTCGACCTTGAAGAGGGTTACCTCGACCCGGCAAGGCTGGTGCGGGTCGTCATCGACCCGATGCAGCCGCTGTCGTTCAAGCAGGAGCGCGACACCAAATTCCGCGACACGGTGGTGACGCTGGTGCTCGACAATTCCGGCTCGATGCGCGGCCGGCCGATCACGGTCGCGGCAACCTGCGCCGACATCTTGGCCCGCACGCTGGAGCGTTGCGGCGTCTCGGTCGAGATCCTCGGTTTCACCACGCGGGCCTGGAAGGGCGGGCAGGCGCGCGAGAAATGGCTGAAGGACGGCAAGCCGCCGAATCCTGGCCGGCTCAACGATCTGCGCCACATCATCTACAAGTCCGCCGACCATCCGTGGCGGCGGGCACGGCGCAATCTCGGCCTGATGATGCGCGAAGGCCTGCTCAAGGAAAATATCGACGGCGAGGCGCTGCTGTGGGCGCACAACCGGCTGATCGCCCGGCCCGAGCAGCGCAAGATCCTGATGATGATCTCGGACGGGGCGCCGGTCGACGATTCGACGCTGTCGGTCAATCCGGGCAATTATCTCGAGCGCCATCTGCGCGCCGTCATCGAGCTGATCGAAACGCGTTCGCCGGTGGAACTGCTGGCCATCGGCATCGGCCACGACGTCACGCGCTACTACCGCCGTGCCGTCACCATTGTCGATGCGGAGGAACTGGCCGGCGCCATGACCGAGCAGCTGGCTTCGCTGTTTGCCGAGGAAAGCGCGAAGGATACGCGACGCGGCGGTGGTATGCGGCGCGCCGGATGATCTCCAGGCGCGGCGGGTTTCGGCAGACGCTTTTCGCCGCCATCGCCCTGCTTTCCGGCGTGGCTTCGGCGGCAGCCGGTTCGGCCGACTCTAGTTCTGTCGAACCGGCCGAAATCTCGGCCCGCCCGATCACCGAATTCCACATTGGCCGTGCCGGCAAGCAGTTCGGCCCGTTCGAATTCGTCGGCGGGCTGGAGATGACCTCGCCGACACGCGATTTCGGCGCGCTGTCGGCCTTCCGCTTCCTGAAAGCCGGCGGTGACTTCATCGGCGTTGCCGACACCGGCTTCTGGTTCTTCGGCACGGTGGTCCGCGACGCGGAAAAGCGACCCTCCGGCATCCAGAATTTCCGCATGCAGCAGATGGTCGACCAGACCGGCCGGCCGATCGACAGGAAATGGGAGGTCGATGCGGAAGGTCTCGCGGTCAAGAACGGCATCGCAACCGTCGGCTTCGAGCGCAGCCACCGCGTCGCCCAGTTCAAGATCGACCCCAACGACATGAAGGCACCCTTCAAGCCGCTGGATTTCGCCGTTCCGGCCCGCGAGCTGCGCCAGAATCGCGGCTTCGAGACCGTCACCCACGCCAATGCCAACGGCCAGCATGAGGGCGGCCTTGTCGTGGTCTCCGAGAAGAGCCTGGACAAGGCCGGCAACATCTATGCCGCCATCATCGAAGGACCGCACAAGGGCGTCTTTACCGTCAAGCGCAATGGCGATTTCGACATTACCGACGGGGCCTTCCTGCCGGATGGCGACCTATTGCTTCTGGAGCGCAGTTTCTCGATGGCCAGCGGCGTCAAGATGCGGCTGCGGCGCATCTATGGCGAAAGCGTCGAGAAGGGCGCGGTCGCCGACGGGCCGGTGCTGCTGGAGGCCGACATGGGCTACCAGATCGACAATATGGAAGGGCTCGACGTCTGGACCCGCGGCGACGGCGCGCTGATGGTGTCGCTGATCTCCGACGACAACCACTCGATCCTGCAGCGCAACCTCTATCTGGAATTCATTCTCCACCAGGATTGAGCCCGCCGGCTTTACGTCCTGGTGGCGATCCAGATGACATGGCGGGCGCCACGCTTGCCGTTGGCGCGCGTACTGACCTCTTCGACCCCGAAGCCTGCCTGCTTCAGCCGCCGCGTGAAGCCGATGTCGGGGCCTTGCGACCACACTGCCAGCACGCCGCCGGGTTTCAGGGCGCTGCGTGCGGCTGCGAGGCCGTGCACGCTGTAAAGTGCGTCGTTGGATTTGTGGACGATGCCTTCCGGGCCGTTGTCGACATCGAGCAGAATGGCGTCCCAGGCCGCGGGCCGCGACCGGATCAACTGCCCGACATCGGCTTCCTGGATTGTGACGCGAGGATCGTCGAGACAGCCGCCAAAGATTTCGGCCATCGGACCGCGCGCCCAGGCGACGACGGCCGGCACCAGTTCGGCGACGACTATTCCGGCATCATTGGCCAATTCTGTGAGTGCGGCGCGCAAGGTAAAACCCATGCCAAGCCCACCGATCAGGATTGTGGGCCGGCTCTGGCCGGCAATCCGCTCGCAGGACAGTTTTGCCAGCGCTTCCTCGGAACCGCTGAGGCGGCTATTCATCAGTTCGTTGGTGCCCAGCATGATCGAGAATTCGGTGCCGCGCCGCTTGAGGCGCAGTTCTTGTCCGCCGTCGGGAGTCTTCGCCGAATCGAGCTGGACCCACGGGATCATGATCTTTGTCCGACCATGATCTTTTCCGAAAACCGGGTCCCACTTTTCGGGATCATGGCTTAAGCCGCAACCGCCGGCTGGCTCCAGCGGGCGGCGAGCAGACGGTAGGGGATCAACGCCACGACGGCGATGATCAGTTTCACCGAGAGATCACCAAGCGCCCAGGAAATCCAGCGCATCGCCTCGACATGGAAGACGCCCATCAAAGGTGCGCTTTCCGACGCAAAGCCGTCGTTTGGTCCGGCGAAGGCAAAGGCAGCCGAGAACGCGACGGTGAAGAACACGGCGGTGTCGAACACCGACCCGACCAGCGTGCCGATGATCGGCGCGCGCCACCAGCTCTGCTGGCGCAGCCGGTTGAACACGGTGACATCGAGCAGTTGCGCGCTGAGGAACGCCGCTCCGGACGCGGCCGCGATACGCACCAGCCGGTCGGCGGCGGTCTCGAATTCGATCAGGCCATGGCGGAACAGGAAGGGCGGTACAAGGATCGAGCAGATCACCGCCGTCATGAAGCCGACAAAGACGATCCGGCGCGCCACAGTGGGTCCGTAGCGGCGGTTGGCGAGGTCGGTGACCAGGAACGAGAAAGGATAGGTGAAGGCGCCCCAGGTCAGCACGTCGGCCAGCGAGAGGCCGCCGATCTGGCCCTGCATCGGGAATTGCACGAGAATGTTCGATGCCACGACGACGAGCGCCATGGCGGCCACGAATGGCAAATACCGTGAGAAGGAAGTCATTTTTTTATCCTGGGTAATGGAACCAGCCAAGCACCATGCCCATGCGGGCGATGCTTGCCTTCGTATGTGGGCACCGGATTGCCAAAACCTTGCGGCTTCGATCCGATGCTCAGGCCAACAAGTGTTGGCCAGAGGCCAACAAGAGGTTGGCCAGGGCGGTCGTCCCCCGCCTTTGAACTGTTTTAAGCGGCAGCCTGTTCGGCGGTCTTCTTGGCGATCTGCTTTTTCAGCAAACGGGCGCGCTGCGACAATTCCTTGACGTCTGCCTTGGCCAGGAAGGCGTCGAGGCCGCCGCGATGTTCTACCGAACGCAGCGCGTTGGCCGAAATGCGCAGGCGCACGTTCTGGTTCAGCGCTTCCGAAATCAGCGTCACATTGACGAGGTTCGGCAGGAAGCGACGCTTGGTCTTGTTGTTGGCGTGGCTCACATTGTTGCCGGACATGACTGCCTTGGCAGTGAGTTCGCAGGTGCGGGACATGGTTCTAACCTTCAGTTCTCGGGGTCTGCCAAACACTCAAGTCCACGCCGGGTGGCGCGCGGTTCTGGTCAGGCGGCCTTATGGAAAAAGTTGGCGTTCCATAGTTGCATTTCGCCGAGGCGTCAAGCTCCGGCTTGCCCAGCCCCTGCATTGCCCACGGCGCGCCCGGCATTTTCATATTAAGGCCGGAATTCATCCTATAAGCGGTTCCATAGGGACATGCCAGACCGGAGTTGCCCGCCTCCGGCCGAAAATCAAGGACCCGATCCCGCCATGCTTCGTTCGCCACATGCCCTTGTTGCCATGCTTGCCATAGCTTTGCCGTCCGCCGCGTCTGCTGCCTCGCCGCAGTCGTTCAAGGGCGAGTACACGGTGTCGTTTCTTGGTCTTTCGATAGCGAAATCAACGTTTTCCAGCCGCTATGAGAACGGCGCCTACGCGATCCAAGGCAGTGTCACCGCGGCAGGTCTCGCCAAGCTGTTCGACGACACGCGCGGCACGATCTCGTCCAAAGGCACGATTGCGGGCAAAAAGATGGTGCCGCAGGCATTCCGCGCCGACTACACCTCCGGCAAGAAGGCATCGGTGGTCGATATCCGCTTTGCCAATGGCAGGGTCACTTCGACGAAGGTCGTACCGGCACCAGGCAAACGCGACCCCAAGAACTGGGTACCGCTCGGTGCCGGCGACCTGGCATCGGTGCTCGATCCTATGGCCGCCACCGTCATTCATGCCGACAGTCTCGACCAGGTCTGCGGCCGCACGGTGAAGTTCTATGACGGCGAGATGCGTGCCGACCTGACGTTGACCTACGCGTCGAAAGGCACGATCTCGGTCCCGGGCTACAAGGGCGACACCGTCACCTGCCAGATGGGCTTCGAGCCGGTGGCGGGTTATCGCAAGGGCCGCAAGGCGCTCAACTATCTCAAGAACAAAAGCCGCATGATGGTGACGTTTGCACCGCTCGGCCAAACCGGCGTATATGCGCCGATCCGTGCCACGGTTGGCACGCAGATCGGCACCTTGACCATCAGCGCCGGGCGTTTCGAAGCCGTACAATAGCCAGGCGCGGAATTGGCGCGCCACTGGAGACAGAATGGGGCGCGCAACACTGATCGGCTTTTCGGCGGTCGCCATGTGGGCGTTGCTCGCACTGCTCACCGATGCGTCGGGCCAGGTGCCGCCGTTCTTGCTATCGGCGATCACCTTCTCGATCGGCACCGGCGTCGGGCTGGTCGCGCGGCTGTTCATGCCGGCACCCGACAAGAGCCAGAAGATACCGCCGCAGGTGTGGCTGATCGGCATTGCCGGCCTGTTCGGCTACCACTTTTTCTATTTCACCGCACTGCGCAATGCGCCGGCGGTGGAGGCGAGCCTGATCGCCTATCTGTGGCCGCTGCTGATAGTGCTCGGCTCGGCGTTGATGCCGGGCGAAAAACTTGCCTGGAACCATATCGTCGGCGCGCTGCTCGGCCTTGCCGGCACCGTGCTGATCGTCACCAAGGGTGGCGGGCTGGCCTTCGACGCCCGCTATTCCTTCGGCTATGCCATGGCTGCCGTCTGCGCCGTCTTGTGGTCGTCCTATTCGTTGTTGTCGCGGCGCTTCCCATCGGTGCCGACCAGCATCGTCACCTGGTTCTGTGCTGCCACCGCGGTGCTGTCGCTCGCCTGCCACCTGGCGCTGGAACAGACGATTCTGCCCGTCGGCGCCGGCCAGTGGCTGGCGGTGCTTGGTCTTGGCCTGATGCCGGTGGGCGCTGCCTTCTACGCCTGGGACATCGGCGTCAAGCGCGGCAACATACAGGTGTTGGGTGCCGCAAGCTATGCCGCACCGCTGTTGTCGACGCTGGTGTTGATCGCGGCCGGCGTCGCCGAGCCGTCGCTGCGCATCCTCGCCGCCTGCGTGCTCATCACCAGCGGTGCGGTGCTCGCCGCAAAATCCCTGTTCCTGCGCAAGCCGGCTGCGGTCGAGAGCGGAGCCGCGGCATCCGAAAGCAGAGCCGGGGCATCCGAAGACGGAGCCCGGGCATCCGAAGGCGGAGCCCAGGCATGACGATGCCGTTTGCGGGCGGCATCGACGCCAATGCCAATGCGACACTGATTTTTTCGCTGGCGGCGGCGGTGATCTATGCCTTCACGCTTGGCATGCCGCCAACGCTGGCCCGCTCGGCCGCAAAGACGCTCGCCGTGGCGATGCTCGCCGTGCTGGCGGCGCTGCAAGGCGGCCCGCTGCTGCTGGTCGCCGCGCTCGCACTCAGCGCCGTTGGCGACGCCTTCCTGTCACGCGACGGCGAAAAGGCCTTTCTCGGCGGGCTGGCCAGTTTTCTTGTCGCTCACATCGTCTATGTCGCGCTGTTCCTGCGCAGCGGTGGCGGGTTGGGAGTGCTTGGCGCCGAGCCGTGGCGCGGAGCGATCGCGCTCGCCATGGCGGTGTTCGTGGTCATCGTGCTGGCGGCGCTGTGGCGTCGTGTCGGTCCCAGCCTGCGTATCCCGATCACCGTCTATATCGCGGCGATCCTGGCAATGGGCATCTCGGCGCTGACAACAAGCAATATGTGGGTGATCGGTGGCGCCGTGCTGTTCATGGTATCGGACGGGCTGCTCGCCACGGAGAAATTCCTTGTCGCCGCCATCTCGCCCCACCGCGCCTGGATGCGCTTCGCCGTCTGGGCGCTATACTACGCCGCCCAGCTCGCGACCACGCTAGGCTTCCTGCTAAATTAAGGTTCTTGCCAAGTTAGGACTGTCCAGACTGCCAGCCGGGTGCCGCCAGCTCAAAAGCTGCAAATTCGAAGCCCGGCGCGACGGTGCAGCCGACCAGCGTCCATTCGCCCAGGCTGCGCGCCGATTGCCACCATCCTGCGGGCACGACGATCTGCGGCCGCTCACCGGCTGCGAGATCGATGCCGAGGACCTGCTCCACAACGGCACTGCCTTCCTCCCACATCGCCAGCGCCAGCGGGGCGCCGGCATGGAAATGCCAGACCTCGGCGGCATCCTTGACCCGGTGCCAGGTCGAAACCTGATGCTCCTCAAGCAGGAAATAGATGGCAGTCGAATGGCCGCGCGCGCCGCCGGTGCCATCGCGAAAGGTCTCGGCATACCAGCCGCCTTCCGGATGCGGCTTCAGCCCGAGCGTCGCGATAATTTCTGCGGAGCTGGTCATGGCGACGATACCACCGGGCCTACAAATTGTCCTTGCGCTTGCGGATTTCGGCAAAGACCTCGGCGTCCGAAGCTTTCTCCAGCCCCAGATGCTTGCGGATCGCCGGATCGTGCCAGCGCAGGAAGGGATTGGTCGACAGCTCCTCGCCGATCGTCGTCGGCAGCGTCGGCTTATTGTCGGCGCACAGCTTTTCGATCTTGGCGGCGCGTTCCTTCAATGCCGAATTCGTCGGGTCGACGGTCAGCGCGAAACGGGCGTTGGCGAGCGTGTATTCATGACCGCAATAAATAATCGTTTCGGCCGGAAGCGCGGCCAGCTTCTTCAGCGAATCGTACATCACCGGCGGCTTGCATTCGAACAGCCGTCCGCAACCCAGCGCAAACAGCGTGTCGGCGGTGAACGCCACACCCGAAGCCGGCAAATAGTAGGAAACGTGGCCGGCGGTGTGGCCGGGCGTGGCGATGACTTCGATCTTTTCATCGCCAAGATGGAGAACCGAGCCGTCTTCGACGGTCTCGTCGATGCCGGGGATCTTGGCCTTTTCCGCTTCCGGGCCGACGATGCGCAGCTTGAAGCGCTCTTTCAGCGTCAGATTGGCCTCAACGTGATCCATGTGATGATGCGTGGTCAGGATCATCGTCGGCGTCCAGCCGGTGCGCTTGAGCGCGGCCAGGATAGGCGCTTCCTCGGGCGCGTCGATGATCGCGGTCTGGCCGCTTTTGGGATCATGCACCAGCACGCCGAAATTGTCGCTGCGGCACATGAACTGTTCGATTTCGACCGGCATCGCATCTCTCCGTTTATGGCCGCAGACATAGGGCGCCGGCGCGTGGATGTCATCCTGGATGTTGAAGACATCCTGGATGTTGAGCAACATTCCGGGACGTTGAACGACGTCCCGCAATGTCTAGTGACATTCCCGGAATGCCAGGTCGTCGCGGCCTGTTGTTGAAACCCGCCGATATCGCGGCTACATCCCTGCCATGCATTCCGACATCGTCGATCTTCGCTCCTTCTATTCGACAACACTCGGCCGTTTCGCCGAGCGTTCGATCACCATGGCGTTGTCGTCGATATGGGCGGTCGTGCCCAACGAGCGGCTGGTTGGTCTGGGCTACACCTTGCCGTGGCTGGAGCGGTTCGGCACCGACGCCGAGCGGGTCTTCGCCTTCATGCCGGCGACGCAGGGCGCGGTGGTGTGGCCGGCGACAGGGCCGACGGCGACGGCACTGGTCTTCGACGAGGAACTGCCGCTGGTCGATTCCTGCATCGACCGCATGCTGCTCGTCCATTCGCTCGAACATGTCGAGAACCCGCGTGAGACGCTGAACGAGATCTGGCGCGTGCTGTCGCCGGCTGGCCGCGTGGTCATCGTCGTGCCCAACCGGCGCGGTGTCTGGGCGCGCTTCGAGCACACCCCGTTCGGCAATGGCCGGCCTTTTTCGCGCGGCCAGCTTACGGAACTGCTGCGCGAGGCCAATTTCACGCCCGCCGCCTGGTCCGATGCGCTGTTCTTTCCGCCGTCACGGCGCCGTTTCATGATGCGCTTCCACAATGTGCTGGAGCGCGCCGGCCGGCGGCTGTGGCCGATCTTTTCCGGCGTCATCGTCGTCGAGGCGCAGAAACGGCTCTATCAAGGCGTGCCTGTCGTCCAGCGCGCCTCGCGCCGCGTCTTCGTGCCGGTGCTGTCGCCGCATGGCGCCACCCGGCTTGGCCGTCACAATGCCGATGCCAAGCCCTCGGCTGCGCAGGTGACGGCTTCGTGATCACGGCAAGCGTGCCTGACGTCGTTTCCCTGCCTATCTGTCGCAAGCGGACCGACAGCCCATCCGGCAGCCCATACGAACGCCTGTCAAGTTTCTCCATCCGGTTTCAGCACTGACGCGAGGACCTCGGCCATGGCTGATCAACCGGACAATGCCGCCGCCGTTCAGCCGGTTGCCGTGGCGGTCGAAGCCAGCAGCCTGCGCGATCAGGTGATGACGATCCGGCGGGCGCTGGCGGGATCGCCGGTTCGCAAATGGTTGCAGTGGACATTGGTCGGCATCATGGCCGTGATCATCGCAACGTCGATCGGCCAAGTTCTGCTCAACCGCTGGAACCAGCCTTTCTACGATGCGCTTGCGCGCCGCGACATGGCGGCCTTCCTGCACCAGCTCTTCGTCTTCGCGATGATCGCCGGCGGGCTGCTGGTGCTCAATATCGGCCAGACCTGGCTCAACCAGATGATCAGGCTCAAACTGCGCGAGGCGCTGACGCTGGATCTGATCGATCAGTGGATGCGGCCGGCGCGCGCCTTCCGGTTGGCCAATGCCGGCGCCATCGGCGTCAATCCCGACCAGCGCATGCAGCAGGACGCCGCGCATCTGTCCGACCTGTCAACCGATCTCGGCGTCGGCCTGCTGCAGTCGTGCATCCTGCTGGTGTCCTTCGTCGGGGTGCTGTGGGAGCTGTCCTCGGGCTTCGTGTTCCACATCGGCGGGACCTCGCTGGCCATACCGGGCTACATGGTCTGGGCCGCCATCCTGTACGCCGGCATCGCCTCCTGGCTGAGCTGGCTGGTCGGGCGCCCGCTCATCCGCCTGAACAGCGACCGCTATACACGCGAAGCCGAGCTGCGCTCCTCGATGGTGCGCGTCAACGAGAATGTCGATGCCATTGCGTTGTATCATGGCGAGGCCGACGCCAGGCGGCGGCTCGAACTCGATCTCGGCACGGTGCTGGGCGCCATGCGGCGCATCTACACCGCCCAGATCAACCTGTCCTGGGTGACCGACACCTATGGCTGGATCACCGTCGTGGCGCCCATACTGGTCGCTTCGCCGGTCTATTTCTCAGGTGATATCAGCTTTGGCGGGCTGATGATGGCGGTCGGCGCCTTCAACCAGGTCCACTCCTCCTTGCGCTGGTTCATCAACAACATCGGCAGTATCGCCGATTGGCGCGCCACGCTGATGCGCGTGGCCGATTTCCGCATCGCGCTCGATGAAACCGATGCGCTGCACGACACGGAAAAGCGCATCGCCTTCGGCCAAAACGTCAATGGCAGCCTGACTTTCGAGAAGCTCGAAGTGACCTCGCCGGAGGGTTGCACGAGACTCGCCGACCCGCATGTCGAAATCCGCCCCGGCGAGCGCGTCATGATCACCGGCGATCCCGGTGCGGGCAAGACGCTGTTCTTTCGTGCCATTGCCGGCCTGTGGCCATGGGGAAGCGGCCGGATCGGCCTGCCGGCGGGAGAAGCCCCCATATTCGTGCCGCGCGTGCCTTATTTTCCGGTCGGCACGTTGCGCGAGGTCCTCGATCACCCGAACGGGCCCGCGCCGGCGAACGATGCCGACATTTCGGCGGTGCTGGCCGAGGTCGGTCTGGGACGGCTATCCTCGTCGCTCGACCGCGCCGGGCGTTGGGACCATGAGTTGGGCGATGACGAACAACGCTCGCTGGCCTTCGCCAGGCTCGCGTTGCGGCAGCCGAAATGGGTGATCATCGATGAAGCGCTGGATGCGTTCGACGGCCCATCGCTAAGACGCGTGCTGTCGATGCTCGAGAAGCGTTTGCCGAGGACAGCAATCCTCAACATCGGGCGCGGCCAGCACAACAACCACTTCTTCCCGCGCGCTTTGACGATCGTCAAGGATTCCGGTGCGCCAGCCCTGAAGCCCGCCCGCGTCAGGGCCGGCGCGATCGAACCGCCGCCAGCCGCCGCTCGTCGCAAGAAATGAGCTGATTTCCGGGCGAGGGAAGCAAAGCTTTATTTTGCCGCGATCGCGAGGGAAGCTCCTCGGGAGAAACAATCTTGGCGACGGCCATGCTTGATGCTCTGCGCCTGCTTGCCTGTCTTGCCTGCGCCCAGGCTGCCCCGGCCGCCTCGCCGCCGGATGCGCTCGCCGTCGACGTCGAGCTGGTGCTGGCGGTCGACATCTCGCTGTCGATGGACGAGAAGGAGTTCGCCCTGCAGCGGGCCGGTTATGTCGAGGCGCTGCGGCATCCCGACTTCATCAAGGCTGTCCGCGCCGGCGCCAAGGGCCGCATAGCGCTGACCTATTTCGAATGGGCCGGCACGGTGCGCGACGACGCGGTTATCGGCTGGCAGATTATCGATAGTGCCGAGAGCGCGAACAGCTTTGCCGACAAGGTCGCGGCTCGTCCGTTCCGCAGCTTTCGCGGCACTTCGATTTCCGGCGCGCTGGCCTTCGGCACCGAGCTTTTCGACCGCACGTCTTTCCAGGGCGAACGCAGCGTCATCGACATTTCGGGCGACGGACCGAACAATATCGGGCCGCCGGTCACCGCGACGCGTGATGCGGCGACTGGCAAAGGCATCGTCGTCAATGGCCTGCCGATCCTGATCAGCCCGTCGCCCACCTTCAGCCATCTCGACCAGTATTATGCGCAGTGCGTGATCGGCGGGCCCGGTTCCTTCGTGCTGCCTATCTATGCCGCCGCCGAGTTTTCGACAGCCATCCGGCGCAAGCTGCTCCTGGAAGTGAGCGGCATTCAGGACGAGGTGAGAAGCATCCCCGTCGACGCGGCGACGTCGATAGACTGCCTGCAAGGCGAACGGGACAGGCGGTTTCTATCGGATCCGTATTTTCCCGAACTTGACCGTTGAGCTCTAGACAGAGGGGTTAACGCGATCCGGAGGAAAAACCGTTCCACAATTTCCCGGAATCCCTATCGGTTTAAGCGGGCCGGGCACCAAATTGATTGCGAAACTCGTTGGAGAGATCGCGGCGCCAGCGCCGGCCATGGACATAGCCTTGCATCAATTCCGGCAGCGAATAGCCAAGCGTTTTGGATGAACGGTTGGCCATGTAGCCCTGAAATGCCTCCGGTATCCTGCCTCGCAGGATGTCGGCGATGAGCTGCCGCGAGATCATGTAAGGCGGAATGTGCGGGTAGGCATGGGCAATATGCGGATGTTTGCCCATCAGGTTCGCATAGGCCTCGACATAGCCGTCACGGCGGCCGGAAATCGAGTTCTCCGAATTGTATTTCGTCCAGTCCAGATCCCTGGACAACTGCGCACCGAAGCGCCGGGCAAGGCGCAGCAGCAATTCGCGATCCTGCATGCGGGTGATGTCGCTGTCGTAGCCGCCGATGGCCAGCAAGGCTTCGCGGCGAGCGGTGATCGCGGAGCCGGCAATGAAGATGGTCTGCCCAACCAGCGTCCGCTCCAGCATTGCAGGGCTCACGAACGCCTCGGGGTTGACGCAGTTTGTGATGCGATTGCCTTTCAGGGACACGAACGAACTGATCAGCACTTGCAGTGCAGGATTCTCATCGAACCAGGTCAGGGTTCGTTCAAGCCGGTGCGGCATGTAGATGTCGTCGGAATCGAGGAACGTCACCAACGGTGCCCGCGCGCGCTCGATGCCGGCATTCCTGGCTGCGTTGGCGCCTCGCCATTTCGCCCCGACATAGATCAGCCGCGGGTCCTGGATACGGGCCAGCGCCGCTTCGGTTCCATCGGTCGAACCATCGTCGACGACAATGTGCTCAAGCCTCGACATGCTCTGGGAGAGTACGCTTTCCACGGCGCGCAACACCGTTTCGCGTCGGTTGTGGGTCGGCGTAATGATCGTGATGAGAGGTGTCGGTTCGATGGTTTTGACCATTTTGACCATAGTGCTTCAGCTATGTCCCACGTAGAGGGGCACGTTTTCAACCTCGTCCCGAACCAGCCCAAGGGCCATGGCCGCTTGTGCACAAAAAACCAGCGCGCAAAAGGCCAATCCGACGATCAGTGCAAACGGGATCTGCCATGCGGGCATTCCGAGCCGAGTTGCATGCGTCAGAATACGCCCGCCCACTTTCCAGGACGTCGAAAACCAACGTCTTGTCGCCTTCAGCACTCGCGCGGCTTGGGATGGCGATGCCAGTGCCACATATTTCCGGTCCGCATCGCGCCCGGTGACCAGGGCACGCCAAAAGAAAAAGCGCCAACCGCGCGGAGGATAATGGCTGGCCCGGCATCGACTCTGACAAAATCATGCCCGCTTGCTCGTAACTGGCTGGTGAGCAACGTGCAAGAAACCTTGAATCCATTGCTGGCCGGAAAGGGATGGCCGGCTAACCAGCTTCTGCGGAAGGCGCAATTGTTGGCGTTCATCGCGCGCTTGGAGGCAAAGCGCCGATCACCATCACGCAGCGGGAAGAACCACAGAAGCGCAAAGGTCCGCGACGCGAAATCGTCACAGCCGAGATAGGTGTAACCGTTCACGGCGATTGTCTTCGGGTCCTGGAATGGTTTGAGAAGTGCCGACAGCCAGCCGTCTTCGATCACTGTATCGGAATCGCAGAAAATGACGATATCGCCCTTGGCCAGCGCGGCGCCTGCGTTCTTGATCTCATAGTACCGGCCGCCTGTGCAGGCACTGAAGACCGTATTTGCAACCATACCAAGTTGCGGAACAATTTCGGTGAGACGATGCCGGAGAAGCGGTGTGTCGGTATCTGATCCGCTATGAACAACGATGACCTCCGGTTTTAGGTATTGACCGGTTGTCGTCACGGCTTCTATTTCCCGTGCCAAAGCACTCAACGAAACGCCGATCTCATCTTCATTGATGGACTTGGCGTTTTCCATTTCGACAACGATCGAATAGGTCAGGTTCCCCGCTCCATGCTTCGCTCGGCATCGCGTCCAGCATGACGCTACGAAAAACATATTCCCGTGTCATCATCTGGTTGCAGAGTTCAATCCGTCCGCAACCACGAATTCGCAACCTTGCGTCTCAACGGCAACACCCTGAGGGCCGGAGACTGGAAACGGCCTCAGGATCGCGCAGGCCGATTCGTCACGATCGCGTCCATGTCATTCTTATTACTTTTGGAGTAATCGAATTCCGTCACGACCATTGGGTATCTGTGCCTGTGGAGCCGGCAATCGGCTTCGATTGAAAGGGAGTGCACTTATGACCGCTTACGCCGTTGCCCATATGCGCCAAGCCACGATGGGCCCGCAGATCGTCGAATACCTGCACAAGATCGATGCCACGCTGGAACCTTTCGGCGGCCGTTTTCTGGTCCATGGCGGCGATGTCGAGGTGATCGAGAACAACTGGCCGGGCCATCTGATCATCATCGAATTTCCCGACAGGCAGCATGTGCATGGCTGGTACAATTCGTCCGCCTACCAGGCGATATTGGCGCTGCGCACGGACAATTCGGAGGCCGATGTGGTGTTTGCTGACGGCGTCGAACATCCGCACAAGGCCACGGACATCCTCGAATAGCTTGCGGCTACTGCCGTTTCAGCAAGAACACTGCCTGCTGGCCGAAGAAGTTCCAGAACCACCACGGCATCGACAGGCCGATCTTCTGGCCGTTGGCGTCGAGAGCGGTTGCCTTCTCGACGGTCGCGCCGAGCTCGTCGCACAGATTGACGAAGTCGCGGATGGTGCAGAAGTGGATGTTGGGCGTGTCGTACCAGGAGTAGGGCAGATCCTTGGTCACTGGCATGCGGCCGTTGACGAACAGTGACAGACGCACACGCCAATGGCCGAAATTGGGGAAGGAGACGATGGCGCGATTGCCGATCCTGAGCAGTTCGTCGAGCACCAGCTTCGGGTTGCGGGTGGCCTGCAGCGTCTGCGAGAGGACGACGAAGTCAAAGCCCTTGTCGGGATAGAATTCGAGATCCTTGTCGGCATCGCCTTGGATGACCGAGAGGCCGCGCGCCACGCATTCGTTGACGCCGCGCTGCGACAGCTCGAGCCCACGGCCGTCGACCTGCTTGCTGTCCTGCAGCAATTCGAGCAGCGAGCCGTCGCCCGAGCCGACATCGAGCACGCGCGACTGTGGTGGGATGAGGTTGGCGACGACTTCAAGGTCGACGCGCTGGTCGAAATTGACGTTCATGATGAGAGCCCTCTTGCTCGTGCCGCCGAGCCGATGAAGCCGTTAATGGCGGCAAACAGTTCCGGCTCGTCGAGCAGGAATGCGTCGTGGCCGCGGTCGGTTTCGATCTCGACGAAGGATACCGATGCGCCGGCGGCGTTGAGCGCATGCACGATCGAGCGGCTCTCCTCGGTCGGAAACAGCCAGTCCGAGGTGAAAGACACCAGGCAGAAGCGGGTTTTCGTTCCGGCGAAGGCATCGGCCAACCGGCCGCCATGGTCGGCGGCAAGGTCGAAATAGTCCATCGACCGCGTCATGTAGAGGTAGGAATTGGCGTCGAAGCGATCGACGAAGGTCATGCCCTGGTGGCGCAGATAGCTTTCGATCTGGAAGTCGGCGTCGAAGCCGAAGGTCAGCGCCTCGCGATCCTGCAGATTGCGGCCGAACTTGCGGTGCAGGGCGGCTTCCGACAGGTAAGTGATGTGGGCGGCCATGCGCGCCACCGCCAGGCCTTTTTCCGGGCGTTTGCCGTGCTCGAAATATTTGCCGCCATGCCAGTCCGGATCGGCCATGACAGCCTGGCGGCCAACCTCATGAAAGGCGATGTTCTGCGAGGAATGGCGCGCGCCGGTGGCGATCGGCAGCGCCGAGAAGACCCGCTCCGGATAGCTCGATGCCCATTCCAGCACCTGCATGCCGCCCATAGAGCCGCCGAGCACGCAGAACAGCTTTTCGATGCCGAAATGGTCGATCAGCATCTGCTGCGCCCGCACCATGTCGCGAATGGTGATGATGGGCAGGTCGAGCCCATAGGGCTTGCCGGTGGCGGGATTGGTCGAGGCCGGACCGGTGGACCCAAGGCAACCGCCGATGACGTTGGAGCAGATGACGAAGAAGCGATTGGTGTCGATGATCTTGCCGGGGCCGATCAGCACTTCCCACCAGCCAGGCTTGCCGGTCACCGGATTGGTGCTGGCGACGTGCTGGTCTCCGGTCAGTGCATGGCAGACGAGGATGGCGTTGGAGCGGGCATCGTTCAGCGTGCCGTAGGTCTGGTAGGCGATCTGGAACGGTGACAGCAGCGTGCCGGCGTCCAGCTTGAGCGGCTTGTCGGATCCAAAACGCAAAACCGGGCTCGACGGTTGGTCGACCTCGTTGTTGGTTTTGCGGGCACGCAGAACGGCCATGACATCCATCTCACACTTTGAGCCCACGCATCGCGCTTGTCGAAAGTCGATGCCGATCCGGGTGTCCGGCCGGCGCGGACAACAAAAAACCGGCATTGCGGTCGCAAAGCCGGTTACAGGATGCAAACGGCCCTTTAGCAAGTTGTTTAACGTGGCTGCAAGCCGACCGGCCAAATCACCACGGAAGTCCGCTCCCCTTCTAGGGCTGTGGCGCGCCGGCGTCAACGGCCAGCCTTGGGCGGTGGCTGTCGCCTCTCGACATTGCAGGCCACGGCTTGTATTTCCGCTGCGGCTTCCCTCAGGAAGCGTTCTCGACGGATTTTGCGACATGAGCCAGACACCGGACCAGGCACGTCCAACCCCGCGCGCGGGCATCATGGACATAGACGCCTATGTGCCGGGCAAGAGCACGGCGCCCGCGGGCGTCGCCAAGATTCACAAGCTGTCCTCGAACGAGAATCCGCTAGGGCCCTCGCCGAAAGCGATCGAAGCCGCGCGCGAGATTGCCGGAAAGCTCGACGTCTATCCAGATGGCACCGCCAGGCGGCTGCGCGAAGCGATCGCCGAGGTGCATGGTCTCAACCCGCAGAACATCATTTGCTCCAACGGCTCCGACGAGATCCTCGGCCTGCTGGCGCAGACTTATCTGGCGCCCGGCGACGAGGCTGTCATCACCGAACACGCCTTCATGGTCTACAAGATCTACATCCAGTCGGCAGGTGCCGTTCCGGTGACGATCAAGGAAAGAGACGAGCGCGCCGATATCGACGCCATCCTCGCAGCCGTCACGCCGCGCACCAAGATCGTGTTCCTGGCCAATCCCAACAATCCGACCGGCACCTATGTGCCTTTCCAGGAGGTGCGCCGCCTGCATGCCGGCCTGCCCAGGCACGTGCTTCTGGTGCTAGACGCGGCCTATGCCGAATATGTCCGCCGCAACGACTATGAGGCCGGCATCGAGCTGGTCGGTGCTGCCCAGAACGTGGTGATGACCCGTACCTTCTCCAAGATCGGCCTCGGCGGAGCGCGGATCGGCTGGATGTATGCGCCGATGCATATCGTCGACGCCATCAACCGCGTGCGGGGTCCCTTCAACGTCAATGCGACGGCGATCGAGGCCGGTATCGCAGCCATCCGCGACCGCGCCCATGTCGAGCGCAGCGTGGCGCACAACGAGACCTGGCTGGCCTGGCTGAGCGAGGAATTCACAAAGCTCGGGCTGCGGGTAACGCCGAGCGTCGGCAATTTCGTCCTCGTTCATTTTCCTGACGATCAGAAGCATTCGGCGGCGGCGGCGGACGACTATCTGACGGCGCGCGGCTATATATTGCGGCGCGTTTCGGGCTATGGCTTTCCCAACGCGTTGCGCATGACCGTCGGCACCGAAGAAGCCAATCGCGGCGTTGTCGCCGCTCTCACGACATTTCTGAAAAGCTAGAACGCCATGACATCACCGATGTTTGAAAAGATCGCGCTGGTCGGCATCGGCCTGATCGGCTCGTCGCTGGCCCGCGTCATCCGCCGCGAGGGGCTGGCCCGTCACGTGGCCATATCAACGCGCAGTGCGGCGACGCTGGCGCGAGCCGAGGAACTCGGGCTGGGCGATAGCTATACCACCGATGCGAAAGAGGCGGTCCGCGATGCCGACCTAGTCGTCATTTCGGTGCCGGTCGGCTCATCCGGCGCGGTGGCCGAGGAAATCGCGCCGGCGCTGAAGAAGGGCGCGATCCTCACCGATGTCGGCTCGACCAAGGCGTCTGTCATCGCGCAGATGCAGCCTTATGTCCCTGAAGGCGTCCATTTCATTCCCGGCCACCCGCTGGCGGGCACGGAAAAATCCGGCCCCGACGCCGGCTTCGCCGACCTGTTCGACAATCGCTGGTGCATCTTCACGCCGCTGCCCGATACCGACGCGGACGCGCTGGAGCGGCTGTCGGAGTTCTGGCGCCGCTGCGGCGCCAACATCGATACCATGGACCCGCAGCATCACGACATGACGCTGGCCATCGTCTCGCACCTGCCGCACATCATCGCCTACAACATCGTCGGCACCGCCGACGATCTGCAGTCGGTGACCAAGTCCGAAGTGATCAAATATTCGGCTTCCGGCTTCCGCGACTTCACGCGTCTTGCCGCTTCCGATCCGACCATGTGGCGGGATGTGTGCCTGCACAACAAGGACGCCATCCTCGAAATGCTGGCGCGGTTCTCGGAAGATCTGGCGTCCCTGCAACGCGCGATCCGCTGGGGGGACGGCGAAAAACTCTTCGACCTGTTCACCCGCACCCGCGCTGTGCGCCGCTCGATCATCGAGGCCGGCCAGGACATCGACGTGCCCGATTTCGGTCGCCAGGCCGTCGAGCATCCCGCGAAGGGCTAAGTCAGTTTCAGGCTGGCCAGGTCTGCGCAACCATGGCCAGCGTCTCGGCCCGGTTCGGCGCACCAAGCCTGCCGCCGAAGCGCAGGCATTTGAGCGCGGCGGCCGCACTGGCAAAGCGCAAAGCCTGCTCGACCGGCATGGCTTCCGCCAGCCCGACGGCGAAGGCGCCGTGAAAGACATCGCCGGCGGCCAATGTGTCGATCGCCTTGATCTTCGGTGCCGCGACATGGCGCACGCAGCCTGCGCGACGGTCGTGCCACCAACTGCCCGCCGCGCCGCCTGTCACTGCGACAAAAGCGTCGGTGCGGCTGGCGAGATCGGCGCAAGCCGTTTCCGGATCGAGCGCCTGGCCGCAGACAATGCGCGCCGCCGTTTCCGAAGCGACGATGTGCGTGGCGAGCGGCAACAGCTGTTCCAGGATCTGCAACGGTGCGGTATCGGCATCGAGGATTGCCGGCCGGCCGAGGGCGCGCGCCGCTCTCAGGGCAAGGGCTGCCGCACCTGGCTAGCGGACATCGACCAGTACGGCGTCGAATGCCGTGAGGTCGGCGACCGGCAAGGCTTCGGGATCGGCCTGGGCAAGCCCGTCATAGAACGGCACGATGATGCGCTCGCCATACGCGTCGACCAGGATCGAGGCCAGCGCCGAGCGGGCGCCTCTGACGCGGCGCACAAAGGTGCAATCGACGCCTTCGGCCTCGATGCCGGCGATGAGCTGGTCGGCGACGGCATCGTCACCCGCGCTCGCCCACAGCGATACCTCGGCCCCCAGGCGATGCGCGGCGCAGGCAGCACTCGTGGCCATGCCCGAGGCGATCTGGACGCCGTCGGAGGCAATGAACTTGCCTTGATGCACGGGCAGCGTCTCGACGCGCAGGATGGTGTCCAGCGTCAAAGCGCCAACGCTCAGCAGCTTCACGGGTCTTGCCATCGCAGCGCTATTCCACCGGCTTGATCTTGCCCAGCGGAATGAAGCCGAGCGAGGCCTTGCCCCTGACCACCTTCAGCGGCATCGACGGTTCGTTGCCGAGCACCGCCAGGGCAGCAAAGCCCTGCTCGATCTGGCTTTTCTGCTCGGGTATGGCGGCGCCGAGAATGGCCGCCACCGCCTTCGGGTCCTTCAGCCTGATCATCAGATCGGCGTTGATCAGGCCCTCGGCATCGACCGAGAGCGGTCCCGAAACGGTGATGCGCGCCGTCCCCGACGACAGGTCGAGGTTGCGGATTTCGATCGCCTGGCCACGAAGGCTCTTCACCTGCGTGCCGATCAACGCGACACCGTTCTTCAGCGTGACGTCGCCACTGGCATCGAGCGCCGGAAGCACGCGCCCGCCAATTGCGTCGGGGTCGATCTCGAGATCGCCGAAACTGCCGAGATAGTCGATATCCTCACCGTTGGGCTGCAACTGACTCGATGCCTTGCCGGCGCTGAACAGTTGCACCGGATCGGTGTCGTCGGCCGGGTCGGTCTGGCCGGAAAGGCCCTCTGCCTCCAGCGAAATCCGCTGCGGCAGCGGCCACCACAATTTGAAATTGGCCTGCAGATTGTCCCAGTCTATCCACAGCGGCACCATGTCCGGAACGGAGGTCCTGAGCGGGCCGCGCAGATTGGCAACCGGCGACAGAGGCTGGATGATCTGGGCGGCTGCGTTGAAACTGCCGGCTGAAGCCGCAATGTTCTTGGCATCGTCCTCATAGGCGAGGTTGTCGCAGGAGACGGTAAAGCTCAAGGGATAGCCGCTGACCTGGAGATTGGCGCAGCCGGCCTCGACGCCATTCTTGTTGAGCGTGGCAACCGCCTTGTCGGCCTCGCTCCTGACGCGGTCAGCCAGATAGAACCAGCCGCCGCTGTAGAGGGCGAGCAGCACGACGATGAATGCTGCAAGCCAGACCAGGCGGCGACGTTTGTTCGGCTGGCGTTCGTCACTTGACGTCATGCTTTGGCTCTCGTTAACGCATGGGTGTTGCGGACGGGTAGTCGATTCCGCCAGGTAGACAGACGATAGTTAGACGGGACGGGCGGAAAAAACACCGGTCCGGGTGCGGTGTTGGCATCTTTTGCAATCAGGCGCGGCGATATGGGCGATTTTTGGGTGTTTGGCTATGGCTCGCTGATCTGGCGGCCGGGATTCGCGCATGTCGAAACACAGCGTGCCCGCCTGCATGGCTACCGGCGCTCGCTCTGCGTCTATTCCTTCGTGCATCGCGGCACGCGCGAGCGGCCGGGGCTGGTGCTCGGCCTCGACCGCGGCGGGTCCTGCGTCGGCCTCGCATTCCGCGTCCCCGGCGACTTGCGCGACGAGGTCATGGCCTATCTTCGCGAGCGCGAACTGGTCACCAATGTCTATCTGGAGCGCATGCTCAAGATTCGCCTCGACGGGGGCGGTACGGTCGACGCGGTGGTCTACATTGTCGACCGCCACCACGAGCAATATGCCGGAGCGCTCGACGCGGCGGATGCGGCGGCCGTGGTGCGCGGCTCGGTCGGCCAGTCCGGCAACAACGAGGACTATGTGCTGAGCACGCTTGAGCATCTCGAGGCGTTGGGCATAAGCGACCACTGGCTGGAGGATGTCGCCAGGCAGGTCGCGCCTTTGTGAAGCTGGCTCTGCGGAAAAAGGCGGCCAGGCCTTTGACCTCGTTCAGGCAAGACCTAGGTTAGGCTCCGACCCTCAGCCCGCGGGCGCCATTTGCCCGCCCCAATCATCCCGGAGATCCGCCTTGCAGAAACGTCGTCTCGGTCGCACCGACCTGTCCATCGCGCCGCTGGTTCTGGGCGGCAACGTCTTCGGCTGGACCGCCGACGAGAAAACCTCGTTCGACCTGCTCGACCGCTTCGTCGGCGCCGGCCTCAACGCCATCGATACGGCGGATGCCTATTCGCGCTGGGTTCCCGGCCACAAAGGCGGTGAATCGGAAAACATCATCGGCAAATGGATGAAAGACCGTGGCAATCGCGACAAAGTCGTGGTGATCACCAAGGTCGGTTCGGATATGGGGCAGGGGCACAAGGACCTGTCCGCCGCATACATCGAAAAGGCCGTCGATGCATCGCTGAAGCGGCTGCAGACCGAGTTTATCGATCTCTATCTGTCGCATTGGCCGGACCCTGCAACGCCCTATGAAGAAACGCTTGGCGCCTACGAGAAGCTGCTCGCCAAGGGCAAAATCCGCTATGCCGGCTGTTCGAATCTCGACGCCGGCCAGTTGCGTGCCGCACTCGATGTGGCGAGCTTGCGCAGCCTGCCGCGCTACGAGGTGCTGCAGCCGGAATACAATCTTTACGATCGCTCGTCCTTCGACGGGCCGTTGCGCGATCTATGCGTGGCCGAGGACATCGGCGTCATCACCTATTTCAGCCTGGCCAAGGGTTTCCTCAGCGGCAAATACCGCAGCGAGGCCGATCTCGGTCAAAGCCCGCGTGGCGGCGGGGTGAAGGACTATCTCAATGCGCGCGGCATGCGCATCCTTGCGGCACTCGACGCGGTTTCATCAAGGCATTCGGCCAAGCAGGCGGAAGTGGCGCTTGCCTGGGTTATCGCTCGGCCGGGCGTCACCGCGCCGATCGCCAGCGCCACCAAGCCTGAACAGATGGACAGCCTGATCAGGGCGGCGTCGCTGAAACTGACCGCCGCCGACATGACCGAACTCGACAAGGCGAGCGGCTGAAGCTCAGTCGCGACGCCTCGCACGAACGTCCAAGACGCCCCTCTGGTCCTGCCATACCGTCTCTTCGCGCAAGGCAGGACAGAGGAGAAAATGGCTGAGCCGCTTCTTTCGCAGCCGGATTTTTGGGGACAACTTCTCGCGCTGATGCTTGCCGCCCTGGTGATCATGGGCAGCCCGGGACCGGCGACGATAAGCGTTACCGCCGTCGGCGCTGCCTTCGGTTTGCGCCGCTCGCTGGGTTATGCCTGGGGAATCATACTGGGCACGATCGCCGTGCTTCTGGTTGTCGCGACCGGGGTCGTGGCGGTGCTCACCGCGATGCCGAGGCTGGCGCCGTTGCTGGCTTTCGCTTCCGCGGCCTACATCCTCTATCTCGCCTTCAAGATCGCCACGGCGCCGCCCATGGCAGCACGCGGCGCCGAGGCTTCGTTCCAACATGGCTGGCTGGATTCCTTCTCGCGGTCGCCAATCCAAAGGCCTATGTGGCGATCGCCGCCGTGTTCGCCAGTGCTTCGTCCAAACAGGGCGCCACTGAGCTTGGTCCATGGCTGAAGCTGACGGCTCTCGCCCTGATGATCGTTGCCATCCATGCTCTGTGGCTTGTCGTGGGAGCATCGTTCGCGCGCTTCCTGCGCCGGCCGGCGGCCTCGCGGATCATCAATCTGGTCTTTGCCGCGACGCTGGTGTTGACCACCACGCCGGCCGTGTTCGGTTGAGAACTGTCGGCCGGAGACTTCCGATTCAGGCTTTGGTTCTTTCAGCCGCGTCCAGCTCTTGCAGCCTTTTCACCGCTGTCGGAGGCAAGGCAGGCGGGCTCGGACCGCGCGCCACATCAATCAGGAATTGGTCGCAGGCAGCCTCGGTCTCGCCGATCAGCCGGGCCATGAATTCGTCCTTGCTCAAGCCGGGCGGGATCGGCGGCAGGAAGCGTGCCTTGATGGTGCCGGGGTAGCGCAGGAATTTCCGGCGCGGCCAGTACAGGCCGGCGACATGGGCAACCGGCACCACCGGAACGCCAAGCTGCGCATAGATTTCGACGATGCCGTATTTGTAGGCCGGTTCGTCGCCCGGTGCCCGGCGTGTGCCCTCGGGATAGATGATCAGCTGGCGAGGGTTGCGCGCCATCTCCTCCTTGGTCGCGGCGACCACGGCCTTCAGCGCCTTCGAGCGGCTGCCGCGGTGAACCGGGATCATCCGCATCTTCATGATGTACCAGCCGAAGAACGGGATCCAGGTCAGCTCTCGTTTCAAGATGTAGAGCGGGTCCTGGAGGAAGGGGAAGAAGGCGATCGCGTCCCAGAACGACTGGTGCTTGGGCGCCAGGATGAACGAGCCTGCTGGCAGGTTTTCCTGGCCAGTGATGTCGCTCTTCGTTCCAGCGATCTTGTCGAAGAGCCACATCGAGGTGCGCGACCAGAATTTCGGCACGAACCAGGCGCGGTGACGGGGCGACAGGAAATAATAGGGGGTCCAGAGGATCATCTGGACGATCAGGTTGACGTAGAAGACGAAATTGAACGTCAGCGATCTGGCATAGAGCATGGGGGAGGCCCGGTGAGGAGGTGAGCGTTGGTTACACCAAGCGCGGGGAAAAAGGAAATGGCCGCAGGGCGCCTTGACCGACGAAGAAAGCGGTCGCTGATTGGGGAGACCCGGTTCCGCTACTTCAGCCGCGCCAGCCGCTCCTTCAGGCGCGGGCCGGCAAAATCGAGGAAGGCACGCAGCTTCACCGGCAGCAGGCCATGGCCCGCATGCACCAGGCTTACCGGCCATGGATTTGGCTCGAACTCCTCCAGCAGGACGCGCAGCATGCCGGACCGCAGCGCGGCCTCGATCTGGTAGGAGAGCACTTTTGTGAGCCCGACGCCGGCAATCGCCGCATCGATGGCCGCTTCGGCGGTGTTGATCTGAAGCCGTGAATGGACCTGAACCGGGATTTCTGCCTTGCCCTTGATGAAGCTCCAGGTGGCGGCGGAAGCAAGTCCCTCAAAGGTGATGCAATCGTGTGTTTCCAGATCTTCCGGGGTGATCGGCGTGCCGTGTTCAGCCAGATAGGCGGGGCTGGCGCAAACGACGCGGCGGATCGCGCCGACGCCCATGGCGACCAGGCTCGAATCGGGCAACCGGCCGATGCGGATGGCGAGGTCGAAATGGTCCTCGACCAGCTGGGTTATGCGGTCTGCCAATATCAGGCGGATGTCCACGTCGGGATAGGCTGCGAGAAAGCCGGTGACGACCGGCAGCACGTGCAGGCGGCCAAAGACGACCGGCGCGGTGATGGCCAGTTCGCCGGTTGGAGCGCTGTACTCTCCGGCAGCCGTGCGTTCGGCCTCACCGACGTCGTCGAGGATGCGGCGGCAGGCGGCAAGATAGGCCTGGCCGGCATCGGTCGGCGTCAGCCTGCGCGTGGAGCGGTTCAAAAGGCGTGTGTTCAGATGGCGTTCCAGATCGGAAACCTTGCGGCTGACCGTCGCCAGCGGAATGCCGAAACGGCGGCTGGCTGCGGAAAGGCTGCCGGCCTCCACCGCGGCGACAAAGAGCGACATGGCTTCGAGACGATCCATAGCTTCTTCCGGAAAATGGAAGGATGAGTTGCAAATATGCCATCTGCATTGGAAGGATGGAAGGCTTTATATTGGGTGTCGGCCTGCCTGCAGCATGGCCTCGCAAAGGAGTTGCCATGTCCGAAGCCCGGCCGCCACTGCCGCCCTTCACCGCAGAGACATCAGCGCAAAAGGCGCGCATGGCCGAGGACGCCTGGAACTCCCGTGATCCGGCACGGGTCGCGCTTGCCTACACAATGGACAGTCGCTGGCGCAACCGGGCCGAATTCCTGCAAGGGCGCGATGCCATCCAGGCGTTCTTGACACGCAAATGGAGCCGCGAGCTTGACTATCGTCTGATCAAGGACGTCTGGGCCTTCCACGGCAACCGCATCGCCGTGCGCTTCGCCTATGAATGGCACGACGACAGCGGTTCATGGTTCCGCAGCTACGGCAACGAGAACTGGGAATTCGACGAACATGGACTGATGCGCCTGCGCATCGCCAGCATCAACGACCTGCCGATCGGCGAGGCCGATCGCAAGTATCACTGGCTGCTCGGCCGGCGGCCGGACGACCACCCGACACTGTCGGAGCTCGGACTTTAGCATCTTGCCGCAAGGAAGCTTTCAATGAACGCGCATGCTTTCACCAGCGACGTTGCCTTCACGCCGACCGTCAAGGCGATCCAGGCCCGCAAGGGCTCACGTCAGTCCTATGCCCGCGTCGAGGAGCGTGGCGGCTGGCAGGCCGGCATCACCCCGGACCTTGCCGCCTTCGTCGAGATGCAGACCAGCGTTTTCCTGTCGACGGCCAATGGCGATGGCCAGCCCTACATCCAGCATCGCGGCGGGCCCGCCGGCTTCCTCAAGGTGCTGGATGAACACACGATCGGCTTCGCGGATTTTGCCGGCAACCGGCAGTTCATCACGCAGGGCAATCTGGCCGACAATCCAAGGGCGTTCCTGTTCCTGATCGACTATATGCACCGCCAGCGCATCAAGATCTGGGGCACGGCGCGGGTCGTCGAGAGTGACGCCGAGTTGATGGCGAAACTGATGCCGCAAGACTACAAGGCGCGCCCCGAGCAGGTCATCCTGTTCACGGTCTCGGCCTGGGATGCCAATTGCCCGCAGCATATCCCGCAACGGTTCGAGGCGGCCGACGTGGCGGCGGCACTCGAAGAGCGGGACAAGCGTATCGAACGCCTTGAGCAGGAGATCGCACGGCTCAGGGGAAATTCGGGCGCGGCCGCAGGGGAATAATCAGCCGCCGGCCGCGGTTTCGGCCAGTGCGATGCCGTTAGGCGTCGGCTTGACCGGCACGATGCCGCGCGCCAGCGCCAGCAGATATTTGTTGTATTCGGTGAACAGCACGCGCAATGCCCGCGGCTTGGTCAGCCAGCCGCCATTGTCGAGGTTAGAATTGACCACCGGATAGGGCTCGAGCTTGGCGCCATGCAGCAGCCTGCCCATTTCCAGCAGGCTGCGGGGCATGTGATAATTGTTGGTGACGAGGATCACCGTGCCATAGGCGTGGCTCTCGACCCATTTGGCGCTTTCCTCCGCATTGCCGATCGTATCGAGCGCGGCGCGGTCGATGTCGACGCAACAGGAAAACAGCTTCTTGTCGCCGCCGGTCGCTGCCTGCAGCTGGCGACGGCTGGCCGAAGGGTGCACGCCGCTGATCAGCAGCCGTTCGCCCTTGCCGGACGCCAGCAGATCCATCGCCGCATCGAGGCGGGACTGGCCGCCGGTCAAGACAATGATCGCGTCCGCCCTGGCCGGATTGGCGGGCGTCGTCAGATGGCTTACCTTGTTGGCGAACCAGCCGAAACCGCCGGCAAACAACGTAGCGAGGATGAGCAGAGACAGAGCCGAAAGGCGCAACGCGGCTCTTAGACGGCTCACAGCGCGGCGGTCATGCGAACGGGCAACCACCACTGGCATCTGCCCAGCCGTACCGGTCGAATCCCGCGCGTCCATCGCCATATGGTTAATCCTGAAATGCGGCTTTGGGTAGGTAAAAGACGCACTTTGCGTTACGTGAATTCTCCATCCGTGATCACCCTGTTTTATCCATGTCGTTGTCCCCCAACCGGTTCCCACTTTTGGGCGACATGAATTAGCCTGCATCCGGCTGGCGGACATCGATGTCGCTGAGATAGGCAACGACGGTGACGTGGGACGTGGCAGCTGTCAGTCCGCCGATCACCAGCACCATCAACACGACACCGAGATAGCCTGCCGAACCGATGGCGAAATTGCCGAACAGGGCGGTCGCCTGGTCGGCCTGCGGCGTCGCCATATTGCGCGACGACCACCAGGAAAAGACGATGAACACGAGCACTGCGGCGGCACCGCCAGCCGCTGCTCCCTTCATGCCGGTGACCAGGAAATGCCGGCGGAATTCGCGCGCGATGAAGCGTGCTTCGGCGCCGACGAAATGCAGCACCTCGATGATGTGACCGTTGCCGGCCATGGCGCCGCGCGTCGCGAACACCACGGTCAGCACGGTCGCCGACAGCATCAGCGCCAGCACGGCGATGCCGATGGTCACCGTCGTGCGGGCCATGGCTACCAGCCGGTCGACCCAGGTGCGGTGATCGTCGAGCGATGCGCTCGGCAGTTTCGGCGTGATCGCGGCGCGCATGGCAGCGAAATCGGGCGGGCTGTTCTCGTCGATGGTGACGATAATCAGGCGCGGCACGGGTAATTCGTCGATGTTGAGCCCCGAGCCCAGCCAGGGCTCAAGGAGCCTCGCGGTCGCCTCGCGGTCGATGATCCGGGTCGTCTTGACGCCAGGGAATTCACCGGCGATCTGGGAGGCCTGGGTAAGGGCTGCTTCCATGTCGAGCCCGTCGACCGGCTTGATCTGGATGGTCGCCTCGCGCGAAATCTGGTTCTCCCAGACGGACGCTGTGTCGCGCACCAGCGTCACCGCGCCGAAAGTCAGGCAGGACAGGAAGGTCATGATGGCGATGACCAGGACCAGTGCCCGGCCAGCGATGTTCTGCGCCGGCACGATCGGCGCCATCCTGCGCTGGGCGCGGGGCTTTGCCTCGGTCGCCTCGGCGTCCTGCTCCCGTTCCACAAAATGTTCGGCGGACAGTTCAGTCATAGATGTCCAGCCTTCCGCCGGCCAGGATCATGCGGCGCGCGTCGACCTGTTCCATCAGGCCAAGGTCGTGGGTGGCGATCACCACCGCGGTGCCGAGCCGGTTGAGCTCGATGAACAGCCGCAGCAGGCGTCGCGCCAGCGGCGGATCGACATTGCCGGTCGGTTCGTCGGCGAGCAGGATTTCCGGCTGCTCGATCAGCGCCCGCGCGATCGCCGCGCGCTGCTTCTCGCCGCCGGACAGAACCGGCGGCAGCACGTGCATGCGCTCGCCCAGCCCGACCCACTTCAACAACTCGGTGACATCGGTGCGGTAGCTCGCCTCCTCGCGCCCGCGCACGCGCAGCGGCAGCGCGACGTTCTCGTAGGTGGTCATGTGGTCGAGCAGGCGAAAATCCTGGAACACCACGCCGATGCGGCGGCGCAGATGCGGCAATTCGGTGCGCGAGATGCGCGAACGGTCCTTGCCAAAGATGGTGATCAGCCCGCGCGTCGGCTTCAGCGACATGAACAGCAGGCGCAGCAAGGTCGTCTTGCCGGCGCCCGAAGGCCCGCTCAGGAACTGGAAGGAGCGCTCCGGGATGTGCAGGGAGATGTCGCGGAGGATTTCCGGACCCATGCCATAGCGGAGGCCGACATTTTCGAAACGAATCAATTTCGACGACCTGAATTTCGGCACGGCGGCGAGCCGGCCTGTTTTAGATAAAGACCATCGGCCGGCATGGTTAACCGGCGGTTAATTTCTGGGCTGTTTCGGCTCGTCACGAGGGCTCCGGTGGGGAAGCGTTAACCATTTGTGTTTACGCAAAAGAAACGAAAAGCGAACACGTGCTGCAATGCTGGGGCCATGATGGCTGACGATCGAACCGCGCGCCCGGTTTCCGGCGAAATCATGACCGATCCGGCGGCAATCGCCGCAGCGGACCGGTTCATGCGCGGTTCGGCTGCCGACATCGTCGATGCCGACTACGTGGTGATGCCGCGCCTTGCGCCTGCCGTGGAAAGCGTTTCGCCGCTGCCGCGCGCGATCGTCACGCCGCCCATCGACGGCATGGACATGTTGCGCAAGCCCGAGACTCCGGCAGAACGACCGCCAACCTCACGCGGCGGGCCAATCTTCTGGGTCGCCGGCATCGGCGCTGCCTTGGCCGCATTCTGGACCTCCGGCGGGCATGCGCTGGTGCGCCAGGCGCCGTTCCTGTCCAGCGCGCAGGCGTCGGCGCTCAGCATTTCGGGCGTCACGTCACGCGTCGACGCTACCGGGCCGAACGCCGCACTGTTCGTCGATGGCGAGGCCGTCAATGACGGTGCGAAACCGACGCAGTTGCCGCCGCTTGAAATCCGGGTGACTGGCAATGACGGGCAGACCACCCGCTATACGTTGGGGACATCCGGCCGCTCGCTGGCCTCTGGCGAAAGATTCGGCTTTGCCAGCCGGCTCGACTTGCCTAGAAACGGTGTGAAGACCGTGTCGGTCACTTTCGCCGAATAGGCGATCACCGGGGAAGACCATCAATGCCCATCGTACGCGGCAAGGACATCGAGGTTCTGTTTTCAGCATCGGCGATCGCGCGGCGCAATCTGGAACTCGCCAAGGAGATTGCCGGCCACGACTATCACGATCTGCTGGTGATCTCGGTCCTGAAGGGCTCGTTCATCTTCGCCGCAGATCTCATCCGCGCCATGCATGATGTCGGCCTGTCGCCGGAGGTCGAATTCATCTTCATCTCCAGCTATGGCGCCGGCACCAGCAGCGGCGAGGTGAGGGTGCTGCGCGACATCGACAATGAGGTCGCCGGCCGCGACGTGCTGCTGATCGACGACATTCTCGAATCGGGGAAGACGCTGAGCTTTACCCGCGAGCTGATGTTGTCGCGGGGCGCCAAGAGCTGTTCGATCGCCGTGCTGCTCGACAAGCGCATGCGCCGCCAGACCGAGCTCAATGCCGACTATGTCGGCTTCGACTGCCCCGACTATTTCGTTGTCGGCTACGGCATGGATGTCGCGCATGCTTTTCGCGAGTTGCCGTTTGTCGGTGTCGTCAAAGGGGATGTCTGAGCGGCATCAAAAAGGTTTGCTGATGCTTAGAGCGGTTCGCCGCTTCACGAAAACGCCGAACCGCTCTAGTTTTTTGTTTTGACGCAATTCCCAAGGGAAAGCGCTATGCGCTTTTCCCGGAAAACCGTCTCACACTTTTCCTGAATTGCTCTGGGGCTTTCAGGAAAAGTCAACTTTTGGCGGCCAAATATGCCGGCCATGGCAAAGCTTCTGATCGTCGAGGACGATGAGTCCGTCCGCACCCTGGCCGCCCGCGCGCTTGAACGTGCCGGGCACACAATCGATATCGCGGCGGACGGCGCGCAGGGGCTTTCGCTGATCCAGGCGGCGCGTGGCGGCTATGATCTCGTCGTCTCCGATATCCGCATGCCGGAGATGGACGGCATCGAGATGGCGATCGCGGCGGCGGCACTGTTTCCGGCGATGAAGATCGTGCTGATGACCGGCTATGCCGACCAGCGCGAGCGTGCCGAGGAATTGAACGGCATCATCCTCGATGTCGTGCAGAAGCCCTTCACGCTGGCCGAAATCCGTTCGCGAGTCGAGCGGGCGCTGATCTGCTTCGCCTGATCAGGCTGGGCCGGCGGCAGTGAGCACGGGTGGAACGCTCTTGCGCCGTTCGGTGTTGAGCGCCAGCAGACCGGCGCCGATGATCAAGGCAGCACCGATCACCGTCGTCGACCGCGGCACCTCGGCGAAGAACAGGAAACCCCACAGCGGCGACCACAGGATGCCGGTGTATTCGAAAGTGGCAACGCGGTTGGCCTGCGCCATCCGGTAGGCCTGCGACAGCAGGATCATGCCGGCGGAGGCGACGAAACCGCAGGCCGCCATCTTGAGAAAATCGGGCAGCGTCGGCCACAGCCAGGGCCGTACCAGGAATTCCAGGCTCGGATGGACGGCGTGGGTGATGCCGGCCAGGTGAAACGCCCCGGCAACCACGGCGGCGCCGACCAGATAGGCGCCGTTCTGATAGAAGGCCATGACGGTGGAGGATTCGGTATCGCCGATCTTGCGGGCCATCAGCTGCGAAAAACCATAGAGCGCCGCCGAGCCCAGCGACAGCAGCGCAGCCCAGTCGAACAGCCCTGCGCCCGGACGCAGCATCACGAGGACGCCGAACAAGCCGATCAGCACGGTTGCCAGTGTCTGCCAGGAGACGCGCTCGCCAAGGTACGGCCCGGCCAGCACCATGATGAACAGCGGCGCCATGAAATAGAGCGCCACCGCATCGGCAAGCGGCAAGGCGGCGATGGCCAGGTAGTACATCGTATAGGAGGTGAACTGGATGAAGGCGCGCACCGTCAGCATGCCGAATCGCTTCGACTGGATTGCCCGCAGGCCGACGTCGGCATGGACCAGAACGATCAGGATCGGCAGGGCGACGATCGAGCGGATCGCCATCACCTCGGTCACTGGATAGCCGCTCGACACGGCTTTGACGAGCGGATCCTGCAGCGAAAAGATCAGCACGCCGAGGCACAGGCTCAGGATGCCGCCCACCATCCGATTCTGCATCTGCATCCAGGCTCCTGCGCGTACGGTCCGAAGCTGTCGCCTGCGGCGTAAAAAGAACCCGCCACCGTTTCGGGCAGCGGGCACGAGTGAGGACTCTTGATTGGTCCGCGGCTGATTTCGCAGCCGCATATCCAATGGGTGAGGCGACTATCGTCCGCCATTTGACATGTTGCAAACGAATTGGAATGATGCCAGCAATCAAATTCCCTTATGGCGGATTTCATGCGGCCGACCCTCGACAGCGATCTCCTGCGCACCTTCGTGGCCATTGCCGAGACCGGCAATTTCACCAAGGCGGCGGAGCAGGCCGGCCGCACCCAATCCGCGGTGTCGATGCAGATGAAGAAGCTCGAAGAGCTGATCGGCGCCAGCCTGTTCGAGCGCGGTTCGCGCGGCGTCGCGTTGACGCGGCGCGGCGGCGAACTCATCGTCAACGCCCGCCGCATTGTCTCGCTGCTCGACGAGACGTCGGCATCAATGGCGGCAGCGCCGCTTGGCGGTCCGGTTCGCATCGGCATTCCGGAGGAATATGGCCACGCCATCCTGTCGCGCGCTCTCGGCGCCTTCTCGAAGCGTCATACGCAGGTCGAAGTCACTGTGCGCTATGCCCATTCCGGGGCACAGATGGCGGCGCTCGCCGCCGGCGAGCTCGATCTGTGCGTGGTGTTCGAATGGCAGGATCCTGCCGGCGGCGAAGTGCTGATGCACGACCCGACCGTGTGGGTGACGTCGACCCTGCACCATATGCATGAGGAACAGCCGGTGCCGATCGCGCTCTACAACCGGGCCGGCTGGTGCAAGGACTTTGCCATCAAATCGTTGGAGCAGCGCGGTCTTGCCTATCGTGTCGCCTATACCAGCGACACCACCGGCGGCCTCAAGCTCGCCGTCACCTCCGGACTGGCGATCGCGCCGATTTCGCGCAGTAACATTCCGGACGGCTGTCGTGAACTGACCACGGCAGACGGATTCGGCGCCATCGATTCCTCGAACGTGGTGATGCACCGCAACCCGAATGCGTCAGGCGAGGCGATCGACGGCATGCAGGATGCGATCTGCGAAGCCTTCGTCAACAGGCTCAGTCAGCCGGCATCCTCGTAGAAATGCAGCCTGTTGCCGAACGGATCGGCGACCGATATCTCGCGGGTCTTCCAAGGCGTCTCTTCCACGCCCGGCCTGGCGAAGCGGTAGTTTTTGCCGATCAGTTCGCCACGAAGAGCCGTGATGTCCTCGACCTCGATGCGCAGGGCGATGCCGGGTGCACCGTCGCCGTGATGTTCGCTGAGATGCAGAACACAGCCGTCGCGGCCGACCGCCATGTAAAGCGGCGCGTCGTCGGCGAAGCGATGTTCCCACTGCACCTCGAAGCCGAGGAAGCCGACGTAGAATTCACGTGCCTTGGCAATGTCGAAGATGCGCAGGATGGGTGTGACGGCGCCAAGTCTGGGCATGGTGGTGCAACCGTGCGAGAGGGTTTTCAGGTGGGATGGCGGACGGCAATCCCTTTATTTTATAGCAATTCCGGACGGAAAACCGCTTCATAATTTTCGTGGAATTGCTCTATTTCAGCTCGATCAGCCGTTCCAGATAGCTGCGTTCAATGTCAGGGCTGAGCGCATTGCCGAGCCGCTTGCGGATCGCTTCCAGTATCTGGCGGGCACGCTGCACGTCGATCTCGTCGGGCACCTTCACCGAATCGCCGAAGTCGGGACCCGTGCTGGCGCGTGGCCGGCCGAGCGGATCACGATCGGCGTTCTGCTGGCGGCCGCCTTCCTCGCCGCCGCCCTGGTCGCCTTGCATGGCCTGCATCTGCTTCATCATGTCCTTGGCGCCCTTGCGCAGCGCTTCCAGCGCCCGGCCCTGATGACCGACGGCCGCATCGCCTTCGCCCTCGCCGAGTGCCTGTTCGGCATTGCCCATGGACTTGCCGGCCTCGCCAAATCCTTCATTGGGCTCCATACCCATGCCTTCGAGGCCTTTCTTCAACTGATCGAGGTCGCTTTGCAGCTGGCCCTGGCCCTGCTGCAGCTGTTTCAGCGCATCGGCGAATTCCTGGGGTGTCATCGGCTTTTGCCGGGCGAGCGGATCGCGGTCTTCGCCGACGCCGGGTCTGTCCTCATCCTGGCCGCCTTCGCCGAGCTGCTCGTCACGGTTCTGCCCGCGCTGGCGCTCGCCGCGCTGCATCTGATCCATGCGGAAGGTGTCGTTCATCATCTCCTGCTGACGTCGCAGGATCTCGCCCAGCTTGTCCATCTGCTGGCGCATCTCGCTGTCCTGCTGGCCGCCTTGCTGCTGACGGCCGGCTTGCAGATTGTTCATCATGTCCTGCAGTTGCGACAGCAGTTGCTGGGCCTTGTCGCGATCTCCGGACTTCGCCAGGTTTTCGATCTGGTCCATCATGCGATCGATGTCGCTCTGGCGCAGTTCCTGGCCGTTCTGCTGCATCTGCGGGGCGTTGGGATTCTGCTTGGCGCGCTCCGCGAATTCCTGCAGGAACTGGTTCATCGCCTCGCGCAGTTCCTTCATCGCCTTTTCGATTTCAGCGTCGCTGGCGCCATTCTTGATGGCGTCCTGCAGCGCCTGTTGCGCCTGGCGCAGCCGCTTTTCGGCGGCCGAAAGATTGCCTTCCTCGATGCCGAGCGCGATTTCCCAGAGATAGGAGACCTCGCTGCGCAATTGATCGTCGCTCTCGGCCATCTTCAGCCGGGTGCGGGCACTCATGATGGCGAGGTAGTGGGACATATTGTCGAACGTGTCTTCCGGCCGCAGCGTGATGGCGTCCATCAGGTCGAGCACGCGCGGCTTGGCGTTGGCGTCGAGCGCCAGCAGGCGGCGCTGTTCGATCACGGCGCGTGCCAGCGGATTGGCGAAAGGCCGCTCCGGCATCAGCAGCGTCTTGGTTTGGCTCGATGCGGTGTGCCCGGCATCGTCGGTGGCGACTAGCGTCAGCTTGATGCTGCTGCCGGCCCAGACATGCTCGGTCAGGTCCTTGGAGGTCCTGGCGGCGTTCGACTTGCCGCCGCGGCGCGGCAGCGTCAGCGGCATTTCAGGTGCACCGTACAGCGGACGCGCATTCGGCGCCTGCGGATCGGCGAGCGCGAACACCGCCTTGGCGGTGGCGGCGCCATAGTCGTCGTCGATTTGGTAGTTTAGCTCGAAGGCGCCATTGGCGGCGCGCTTGGGCTCGCCGACGAAGCGGATCTGCGGCGGCTTGTCCGATATGACCGCGAAGGCCCAGCGGCCGAGCTGTTCCTCGCCCGACGTCAGCGTCAGCGTGCCGTCGCCGGTCAGCTTGCTGGTGAACTGGCGCACCTTGGACGGCGTCGCCGGGCTTGCAGCCGGCTTGGCGGCGGTCTGCGGCGCAGCGGGGTCGATGACGCGGGCGTTGCCATTCTTGTCGGCATAGCCGAGCGTCTCCTCGCCCGAGCCGCCCGTCACGCGCAGCGAAACGTCGCTGCCTTCGGGAACCGTAAAGGTCGGGATCGCCTGATTTGCGTCGGCGGTCAAGAAGATCGGCGGCTTGCCGGTATAGGCCGGTGGCGTCACCCATGCATCGATGCGCGGCGGCACGATATCGCGCGTCCCATGGGCATTGAAGCCGTCGCTGATCCTGCCGCCCGTCGGTCCGAAGGAGAAGGCGAAGGCGGTAACGAGCAAAAGGGCCGCCACCGCGCGCAGCCCCCAGGGGTCGCGCTCCGGCACGCGTGTGCGCGGCAGGTCGGCGCCAAGGTTGTCGAGCTTTCCAGCCATGCGCTTCTGGTGTTCGCGCCACAGCGCCTGCGAGAAGCTGCTTTCCCTGCCGCTGGGCCGGTCGGTCTGCACCAGCACCGGGCTGTGCAACAGTTGATTGGCGGCCTCGATGCGGCGGTCAATTTCGGCGGCGCCCGGCAGGCGGAAGAAGCGCAGCGGATAGAGCGCGGCCAGTGCCGCTATGGCAAAAGCAGCGATCAGGCCGATGCGCGCCATATCCGGCAGCCGGGAGAACAGCCCGAGCCAGGAGATGCTGAGGAACAGGCTGGCGACTATGACGAGCGGAAGCAGCAACGGCCAGCCGCGCTCGACCATCATCGAGACCCGCGTCGCCAACCGGCTCAAGGCCAGGCGCCCGGCCAGGCCGCGATCGCTGCTGAAGGTGGGTCGTTGCGTCATCGGCCCTTCCTTGAGCCTATCCCGAAAACCGGGATGCGGCCCTATCCCTTTGAGCATGATCTGTTCCGAAAGGGATTTCACCTTTCGGGATCATGCTGTGGAGCGGGCAGGATAGCCCGACGCCTCACGACTCAAAGAATACCAGCAAACACGGCAAAGGCGAGGCAGTTCGGAAAAACGTGAAGTGGGCCGTTAAAGTTCCATCCTGCATACCCTTTAGAAGGCAGCAGGCCATTAGAAGGTAGCGGGGTCCGCATTCGCCCCGCAGACCAGCACGGCGACCCGTTCGCCCGCCGCCGGCGTATAGCGGCCCGACAGGACCGCGGCAAAGGCGGCCGCACCTCCCGGCTCGGAGATGATGCGGGCCCGGTTCCACAGCGCCTTCTGCGCGGCGATGATGTCGTCGTCGCTGACCAGGATCGAGCGTTCGACAAAGGCTTCGGCGATCGGGAACATCATTTCGCCGACGCGCTTTGGCGCCAGCGAATCGGCGGCGATGCCCTCGGCCGGTGCGTCGACGGGGTGTCCGGCCTCGAAGGCGCGATGAAGCGTCGGCGCCCCTTCCGGCTCGACGGCGATGATCCGAATGCGGCCGGCGAACCAGGCAGCGATGCCGCCGATCAGGCCGCCGCCGCCGACAGCGACCAGCAGCGTGTCGATCTTAGGCAAATCGCTCTCGATTTCGAGCCCGAGCGTGCCCTGGCCGACGAGCGTTTCCTCCTGGTTGAAGGCATGGATCTGCAAGGCGCCGGTCTCCTCGGCGAAACGTTCGCTGGCCGCCAACGCCTCGGCATAGCGGGCGCCGCCGACGATCAGCTCGGCGCCGTAGCTGCGGATCCGTTCCAGCTTGGCCGCCGGGCTCACCTCGGGAACGAAGATGGTCGCCTTATGGCCCAGCCGCATGGCGGCATAGGCGACGGCCGCGCCATGGTTGCCGCCCGATGCCGCGACGACACCGGCGTCGGGAACCGGCCGCTCCAGGAGATTGGTGAAAGCGCCGCGCGCCTTGAACGAGCCGGAATGCTGCAGGCATTCGAGCTTCAGGTCGACGGCCAGCGGCGGCCGGTCGAAGTCGGCCATGTCGACGCGCAGCACTGGCGTGAGCCTGATATAGGGGCGGATGCGCGGTTCCATTGCGGCAATGCGCTCGCGTGTGACGGTGATGCCGTTCGTCATGATTGCTCCCTGTGACGGGTAGGTGTGTTTCCGGCGCTTCTATGCAAGCCAGTCGGGCATGGAATCCAGCCCGATCAAGTCGTCATAGGTCAGGCGTGGGCGCACGACGTGGAACCGGTCGCCGTCGACCAGCACTTCCGGAACCAGCAGACGCGTGTTGTAGGTGCCGGCCTGTACCGCGCCATAGGCGCCGGCGGTGGAGACGGCAATCAGGTCGCCGGCCTTCAGCCTGGGCAGATCGCGGTCCAGGCCGATATAGTCGCCGGTCTCGCAGACCGGGCCGACCACGTCGACCATCATGCGCGGCGTGTCGGCCGGCGGCTGCACGACCGGACGGATGTCGTGGAAGGCGTCGTAGAGCGTCGGCCGGATGAGATCGTTCATTGCGGCGTCGACGACGAGGAAGTTCTTGGCGTCGCCTTCCTTTACGAAGATCACTTCCGAGACGAGGATGCCGGCATTGCCTGATATCAGCCGGCCAGGCTCGAACATCACCTTCAGCCCGAGCTTGGTGACATGCTTCCTGACGATCTGGGCATAGGCGTCGGGCAGCGGCGGCGGGTTGTTGTCGATGCGGTAGGGAATGCCGAGCCCGCCGCCGACATCGATATGCTCGATGGCATGGCCGTCCGCCCGCAGCGCGCCGACCAGATCGACAAGCAGGGCGAAGGCATCGTCGAAGGGCTGCAGCTCGGTGATCTGGCTGCCGATATGGGTATCGATGCCGGTGATCCTGATGCCGGGAAGCTTTGCCGCGCGGGCATAAACCTGCCGCGCCCGCTGCCACGGGATGCCGAACTTGTTCTCGGCCTTGCCGGTGGAGATCTTCTTGTGGGTCTTGGCGTCGACGTCGGGATTGATGCGCAGCGAGATCGGCGCCACCTTGCCAAGGGCAGTGGCCCGCGCCGACAACAGCTCGAGTTCAGGCTCGGACTCGACGTTGAAGCAAAGGATGCCGGCGGCAAGGGCAAAGTCCATTTCGCGCGCGGTCTTGCCGACGCCCGAAAACAGGATCTTGCCGGCCGGAATGCCGGCGGCCAGCGCCCGGCGCAATTCACCTTCCGAAACCACGTCGGCGCCGGCGCCGAGCTTGGCCAGCGTCCGCAGGACGGCCTGGTTGGAATTGGCCTTCATGGCGTAGCAGACCAGCGCGTCGAGCCCGGCAAAGGACTGGGCAAACACCCGGTAGTGCCTGGTCAGGGTGGCCGTCGAATAGCAGTAGAATGGCGTGCCGATCTGTGCGGCGATATCTGGTATCGCCACGTCCTCCGCATGGAGCACGCCGTCGCGGTAGTCGAAATGGTTCACGAGAGTGGTTCCGGAAAGTTGGGGCTCGATGAGATCGGGTTGGAAGGCCCCGCTCTCGTCGGCTCTAGATCAGCGGGTCGAGGATGAATTTCTTGTCCTTGACCGGTTTTTCCGGCTCCGGCGGCACGGGCTGGTGGGCCTTCGAGGCATCCTTGCGCGCCTGCACGGCCGCCTCATAGGGCGTGTCGAGAGCGCCCCTCCTGCCGCAGGCCGAAACGGCCGCGATCGCAACCAGCAGCGTCAGCGTCACCAAAATCCTGCTTCCGGTCATCGATCCATCCGTCCGAAACGTTTGTCAGCCGCCGCTTTTAGCCGAGTTCTCGGCGCATTGCACCCCGAGATATTGCTCGTCGAAATATCCGGGATATTACTGCTCGCAATATCCGGCATTACGCCTTCGCCAGCCGCTTTTTCCAGGCGCGGATCTGCTTCCTCACTTCCGACGGCGCGGTGCCGCCGAAACTGGTGCGGCTCTTGACCGAGTTCTGCACCGCCAGCACCGAAAATATGTCGGCCCTGATGCCGGAATTGATCGACTGCAAATCCTCCAGTGAAAGCTTCTCCAGCCCCACCTTCTTGTCTTCGGCCAGCGCCACCGCCCGGCCGGTGACATGATGCGCCTCGCGGAACGGCAGGCCGAGCGTGCGTACCAGCCAGTCGGCAAGGTCGGTTGCTGTGGCGTGGCCGGAGCCGGCGGCCTTCTTCATCGCAACAGCGTTGACCGTCATGTCCGAGACCATGCCGGTCATCGCCGCCAGCATCAGATCGAGCGTCTCGGCGGCGTCGAACACCGATTCCTTGTCTTCCTGCATGTCCTTGCCATAGGTCAAAGGCATGCCCTTCATCACCGTCAGCAGGCCGACCAGATGACCGGTGACGCGGCCGGTCTTGCCGCGCACCAGTTCGGCTGCATCGGGGTTCTTCTTCTGCGGCATGATCGATGAGCCGGTGGAAAACGAGTCCGACAGCCTGACAAAGCCGAATTGCGGCGTCGACCAGATGATGATCTCTTCAGCCAGCCGTGACAGATGCGTGGCGCAGATCGCGGCAAGAGCGAGGAACTCGAGCGCGAAATCGCGATCCGAGACGCTGTCCAGCGAATTGCGCATCGGCTCGCGGAAGCCGAGCGCCTTGGCGGTCCGGTGACGGTCGATCGGGAAGCTGGTGCCGGCGAGGGCTGCGGCACCGAGCGGGCTTTCGTCCATCCGTTCGATCGCATCGCGCGCGCGCGACAGGTCGCGAGAAAACATCTCGACATAGGCCATGCAATGATGGCCGAAGGTCACCGGCTGGGCCGCCTGCATATGGGTGAAGCCCGGCATCACGGTCGCCGCATGCTCCTCGGCCCGCTCCAGCAGCGCCTCGATCAACCCCTTCAACGCCCCGGCGACGCGAAAGCACTCCTCCTTGACCCACAGCCTCAGATCGACCGCGACCTGGTCGTTGCGCGAGCGTGCGGTGTGCAGGCGGCCGGCCGCCGGGCCAATCAGATCGGCAAGGCGCGCTTCGATGTTCATGTGGATGTCTTCGAGCCGTGGCGAGAACTCGAAGCTGCCGGCCTCGATCTCTTTCAGGATCGTGTTCAGCCCGTCTGCGATTTTTTCTTGGTCGGCCGCCGAAATAATGCCCGTTTGCGCCAGCATCTCGCTATGGGCGATCGAGCCTTTGATGTCCTGCGCATAAAGCTTGCGGTCGAAGGAGATAGACGCGTTGATCGCTTCCATGATCGCGGCCGGACCCGAGGCAAAACGTCCGCCCCACATCTGGTTGCTGGTTTTCTTGTCGCTCATGGCTATAACCCGTGCTTCGGAGCAGTTTTGAGAAAATGGCAGACGGTAGTAGATTCTTCCCGGCCCCGCGCCTGATCCTCGCCGCCTTGGTGGCGGGCGCGCTGGCGGGCGCGGTCGCGGTATATGTCAGCGAGAGCCGGTCTGGCAACAATGCACCGGCACAAGCTGCCGTGGATGAGAGCAAGGACGATGTCGCCTGCGCGGCCAAGAGCGACCGCGCCAAGAAAATCGCGGCGTCGGCCACCGGTGAGGTTGCGGCACTTTTGCCGGCCGATCCGCCACAATCCCTGAAGAGCCTTGCCTTCAATGGCCCGGACGGCAAGCCGATGACGCTTGCCGATCATGCCGGCAAGACGGTGCTGCTCAATCTGTGGGCGACATGGTGCGCGCCGTGCCGTGCCGAAATGCCGGCGCTCGATGCGCTGCAGAAGGAAAAGGGCAGCGACTCCTTTGAAGTGGTCGCCGTCAATGTCGATGCCGGCGACGATGTGAAGCCGAAGAAGTTCCTCAGCGATACCGGCGTCACGACGCTCGATTATTACCGGGATTCGACGATGGCGCTGTTCAACGACCTCAAGAAGCGCGGCCTGGCGCTAGGCCTTCCCGTTACCATGCTGATCGACGGCGAAGGCTGCCTGATCGCCCATATGAACGGCCCGGCCGAATGGTCGGGGCCGGATGCCAGGCGGCTGATCGAGACGGCACTCAAGCCCGAGAGTTTTTAAGCCCTATTGAGGACAGGCGCGGGTGCGAAGGCCAGAACGCTTCTGTCGCGCAAGGTGGCGGGTTTGCTGCCGACAGCGGGTGCGACGACACCGGTCAGCTCGCCGAATTCCTCGATGAGAGCTGGCCTGCCGATGTAATAGCCCTGGCCGATCTCGCAGGCTTCGGCGTCCAGGAATTTCAGTTCGCCGAGCGTCTCGACACCTTCCGCCAGAACCGGCAGGCCGAGACCGCGTCCAAGTCCCAGGACGGCGCGCACGATCGCCGCGACCTGGCCGTTCTTGTCGACGGACTTGATGAAGGAGCCATCGATCTTGATCTTGTCGAAGGGGAAGGCGCGAAGGTTGGAGAGCGAGGAATAGCCTGTTCCAAAATCGTCCATGGCGACCCGCACGCCCAGCGCCTTGACCTGCCGCAAGGTGGCCAGTGCCCGCGGCATGTCCTTAACAAGCGCCGTCTCGGTGATCTCAAGCTCGAGCCTGCCGGGCGCCAGGCCGGAATTCAGCAAGGTTTCGTGGACCTTGCGGCTGAAATTCGTGTTGTGGAGCTGCACCGCCGAAACGTTGACGGCCACCGTCAGCGGATTTTCCCAGCGGGCGGCTTCCTCGCAGGCGGCCGTCAGCACCCATTCGCCAATCTGGCCAATGGCGCCGCTGTCTTCGGCGATCGGGATGAATATGCTCGGCGACACGTCGCCGCGCGTCGGATGCCGCCACCGGACCAGCGCTTCGAAACCGACCATCTTTCCGCTGCTGATCTCTTTCTGCGGCTGGTAGACGAGGTAGAACTCCTGGCGTGCGACCGCCTGGCGCAGCTCGTGCTCCATCACGCGCTTGTCGCGGGCCTCGGCTCCCATCGAGGCCTCGAAATAGCGGTAGGTGTCCTTGCCTTCGGTCTTGGCCCGGTAGAGTGCCGTATCGGCGTGACTTATCAGGCTGGCCAGGTTTTCAGCATCCGACGGATAAAGCGCAATGCCGATGCTGGCCGACACGAGGCCGCCGCCGACCGAGAGCCGGTTTTCCTCGCGCATGGCGGTCAGCACCGCGTCGGCGATACGGCCTGCCTCCAACGGGTCGGTCAGGTTCGGCGCGATGATGGCAAATTCGTCGCCGCCCAGCCGCGCCACCATCTGTCCTTGGCGAAGAATGCCGGTAACGCAATGCGCAACCTTCTGCAGCATGGCGTCGCCCGCGCCGTGCCCATACAGGTCGTTGACCTCCTTGAACCGGTCGAGATCGAGCAGCAGAAGCGCAAGCTGGCCGCCTTTCCTGGTCCGGCCCATCGCAGCAATTTCCGTCTCCAGCCGGCCGGAAAAGCTGCGGCGATTGGCCAGTCCGGTCAATGGATCGAAATGGGCAAGCCGCAGGATCTCCTGTTCCGCCTTCTTGCGCTCGCGAATGTCGCGGACCGCGACCACGTTGTGCGGTTTGCCACAGTAGTCGATGCTCCTGGCGATCAGCTCGACAGGAATGCTCGTGCCATCGCGGCCGCTCAATTCGGCCTCCTGCGGCTGTTCGCCGAAGCCTGACATGTCGGATCCGAAGAGATCGCCAAGCTGCATTCCGTTCAGCGTCGCTGTTGCGATGCCCGTCAATGTCGCCATGCTGTCATTGGCACTGATGATGCGGTTGCCGTCGCAGACGATCAGCCCCTCCACGGCGGCATTGGCCAGGCCGTGCATGCGGTCGACCTCGAGCTTCTGGCGACGGAAGCGCAAATCGATCCACAGCGCCGATGCCGACAGGACCAGGATCACCAATGTGGCGGCGGCGGCGGCGAAAGCCTGCGAGGTCGGCTCGATCGTGTATTCGGATATGACGATCGAGGGATCGGGGAAGATCGAGACGGCACCCATGCCGATGAAATGCAGGGTGCAGATTGCCAGCGTCAGCAGCACCGCGCCGCCGGATGTCGCCTTCAGGGAGGGGCGGCGCTGCACGACACGCAGCGCCAGCGCCGCGAGCGTTACGCCGGCCAGAAGGGAAACGGCGACAAGCAACAGGTTCCACTCGATGCGGCCCTGAACCTCGAACGCCGCCATACCAATGTAGTGCATGGCCGCGATACCGCCGCCCAGCACGGCGCCGCCGACGAGATGATAATCGAACTCATTCCGCAAGGTGGCGATCCACATGCCGGCTGCCGTCAGAGTGACCGAAGCAGCGAGCGAAAGCACGGAGAGTGCGGGATCGTAAGCACTGGGTATGCCCGGTGTGAATGCGAGCATGGCGATGAAGTGCGTTGCCCAGATGCCGAAGCCGGTCGAAGTGGCCGCGATCATCAGCCAGGCAAGCCGGTTCCGATCGGTGGAGCGGCTTATGTGATGAAGCAGGTTGACGGCAGAGAAACAGGAAATTCCGCAGATCAGCGCGGCAAGTGCGACCAGTCTCAGATCGTGTTCGTTGACGATACAATTGTAGACCGTCAGCATTTATTTCACCTGATCTTTGGAAATAAACAGGGCAGCAGGATTGAGTAGCGCGTTGCCGTTGAGGGATCGATAAAGTCGCCTGCAACCTTGGCGTGTCTCTTCGGGTTGCGGCGGCTGCAATCAGGGCTGACACGCCGAAGCCAGCTTGGCAGTTCCGATGGTAGTTCCTGGCGCGCTTGTCGTCGCGCTAAGCCGGCTAACCGTGTGGCTTTCCATGTCTCCAAGCGGAGGCGAGGGTGGCGTGAGGTAAAGGGTGAAGTTCGTCGATCTGCAACAAAACCGTTGTCTGATTGTCACGAGCGACACATATTGCCTTTGCGGGAGTGCCCCTTTCGCCAATGACAAACGGGAGATGAAACATGAAGTCCTTCGGCTTCGCGGCCGGTGTTGCCGCCACCTTTATGCTGCTTTCCTCAACCTCCGCTTTTGCTGTCACGCAGATCAGTTGGTGGCACGCCATGACTGGCGCCAATGCCGAAGTTGTCGACAAGATCTCCAAAGATTTCAATGCCAGCCAGAGCGACTATGAACTTGTTCCGGTGTTCAAAGGCACGTATCCCGAGACGCTGAATGCCGGCATCGCCGCCTACCGTGCCGGCCAGGCGCCCGACATCATGCAGGTGTTCGACGTCGGCACCGGCGTGATGATGGCAGCCGAAGGCGCAATCAAGCCGGCAGCCGATGTGTTGACCAGCGCTGGAATGACCTTCGACAAGAGCCAGTATCTGCCAGGCATAGTCGGCTATTATTCGAAGCCGGACGGCACCATGCTCTCCTTCCCCTACAACTCCTCCTCGCCGATCCTTTATTACAACAAGGATATCTTCAAGAAGGCTGGTCTCGACGTCGACAGCCCACCCAAGACCTGGAATGAGGTGTGGGAAGACGCCAAGAAGATCAAGGCGAGCGGCGCGGCCGTCTGCGGCTACACCTCGACCTGGCTGACCTGGATCCATCTGGAGAATTTCGCGGCCTGGAATGACGTGTCATGGGCCACCCAGCAGAACGGTCTGGCCGGCGGCGATGTCGAGCTCAAGATCAATGCGCCGATTTTCGTCAACCATTTCCAAGCGCTCGCAGACCTCGCCAAGGACGGCACCTTCAAATATGGCGGCCGCACCTCGGAAGCCAAGCAGATATTCCTTGCGGGCGAATGCGGGATCATGACCGAATCCTCCGGCGGACTTGGCGATATCGTCAAGTCCGGCATGAATTACGGCATCGGCCAATTGCCCTATGACAGCGACGCCAAGGGCGCGCCGCAGAACACGACGCCGGGTGGCGCCAGCCTGTGGGTTTTCGCTGATAAATCCGACGAGGAATACAAGGGCGTCGCGGCCTTCTTCGCCTACCTGTCGAAGACCGAGGTGCAAGAATACCTGCACCAGAAGTCGGGTTATCTGCCGGTGACGCTGGCGGCTTATGAAGCGACCAAGAAGTCCGGTTTCTATGACAAGAACGTCGGTCGCGAGACCCCGATCCTGCAGATGACGGGTAAGGCGCCGACCGACAATTCCAAGGGCGTACGTCTGCCGAACCTGCCGCAGGTGCGCGATATCCAGAACGAGGAGTTCGAGAAGATGCTCGCCGGCCAGCAAACCGCGCAGCAGGCGCTCGACAACGCGGTTACGCGTGGCAATGCGGCGATCAAGGAAGCGCTGGGGAATTAGAGCGAGCGCAGGTCCTTGCTCTACGGCGCACCCACCTGTCCTGCCAGGCGTCTCCCCTCGGCGAGGGGAGTTTTGCCGTCCCTTGCGATTTCGCCAATGGTCGATGATGCCAACGCCGAAACGCTCGTCAAAGCCATCTTGGCGGAGAGGGGTGCCGCATGGTGCCGCCCGGCTCATCACCTCGGAGTGGCTCAGTGACCCCTCGCGTCGTGTTTCCCAACAAGGTCCTTCCCTACCTGCTGGTGGCGCCGCAACTGGCCATCACGCTCGTGTTTTTCTACTGGCCGGCCGGTCAGGCGTTCTACCAATCCATGCTCAGGCAGGATCCGTTCGGACTGAGGACCAAGTTCGTCTGGTTCGCCAATTTCAGGAAAGTGCTTGCCGATCCGGCCTACCTGAACTCGATCAAGGTCACGGTGGTATTTTCCCTTGCGACCGCTATCGTCGCCATGTGCGTGGCGCTCCTGCTTGCGGTCATGGCAGAGAAGGTGGTGCGCGGCAAAGGTCTCTACCGCACGCTCTTGATCTGGCCCTACGCGGTGGCGCCGGCGATCGCCGGTATGCTGTGGCTGTTCCTCTTCAACCCGTCGATCGGGTCGCTAGCCTACATGCTGAGGAGTCTCGGCATCGCCTGGGATCCACTGCTCAACGGCACCCACGCCATGATCCTGCTGGTGTCCGCCGCTGCCTGGAAGCAGATCAGCTACAATTTCCTGTTCTTCGTCGCCGGCCTGCAGGCGGTGCCGAAAGCCTTGATCGAGGCGGCGGCCATGGACGGCGCCGGCGAGACCAAGCGATTCTGGACCATCGTCTTCCCGCTGCTTGCGCCGACGACCTTCTTCCTGCTGGTCGTCAACACCGTCTATGCCCTGTTCGACACGTTCGGCATCGTCCATGCCGTCACCGGGGGCGGTCCGGGCAAGACAACTGAGACGCTGGTCTACAAGGTCTACAATGACGGCTTCGTCAATCTGATCCTCGGTGACTCGGCGGCGCAGTCGGTCATCCTGATGGTCATCGTCATCTCGCTCACGGCCATCCAGTTCCGCTATGTGGAACGCAAAGTCCATTACGGCTGAGGGCGAGCGATGATCGGCCAGTCCTCGTTTCGCATTTTCCTCGCCCATGCCGTGCTGATCCTCGGCATATTGATCGTTGCCTTTCCGATCTACTACACATTCGTCGCCTCGACACAGACGCTGCAAACGATCCTCAGGCCGCCATTGCCGCTCCTGCCCGGCGATCAGTTCTGGAACAATTACACCGAGGCGCTGTTCGGCGGTGTCGGTCGCATCGGCGGCGTCAGCGTCGGTCGATTGCTGCTCAACACCACGGTCATGGCGCTCGGCATCGCGGTGGGGAAGATTTTCATCTCGATCCTGTCGGCCTATGCGATCGTGTTCTTCCGTTTTCCGCTGCGGATGGTCTTCTTCTGGCTGATCTTCATCACCCTGATGCTTCCCGTTGAGGTGCGCATCCTGCCGACCTACAAGGTGATGGTCGATCTCGGCATGATCGACACCTATGCCGGCTTGATCATCCCGCTGATCGCCTCGGCCACCGCCACATTGCTGTTTCGACAGTTTTTCATGACCATTCCAGGTGAGCTGGTGGAGGCGGCGCGTGTCGACGGTGCGGGGCCGTGGCGCTTCTTCTTCGATATCCTGTTGCCCTTGTCGCGGACAAATATCGCGGCGCTGTTCGTCATCCTCTTCATTTATGGCTGGACGCAGTATCTGTGGCCGCTGCTCGTCACCAACAGCAGCAACATGAACACGATCGTCATCGCGCTCAGAAAGATGGTCTCCTTCGCCGATGCCGATACGCAATGGCACCTGGTCATGGTTACAGCGATGCTGGCCATCGTGCCGCCGATCCTGATCGTGGTGCTGATGCAACGCTGGTTCGTTCGCGGCCTGGTCGATTCCGAAAAGTGAGAAGCTGATGGCGACCGTCGATCTGAAGGATGTGAAGAAGGTCTACCCCAGCGGTTTCGAGGCCGTGAAGGGCGTTTCAATCGCAGTTCCCGACAGGCAGCTTTGCGTGCTCGTCGGTCCATCGGGTTGCGGTAAGTCCACGCTGCTCAGGATGATCGCCGGGCTCGAAACCATCTCCTCGGGAACAGTTGCGATCGACGGCAAGATCGTAAACTCAATCGGTCCAACCGAGCGTGACATCGCCATGGTGTTCCAGAACTACGCGCTCTATCCGCATATGAAAGTCTACGACAATATGGCCTATGGGCTGCGCAACCGCGGCACGCCGAAGGACGAGATCGACAGCCGGGTTCGCGCGACGGCGAAAATACTGGAACTTTCGGCGCTGCTCGACCGCCGCCCGCGGGAGCTTTCCGGCGGCCAGCGCCAGCGTGTCGCCATGGGTCGTGCCATTGTGCGCAACCCGAGGGTTTTCCTGTTCGACGAGCCGCTCTCCAATCTCGATGCCAAATTGCGTGGCCAGATGCGGGTCGAGATAAAGAACCTGCAACGCTCGCTTGGCGTCACGTCGGTCTATGTCACGCATGACCAGCTCGAGGCGATGACGTTGGCCGACATTCTCGTCGTCATGAATGCCGGACTGGTCGAGCAAATGGGGGCGCCGCTCGACGTCTACGAAAGACCGGCCTCGACCTTCGTCGCTTCCTTCATCGGCGCGCCGCCGATGAATCTCCTGGCACTGACCGAAGGCGCCTCGGGCGCGGTGCTCGCAGACGGCACGGCGATCGCTTTCGCGCCTCGGGAGGCAAGAGCTGCGACCCTCGGTTTTCGGCCCGAGGATGCCGACGTCACCTTCAATGCGGAGGCGCCGTCCGGCGCGCTCGTTCTGCCGGCGCTGGTCGAGGCAGTCGAACCGGTAGGCGCCGAAAGTTTCCTTCACTGTGCGGCAGGCGGCAACCGCATCGTCGTGCGTGTCGCGGGTCGCGCCACCGCCACGGTTGGCAACCAATTGCGCGTGGTTGCCAAGGCAGAAAAGCTGCACTGGTTCGATCAGGCAGGAAAGCGCGTCGGTTAACCGCATACGGCGTTCAGGCGAAGACATGCGCCTTTCCCGATACGGTCAGCCGGACGATCTCGCCGACCGCCGGCGCGTCCATGCCCGGTTTGCGCAGGACCAGCGGCGTGTTGCCGATCGCTGCCGCATCGGGCGGATCGGCATTGTTCAAGAGCCGCACCGCGACCGTGCACATCGAGCCGGCGAATTCCGATTCCGTCACTTCGCCGAACAGCATGTCCGAGGTGCCGGACATGCCCTCGCGCGACGTTCTCTTCAGCGCGATCTGCTCCGGGCGAAGCATGATGCGGGCGATATCGCGGCTGTCATTGGTGTCGACCGCGATGCGGCCGAGCGGCGAGTTGGCGAAGCCATTCGATATCTTGGCCGGCAGGATGATGGCGTCGCCCAGGAATTCGGCGATCATCCTGTCCTTCGGCTTGAGATAGAGTTCGCGCGGCGTGCCGATCTGCGAGAACTTGCCGTCGCGCATCACCGCGACCTGGCTGGCGAAGGACAGCGCCTCGGCCTGGTCGTGCGTCACCAGGATGGTGGTGATGCCGGCGGCTTCCAGCAGCTCGGCTACCGCCTTGCGCATCGAGGCGCGCAGGCCGGTATCGAGCGCCGAGAACGGCTCGTCCAGAAGCATCAGCCTGGGCTTCATCGCCATGGCGCGGGCCAATGCCACACGCTGCTGCTGGCCGCCGGAGAGTTCGTGCGGGCGGCGTTTGAGGATCGCCTTGTCGAGTCCGACGATATAGGCGAGTTCGACGATGCGCTCAGCGCGCTTGTCCTCGCCTCGGGCCATGCCGAAGCCGATATTATCGGCAATGGTCAGATGCGGGAACAGGGCGCCGTCCTGCGCCACCACGCCGATGCCGCGGCGATGCGCTGGTACCGCCGCGCCGCCATTGGCCAGCACCTCGCCATCGAGCGTGATGCGGCCCTGGTCCGGGGCCTCGAAGCCGGCGATCAGCCGCAGCAAGGTCGTCTTGCCGCAGCCGGACGGACCGACAATCGCCGTGCGGCTGCCGCTGGCGACGTTCAGGTCGACGCCGGCAAGGGCGGCCACCGGGCCGTACTGCTTGTGCAGGCCGCTGATTTCGAGAAAGCTCATCGTCCGGCCATCCGTTTCGACTGGACATAGAGCAGCCAGGTCAAGGGAAGCGACATCGCCACCATGATGAAGGCGTAAGGTGCCGCCGAGGCATAATCAATCTCGCCACTGTAGGACCAGAACGCCATCGCCAGCGTGCGGGTGCCGTTCGGCGCCAGCATCTGGGTGGCGGTCAGTTCGTTCATGATGCCGAGCGCCACCAGCGCCATGCCGGCCGCGGCACCTGGCGCCGACAGGCGGATCGTGGTCGACCACAGCGCCTGCAGCGGCGGCCGGCCGAGGCTGGAAGCAGCGCGTTCGAGTTCGACCGGCGCCTGCGCGATCGACGCCCGCAGGCTGACCAGCGCGCGCGGCAGGAACATCAGCGCATAGGCCACCAGGATCGTGAACAGGGTCTGGTAGAGCGGCAGCGCGATGCGCACGGTGATGGTGACCAGCGCCAGCGCAATGACGACGCCGGGCAACGAGCCGACAATGTAGTTGCAGCCCTCCAGCAGGCGCTGCAATGGCCCCGGCGCGCGGATCGAGATCCAGGCCATCGGCATGGCGGCGACGGTGGCCAGCAAGGCGCCGGCGAGCGCCAGGAACAGCGTCTGCCCAAGCGCCAGGCCGATTTCGTCCAGGCGCCAGACAGCGGCGCCGCCGGCGGCAAGCCAGCCGCCGATGGTGACGAACGGCACGCCGAGCGCCAAAAGCGTGGTGACGACAAGCAAGAGCAGGCTCGGGATGGTGGCGCGTCCGAGGCTCGTGCGTTGCTGATGGCGCGCCGCACCTGAGCCGACGCGGGCATAGCGCTCCTCACCGCGCACCAGCACTTCGAGGCCGAGCAGCACGAAGCAGCAACTGACCAGCACGCCGGCCAGCATGTTGGCGGCCGGTCCGTTGAAGGTCGACTGGAACTGGTCGACGATCGCCGTGGTGAAGGTGTCGAAGCGGATGAAGACATAGAGGCCGTACTCGGCCAGCAGATGCAGGCCGACCAGCAGCGAGCCGCCGCAGATGGCGAGCCGCAATTGCGGCAGCACGACCCGCCAGAACACGCGCCGGGGCCCAAGGCCGAGTGCGGCGGCGGCGTCCTCGAGGGCGGGATCGAGACGGCGCAATGCCGCCGACACTGGCAGATACAGGAACGGGAAATAGGCGATCACGGAAACCAGCACGCCGGCCCACAGGCCGTGCAGTCCCGGCACCATGGTGATCCAGGCATAGCTGTGCACGAAAGCCGGGATGGCGAGCGGCGCCACGCATAGCCAGGCCCAGAGCCGGGCGCCCGGCAGGTCGCTGCGTTCGGTCAGCCAGGCCAGCGCAACCGACAGCACGATGGTGATCGGCACGGAGAGCGCGACCAGCAGGACAGTGTTGACCAGAAGCTCGCCGACACGCGGCCGGAAGACCAGCGCCGAGACGGTTTCCCAGCCGGTCTGCACCGCGATCCAGATGATGAAGGCGAGCGGCACCAGCGCCAGCAGCGCAACGAAGATGGCGGCGAGGACCAGCCAAAGCGGTGCGCGTCGCCGGGCCCTTCGGCCTGTGCCCGAAGGCAGGCCCGAACGCGCGAGATCGACCGCGGACTGCATCAGGTCAGACGCCGTGCCGCTGCCGTCCAGCGGCAGCAATTGAAGGACCGCGATCACGGTCGGGAACACAGCGTGTCGTCATCGACGAATGCCATCTCGAAAAACAAAATCACTCCCGCGGAAGGCGAATTCCCGCGGGAGCGTGGTCGGGTGTCCTTTTAGGACGAATGGCAACTAAAGCAAGCCGGCTGCCGTCATCAGGTCGGTGACCTTCTTGGAGTTCAGCGTCGTGGCGTCGACCTTTGGTGCCTGCAGATCGACGAGCGGCACCAGCTTCGGGTTGGACTCCGCACCCTTGCCGACCGCGTATTCGAAGGAATCGCCGGTCTTCAGCACGTCCTGGCCGCCCTTGCCGGTCAGCCATTTCAGGAAGGCCTGGGCTTCCTTCGGATGCTTGCTCGAGGCCAGCACACCGCCGCCGGAGATCGAGACGAACGCGCCCGGATCCTGGTTCTTGAAATAGTGCAGCTCGACATTCTTGCTGTTTTCGCCGGTCTTGGCCTGATCGCCGAAGTAGTAATAGTGATAGATGACGCCGCCTTCGATCTCGCCGGCATTGACCGCCTTCATCACCGTGCTGTTGCCCTTATAGGCGGTGAAGTTGGTTTTCATCGCCTTCAGCCAGTCGGCGGTAGCGGCTTCGCCCTTGAGCTGGAGCAGGGCACTGACGATGGCCTGGAAATCGGCGCCTGACGGGGAGGCGGCCCAACGGCCCTTCCAGCTCGGATCGGCGAGGTCGAGCATCGACTTGGGCAACTGGTCGGCGGTCAGCTTGGTCTTGTTATAGGCAAAGACCGTGCTGCGCGCTGCGACGCCGACCCATTTGCCGCTGGCCGGCTGATAGTCCTGGGGAACCTGTGCCAACGTGTCGGCGTCGACCGGCGCGAACAGGCCGGCCGTCTCGACCAGCACCATGGCCGGCGAGTTTTCCGTCAGGAACACGTCGGCCGGCGAAGCAGTGCCCTCAGCGACGATCTGGTTGGAGAAGTCGCTGTCGCCGCCATTGCGCACGGTGACCTTGATGCCGGTCTCCTTGGTGAAGCCTTCGGCCCACGCCTTGGTCAGGCTTTCGTGCTGGGCGTTGTAGACAATGATGCCATCATCTTCCGCCATCGACGGGCTGGCGATCAGCATGATTGCCAGCGCGGTGGCGCCGGCGAGAGTGGAAAGAGCGTATTTCATGTCATTGTCCTAAAGTTCGGTTGGCACCGGCTCACCTACCGATACCTGACAGCCTTAGTCAACATTGGTGATCTGCTTCAATCGGCCGCTGAAGCACAAACGCTTGATGTCGGGCTCACAATTCCAAGTGATGAAGTGACGCGAATGGCGTGCCGAATTCAACCCGATGTTTGATCGGCCGACCGGATGAATGGGGCGGCTTGCAAACCGTGGAAAAGCACCGAATGCCGCCTGACGACCCTGGGAAGATCCAAGCACCAGCCTTTGGCCTGCGTGAACAAGGCCTCCAGCAGTACAGCCATTTCTAACCGGGCGACGTGTTGACCCAGACAGGCATGCAGTCCGGTGCCAAAGGCAAGGGCCGACGAAATGCCGGAACCCAAATCCAACCGGTCGCCCGCCGGAAAAACAGAAATGTCTCGATTGGCGCTCGCCAGCACGGGTACAACGGCCTGCCCGGCTTTTATGGTTGCGCCACCAAACTGCAAATCTTCCGCGGCGATACGCGCTCCGGCATAGTGAACCGGAGCGCAAAAACGGAGCAGCTCTTCGGCTGCTGAAAACCAACTGACTTTCCCATCTGCAAGCAGCGAAAGCTGTTCAGGGAAGCGTGCAAGCGCGACCAGCGCATTGCCGAAGGTATCGACGACTGTCGCCTGCCCGGCAAAGAGCAGGAATACGATGTTTGCAATGGCATCGTCTTTCAGCCAGCGGCCAGCCTCGACTTCGGCAAGCATCTGAGCTGAAATACCGTTTGGGCGCACAGCACCGTGTTCTATCACGCTGGATACCCATGCCTCCAACCGGCGGCAGGCATCGTCTTCGTCTTCGTCTACGCCTCCGGCCCTTATTTCAAGGGCGTTGGCCATAAGCTGTGCGTCGGCGCCAATCCGCCAGGGATCGTCCATGTCGATACCAAGGATCTGTTCCAGGCCTGAAAACGATAGCGGCAGGCCTATATCACGAACCGCGTCGAACTCCGGTTTTTGTACAGCTGCCTGCGTAAGTTCCGACGCTTTGGCCGCAAGCCGGTCGAACAGCCCATTGCTGGAGGAAAAGCTTAGCGAACCAGCCAATGGGCGGCGCAGGCGCATGTGCCGCGGCGGGTCGGACAGCAGCATGGAACGGGTCAACAGGTCCAGGGCCGGATTGGCGCTGATCTTTTGCCTGACCTCCTGATAGGCGCCCGGCGGTGCCTGCAGCAACAGCGGGTGTTTCAAGGCCTGGGAAACAAGCGCATGGCTGAACACGTAGAAGGCTTCACCGACCTCGGGATAAGGAGGTTTGCCCCAACTGGCGCCTCCTGAACTCCGACGACGGGCGAATTCGGGAAACGCATCGCTGCCATGGGCAATGGGGTCAAATAGATCAGCTTGATCTGTCATCGGGCAAGATCGACAGCAAAGATAACGCGAAATCCGCCGGAACTCATGTCTTCAGGTAGAAAATCGGACGCGAGATGTAGAAATTCGCACCGGAGAACACGGTTATAGAACCGCAGTAGCGGATCCCTCGTTATTGATTCCACCGAAGGCATGACACCGGTCCGGTGCCAATCGTCGATGGTCCGACGAAATTCCGGATCCGGCCGAACCTTGTCGGGCAACTCGTCCTGTGCTCCTGCGTAGGACGGGCAACGTCCGTCGCCGACCAACCAACGCGCACCGACCTGCCGGCCATAGTCAGACATTTGCGACAACAGGCGGCGTGCCATGTCGGTGCCGCGGAATTCGGGTCGCACACCAAGATTGTAAACGTAGAGTGACCGTGCAGGTTGGCTCCTGACAAGCGAAGAGTAGGCGGAGAAGGTCTTGGGGAACCTTCCCGTATCGTGCGGATCTTGGCTGGTTTCCACGAAGCAGATCGCGCCTGCAACAAGGTTCTCAACCATGGCCAGGATCATTGTATGCCCGAGCGAAAGCCGGTGGTGAATTGTTTTTTCGCTGGCACCGAGTCGTCCCCAGGCTGCGGCCTCCATCGCGGCCATGCCCGGAACGTCGTCTGCCACAAGTTGTTGAAATACGATCATCTTCATCGTCGAAAGGCCGCTCGTAATTGCGATATCGAATCGATAATTTTCTGATACCAGCTGTTGATGGGTGCATGAGTAGGGGCGGGTTGTCTCATGATCTTCTATGTTTGCCATCGCTTGCATGCCTATACCCTGGCAAGCCTGCTACTCTATTTTCGAACTGATTTGCAGGATTCTGTGCGCTTTGTCCCCTATGACGAACGGGCGCATCTGCTTGAGATTTCCAGAGGCACCGTTCTTTGGACGGATTTGGACCGACTGAGCGAAGCAGAGATTGAAGCATGCTCCAATCTCAGCCAGCGAATGAAGTCGCAGCAGCCTGATCTGTTTCAACTCAACCATCCGCGAAAAAGCCTTCAGCGTTTCGATCTATTGCGTATGCTGTTCGCGGACGGCATCAATGATTTCAATGTATACAGACCCGAAATTCTGCCGGCGGGAATGCGTTTTCCTGTCTTTCTGCGTGACGAGACGGGCGCCGCTTATAAAGTGCCGCCGCTGTTGCAATCGCCGGCGGAACTCGGCGAGGCGCTCTCGAACCTGGGTACGATGAATTTTGTTCGCCCCATGGTGGTGGAGTTTGGAGCAAAGGCTGGTGCCGATGGCAGCTACCGAAAATACTCGGCATATCGGATCGGCGAGCGCAGTTATGCGCAACACTGCTTCGCCAGCAAGGAGTGGTTCATAAAGGTACAGGGAGGCGGTATGTCGGGGCAACATCGGGTCGAGCATACCGCCTTTGTGCGCGACAATCCGCATGCGGTAGAGCTGATGCCGATTTTCGAGAAGGCGGGGATCTCATATGGCAGGATCGACTACACCATTGTCGATGGTCGCATCCAGGTTTTCGAGATCAACACCAATCCCACTGTATTGAACGACCCTCCCACACCCTTCGACAGATATGATTCGTTGCCTTACGCCAACATGCATGCAGATGCCTTGGCACAGCTGCCATATGCTAACGATCCCCTATCCACTCCGGATATCGATGAGACACATCTCCAGATCTTGGGCCGCCTGAGAAACAAGTACCGTCGCAGACGAATGAAGCTGACCGTTCGAAAGGGCTTCAGGTCTTTCCGGGATGCCATGTTCGGCGCCAAGCCTTGAGTTCAAGAACAAGAGCGCGGGGCAATATCGCACTGGCGATCGGCGCGCAGTGTGCAGCAAACTTTCGTGATTTGCCGGCAGTTTGGCTTGGACATTATTTCGCCGGCCACGTAACAAATCAGCGCCGAGACGCGAAATTCGGGGGAGTGAACTCTTGTGAGCGGCAAGGACGAGGCCGAACTTTCCCGGCTGATGCGGGCCGCCATCGCGGGAGATGAAAGGGCTTACGCCGACTTTCTGCACCGGATTGCCGCGCTGGTTCGCGGTTTTGCCAGGCGCAAGATCGTGCAGGGCGGGGTCGATCCCGAGGATGTCGTGCAGGAAACCTTGCTGGCCATTCATGTAAAACGACATACTTGGCGCCAGGATGCGCCGGTGTTGCCGTGGATCTACGCGATCGCCCGCTTCAAGCTGATCGATGCGTTCCGGCGGCGCGGACGGCGCATCGAGATCGATGTCGACGATATCGCCGAGACGTTCGCCGAGCCGGAAACCGAGACCGTCAGCGAGCGAGACATCAACCGGGCATTGGACAGCCTGTCGCCGGCACTGCGCTCCGTGGTCTCGGCCGTGTCGGTGGAAGGGCGGTCCATCGGTGAGACGGCGGCGAAGTTCGGCATCAGCGAGACGGCGGTGCGTGTGTCGCTGCATCGCGGACTTGCCGCGATAGCCAAGCGATTCGGGCAGGGGCGGTTCGGGCGGGAATGACATGAGGACGGACGATCTCATCAGGGCGCTGGACGCCGATGCAAGCAGCAAGGCGATGCCGCTGCAATCGGCCTGGTGGCTGGCCGCCGGTGCGGGGGCGGTGATCGCGGCCATCGTTTTCCTGCTGACCATCGGCCCGCGCCCAGACTTCATGGCGGCCGCGCACACGATGCGCTTCCTCTCCAAATTCGTCTTCACCATCGTGCTTGCCGTCAGCGCCTTCGCCCTGATCCGCGCCTTGTCGACACCGGGTGCCTCGACGGGCCGGGCAATGGCCTGGATGGCCGCGGCGCCCGTGCTGGTAGCCGTGGCGGTGCTTCTGGAGCTTTTCATGATGCCGGAGGCGCTGTGGGGTACACGGATGGTCGGCAACAACATGATGCTCTGCATGGGCTTCATCCCGCTGATCGGTATTGGCCCGCTTGCCATCTTCCTGTGGATGCTGCGCTATGGCGCGCCGACACGGCCGGTGCTTGCCGGTGCGGTGGCGGGCCTGCTCGCCGGCGGGCTGGCGGCAACCTTCTATGCCGCGCACTGCTTCGACGACTCGCCGCTTTTCGTCGCCCCCTGGTACACGATAGCCATTGCAGCGCTCGCATTGCTCGGTGCGCTCGGCGGACGGTTTTTCATACGCTGGTAGCGTTTCGTAACGATCGCGGACCCGTGCACCGATCCTTAATCATGCCGGCAATTGTTTGCCGGTTAGCGACCACGCCGGCATGCCGGACGCAACCTTTCCTTAAAATCGATCCGCCAAGGTTGATGCGAGAACATGCGTTTGCGCACGGGGGTGGCACGTATCGTGATGTGGCGAGGATTGACCAGCCGAGAATCTCTTGGGCATGCAGGGTTGGCGTTGCTCGTCGCCGGCCTGGGCGTGCTGGCGACCTCGATCCTGCTTTCGCGCCTGGACCTCGGCACCGAAGCGCTGAAGCTCTGCCTGCAGATCGCGGTGGCGCTGGCGGTGGGCGCGCTGTTCCTCGCCGCCCTGTCCATCCGCAGGATCAGCAGGCATCGCCAGCAGATCGCCGAGAGCGAGCTGCGCTTCCGCCGCGCCATGGAGGATTCGGCGATCGGCATCGTGGTTGTCGGTCTCGACGGTCGCATCCGCCAGACCAATCCGGCCTTCGCCGCCATGCTTGGCTACACAAGCGAAGAGATCGAGGCGCTGACTTTCTTCCAGATCACGCATCCCGACGATCTGCAGATCGGGCGGGAGACGATGGACGATCTGAAGGCGGGCACGGTCAATTCCTTCCACTTCGAGAAGCGCTATCTCAGGAAGGACGGAACGCCCGTTTGGGCCCATCTCTCCGGTTCGGTCATTCGCGATGAGACCGGCGGCCGCCCGCTCTATCTCGTCTCGCAAATCGAGAACATCGACGCTCGCAAGCAGGCCGAGGCGCGCATTGCCGAGGCGGAAACGCGTTGGAATTTCGCCCTGGCCGGCGCCGGCCAAGGGGTCTGGGACCTCGATATGCGCAAGGGCGGCACGACCTATTCCTCGACCTGGGTCAAGATGCTGGGCTATGCGGATGGTGAGCTCGATGGCGACACCGACCGCTGGCTGACGATGATCCATCCCGACGATCGCGAGACTGTCGCCGAAGCGGATCGCGCTCATCTCGAGGGCAAGACACCGTTCTTTGAGGCCGAGTTCAGGATGCGCCACAAGGATGGCCACTGGATGTGGATACTCGACCGCGGCAAGGCTATCGAACGCGACGAGGATGGACGGCTGATCAGGGCCATTGGCAGCCTGACCGACATCACCCGTCGCAAGGAGGCCGAAGAGCGCCTCACTGTGTCGGCGGCAATGCTTGCCGATGAAAAGGAGCGGCTGAGGGTGACGCTGCAATCGATCGGCGATGCCGTCATCTGCACCGATGCCGCAAACCGCGTCACCTTCATGAACCCGGTCGCCGAAAAGCTGACCGGGATTGCCGGCGGCGAGGCTCTCGGCAAGATGCTTGGCCATGTCTACTGGGCGGTCGACGAGGAGACGGGGCACAGGATCGGCGTCACCCGGCCCGCGATTGGCGTTCATGCGCCCGCCGACCAGAACAGCCGCGCCGTCCTGATCCGGCGCGACGACACGCGCTGCAGCATCCGCCAGGTCGTGTCGCCGATCATCAACGAACGGAACGAATTCTGCGGGCTGGTCATCGTCTTCCAGGACTTTTCCGATGCGCGCGCGCTGCAGCGCCAACTGGCGCACGCCGCGGCACACGACGCGCTGACCGGCCTTGCCAATCGCTCCAGCTTCATCCGCGCCATGGAGGAACTGGTCGGTCAGGCCCGCAAGGACGGCACCGCCGACACGAGGAAGTCGACCGGCGACACGACAGAGTCGGTCGGAGCCAGCGGACATCAGTTCATGTTCATCGATCTCGACCACTTCAAACTGGTCAACGACACGGGCGGCCACGCGGCGGGAGACGCGCTGCTGAAGCGGGTTGCCGTGGCGATTCGCGGCGTGCTTGGTCCAGACGATATCGTCGCTCGCCTCGGCGGCGACGAATTCGCGGTCATTCTGAAATCGGGTTCAGCAGCCGGCGCCAAGATCGCGGCGCGCTCCATCATCGATGCGATCGGCGGGCTGGACTTCTCCTGGGACGGCCGTTCTCACGTGATCGGCGCCAGCATCGGGTTGGCTGCGATCAATGCCAATTGCGGTGAAGTCGACGAGATCATCGCGCGGGCCGATGCGGCCTGCTATGCGGCCAAGGCGGCGGGCCGTGGCTGCGTCTCCGTGGCGCCCGACGCCCAGATCGTGGATGGCCCGACAGAGCCGTTGGCCGCGGCCTCCTGATCGAGCCTGTCACGGCTGATCCGAAAGGCTTGTCCCTGGCCGACGATCCGCTCAGCGCGTCGGAACGGGATGCTCGCCACGATAGTCGTAGAAGCCGCGCCCGGTCTTGCGGCCGAGCCAGCCGGCCTCGACATATTTCACCAGCAGCGGGCAAGGTCGGTACTTGGAGTCCGACAGGCCGTCATGCAGCACCTGCATGATGGACAGGCATGTATCGAGCCCGATGAAGTCAGCCAGCTGCAGCGGCCCCATCGGATGGTTGGCGCCGAGCCGCATGGCGGTGTCGATGGCATCGACCGAGCCGACCCCCTCATAGAGCGTGTAGATCGCCTCGTTGATCATCGGCAGCAGGATGCGGTTGACGATGAAGGCCGGAAAATCCTCCGAGACCGTGATCGTCTTGTCGAGCTGCTTCACATAGGTCTTGGCGGCCTCGAAGGTCTGGTCCTCGGTGGCGATGCCGCGCACCAGTTCGACCAGCTTCATCAGCGGCACCGGATTCATGAAATGTATGCCGATGAACCGCTCCGGCCGGTCGGTCTGCGCGGCAAGCCGCGTGATCGAGATCGACGAGGTGTTGGTCGCCAGGATGGCTTCGGGATTGAGCTGCGGACAGAGTTGGGCGTAGATCTTGCGCTTGACCGTCTCGTCCTCGGTCGCCGCCTCGATGACCAGATCGGCGCCGGCAAGATCGGCCATCGCCGGAGCGGCCGAAATGCGGCCCATCGCGTCGTTGCGAACCTTTTCGTCGAGCTTGCCGGACCCCACCTGGCGGGCCATGTTGCCGCTGATTGTGGCGATGCCCTTCTCGATGCGGTCGGGCGATATATCGTAGATCAGCACCTTGTAGCCCGAAAGCGCGGAGACATGGGCGATGCCGCCGCCCATCTGGCCCGCGCCGATGATGCCGATCGTCTCGATCTTGCTCATTACACCGATCCCGTCAAAAGGCCTTTGCGGCCTGCTTTTTGTGCGGTGCACACTAAAAGGGCGGGGCGACTTCGTCTACCCCACCCTCACCATTTAATACGCTTTGGCAGAAAGCGTCAAAGCGCCTTTTGCAGCTCCGGCAGAATGACGAACAGGTCCCCGACGAGGCCGTAGTCGGCAACCTGGAAAATCGGCGCCTCCTCGTCCTTGTTGATGGCGACGATGACCTTCGAATCCTTCATGCCGGCGAGGTGCTGGATAGCGCCGGAGATGCCGACCGCGATGTAGAGATCGGGGGCGACGACCTTGCCGGTCTGGCCGACCTGCCAGTCGTTCGGCGCGTAGCCGGCGTCGACCGCTGCGCGGGAAGCGCCGACGGCGGCACCGAGCTTGTCGGCGACCGGCAGGATGACCTCCTGGAACTTCTCCGCCGAACCCAGCGCACGACCACCCGAGATGATGATCTTGGCCGAGGTCAGCTCCGGACGGTCGGTCTCGGAGAGCTTGTTCTCGACGAAGGTGGACAGGCCGGGATTGGCCGCGGCCTTGACAGCCTCGACCGCCGCCGAGCCGCCCTCGGGGGCTGCCTGGAAGGAGGCGGTGCGCACCGTGATCACCTTCTTGGCGTCGCTCGACTGCACCGTCTGGATGGCGTTGCCGGCATAGATCGGCCGCTTGAAGGTGTCGGGCGATACGACTTCGATGATCTCGGACACCTGCGCGACGTCGAGCAACGCTGCCACGCGCGGCGCGACATTCTTGCCCGACGAGGTCGCCGGCGCGATGATGGTGTCATAAGCGCCCGCCAGCGACACAATGAGCGCTGCCGTCGGTTCGGCCAGGCGCTCGGCAAGCTCGTCGGCCTCGGCCAACAGCACCTTGCTCACGCCCTTGAGTTTGGCGGCAGCGTCCGCTGCCGGCTTGGCGCCCTTGCCGGCAACCAGCACATGCACGTCCGAGCCGATCTGCAGCGCCGCCGACAGCGCCTTGGCGGTCTGGTCGGAAAGCGTTGCGTTGTCGTGTTCTGCGATGAGGAGAATAGCCATTTTTCTTGTTCCTTTCCCGATCGCTTACAGCACGCCGGCTTCGTTCTTGAGCTTGTCGACCAGCTCAGCGACGCTCTTGACCTTGACGCCTGCCTTGCGGCCACTCGGCTCCTCGGTCTTGATGACCTTCAACCGCGGCTTGACGTCGGCGCCGTAGTCGGCCGGGGTCTTTTCGTCGAGCTGCTTCTTCTTGGCCTTCATGATGTTGGGCAAGGAGGCATAGCGCGGCTGGTTGAGGCGAAGGTCGGCAGTCACGATCACCGGCATCTTCAGTTCCAAGGTCTGCAGGCCGCCATCGACTTCGCGCGTCACCTTGGCCTTGTCGCCGTCGAGCACGATCTTGGAAGCGAAGGTGCCCTGCGCCCAGCCAAGCAGTGCCGCCAGCATCTGGCCGGTCTGGTTCGAGTCGTCGTCGATCGCCTGCTTGCCGAGAATGACGAGGCCGGGCTGCTCGGCGTCGACGACGCCCTTCAGCACCTTGGCGACGCCGAGCGGCTCGGTTTGTTCATCGGTCTTGACCAGGATGGCGCGGTCGGCGCCCATGGCGAGTGCGGTGCGCAGGGTTTCCTGCGCCTGCTGCGGGCCGATCGAGACGACGATGATTTCTTCCGCCTTGCCGGCTTCCTTCAGCCGGATTGCTTCTTCCACCGCGATTTCGTCGAACGGGTTCATCGCCATCTTGACGTTGGCGAGCTCCACCGCCGAACCGTCAGCCTTCACGCGAACTTTGACGTTCGCATCCACAACCCGCTTCACGGGCACAAGGATCTTCATTTGCCTGTCACCTCTTCACGCTAGTTGGGCGCGCTATAACAGCCTGCGCCCGTTCTGAGTTGTCGAAAGCCGACATTTCGGATGGAAATTCTGGTCTTTGCCCGCCTTAGGTTGCGGCGGTGACGTTTCCGTAGTTGCGGCAACCCTGCACGTCAATACGCTGCAAGCCGCTCAAATCGGTTCAGTCCGAACTGGAAGCGTTTCCTCGCCCCCAGCGCGGTGTCGCGGCGGGCGGGTCGGGGATCAGCGGTTCCGTGGCAACCGGCGGTTGGTCGGGAGCGGTGGGCGCGACGTCCTCGTCGGCGCCGGCAAACAGCGGCACGCCGCGGCTGCGCAAGACGAGCACAAGAACAGCTCCGGCGATGATGCCGCCGATATGGCAGGCCCAGGAGATCTGATCCTCGCCACCGGCGGCAAACATCACCACCTGGAACAGCACCCACAGGATGAGCGGGATGAAGGCCGGAATCCGCAGCGGGATGCGGGCAAAGGCCAGCACCCAGACCTTCACCCTGGGATAAAGGATCAGATAGGCGACGACCACCCCGGCGATGGCGCCGGATGCACCGATCAGCGGCACTTGCGAATCCCAGGCGACGAGGCCCTGGAAAGCGGCGCCGGCAATGGCGCACAACAGATAGAAGATGAGGTAGCGGATGTGGCCGAGCGCATCCTCGACATTGTCGCCGAACACCCACAGGAACAGCATGTTGCCGCCGAGGTGGAAGATGTCTGCATGCAGGAACGAATAGGTGAGGTAGCTCAGGCTTTCGGGGATGACGATGAAACGGGGATCGAGCTCGGCGGTGTCATGGACGACCGACGGGATGAAGCCGAGACCAAGGACGGCGGCATTGGAGAAACTCTCGCCGCCGAGCGCGGTGACAAGGTAGACCAGGGCATTGACCACGATCAGCCCGATGGTCACATATTGCAGCCTGATGTGCCGCAGCCTGTTGGTGTCGTAAAGCGGGATGAACATTGCCCCAGGCCCTCTTCCGCTTTCGACAATCAGCGGTTCTTGCCGGGAACCCATAGCACGTCGGCGTTTCCGTTGTCATTGACCGCCCGGGCGGCGACAAACAGGAAATCCGAGACGCGGTTGATGTATTTCAGACCGTCGCGGTTGACGTGCTCGTTCGGGTCCTGGGCAAGGGCCACGATCAGCCTTTCGGCCCGCCGCGCCACGGTGCGGGCAAGGTGAAGTGCCGCCGCTGCCGGCGTGCCGCCATTGAGCACGAAGGATTTGAGCGGCTGAAGCTCCTTGTTGAGAAGGTCGATGTCCTTTTCGACCCGGTCGGTCTGCACGGCGACGATGCGAAGCGGCTCGTAGCCGAGCGGCTTGCCGTCGTCGGGCACGGCGAGATCGGCGCCGAGATCGAACAGATCGTTCTGGATGCGGGAAAGCATGTCATCGATCGCGGGATGGGTCGCGGCCGTGTGGACCCGGGCGATGCCGATGCAGGCATTGGCCTCGTCGACCGTGCCGTAGGCGTCTACCCGCAGGTCGGATTTCAGCCGCCTTTCGCCGGTGCCGAGACCCGTGGTGCCATCATCGCCGGTGCGGGTGTAGATCTTGTTGAGCTTGACCACGTAGCCTCCCGGCTGCCGATATCCTCACTTGCGGGTGAAATACACCGCCAGCAAGATCAGCACCAGCGCCACGGCCTGCAGCATGACGCGTGCCTGCATCAGCTTGTTCGAGGTGACGCCGGAACCGCCGCGCATCATGTTGATGAGGCCACGAACAAGCACGACCGCAACGGCGACCATGACCAGAATGGCGAGAATGTTGAAGACGGTTGCCATTGTTGCGTTCCAGTTGTTTGGCGTTCAGGCGCGTTTGGCCATCAGGCGGTAGAGCATCGATGCCGGCAGGATGCGTTTGAGCACCGCACCGATCCTGGCCGGCACTGTTACCACATAGTGCGGGCGCGGGCGCCGCGACAGAAGTGCATGGCGCAGCGCCGCATGAACGACTTCCGGCCCTGGCTTCAAGGCCGATTGGCTGCCGCCGGCCCGCAACCGCTCGAGTTGCGCCGCATAGTCCACGCGGTGCACAGAATTTTCGTGGTCGATGCTGCTGAGAAACCAAATGAGGCCATTGCTGGCGATCTTCGACTTCACCGGCCCCGGCTCGATCAGCGAAACGTGGACGCCGCTGCCGGCCAGTTCCTGGCGCTGGCAGAGCATCAAGGCCTCCAGTGCGTGCTTCGACGCCGAATAGGCGCCGCGAAAGCGCACCGGCACCAGGCCAAGGATCGACGAGCAGTGGACGATGCGGCCGTGACCCTGGCGGCGCATCACCGGCACCAGTCGGCGGGTCAAATCATGCCAGCCGAAGAAATTCGCCTCGAACTGCTGCTTGAGCGCCGCAACGGGCAGATCCTCGACGGCGCCCGGCTGCGCATAGGCGCCGTTGTTGAACAGGGCGTCGAGCCGGCCGCCGGTGCGGTCGAGCACCGCCGTCACCAGCGCGGCGATGGAGTCCGGCTCGCAATAATCGAGATAGAAGGCCTCGATGCCGTCGGCTTCGAGCGCGGCGATGTCCTGCGGCTTGCGCGCCGTTGCGAACACCCGCCAGCCTTCCGCCTTCAACGCGCGGGCGCAGTACGCGCCTATTCCCGAAGACGCACCGGTGATGATAATCGAGCGCACCTTCTGCGCCGGACTGTTCGTGGTTTCGCCAAGGGTTGCCATTTGCCGCAATCCCTTCCCATATTCCCGGCGTGGAGACAATTGGAGGGCGCGGTTCTTGTTGCGGAAGATCGTAGCCCTCAAGCGGGTTCTCTACGACGCGCTTGGCCATTTCAACACCGATGACGGCTGGGCCATGGCCAGCCATCTGGCGATCACATCGCTGATGGCGCTGTTCCCGTTCCTGATCTTCGCGACGACGCTGGCGAGCTTCCTGGGCGCGCAGGCGTTCTCCGACACGGCCGTGCATCTGGTCTTCGACACCTGGCCCGAACAGATCGCCAAGCCGATCGCGCGCGAAGTGCTCAATGTGCTGACCGTCAGGCGCACCGACCTTTTGACCTATGGTGTGGTGCTTGCGGCCTATTTTGCGTCGAACGGCATCGAGGCGCTGCGCACGTCGCTCAACCGAGCCTATCGCGTTTCGGAAACGCGCGGCATCATCTACCGCCGGGTGCAGAGCATCATCTTCGTTCTCATCGCCACGGCCGGTTTCCTGGCGATCAGCGTGCTCCTGGTGTTCGCGCCGCTGCTGGCGCGGCTCGCCGAAGCCCATATCGACTGGATCAAGCCCTATATGGGCACCATCACACTGTGGCGTTACGTCATCGCTTCGGCGGTCATCGTCGGCGGATTGTTTGCCGTGCATTTCTGGCTGCCGGCGGGCAAGCGCCGCTTCGTCTCGCTGGTGCCGGGCATCGTCTTCACGCTGGCGGCATGGCTTATCGGCTCGACCATCTTCGCCACCTATCTCGACCACTTCTCGTCCTATGTGACGACCTATGCCGGCCTGGCCTCGATCATGATCGCCGTGGTCTTCCTCTACATGGTCTCGGCGATCTTCATCCTCGGCGGCGAGCTCAACGCCGCGATCAGTCGCTATCTGGAGGCGCGTGCGCGGGTGGGATGACAGGTCGAATTGAGGAATTGAAGAACTGAAGAATTGGAGAAAGAGCGGGTCATATCCGGCGCTGTCTGTGCTTCTTCCTCAATTCCTCAATTCCTCAATTCCTCAATTCCTCAATTCCACAGTTCTTCCCTTGGCCTGCCGAGCCGTTGCCAGGCCAACGCCGAAGGTCGTGATCGCCATGCCGACGATCTGCAGCGCGTTGAGCTGTTCGTCGAAGAGTGCCCAGGCGATGACCGCCGTCACCGCCGGCACCAGGTAGAACAGCGACGCCACTTTCGACATCTCGCCGTCGCGGATCATCACCATCAGCAGGAAGATGGCGCCCAGCGACAGCACCAGCACCAGCCAGGCCATGGCGAAGATCAGCTCGCCATTGATGATGATCGTGTGGGTTTCGAAAGCGAGCGAGGCGAGGAGCATCAGCGAACCGCCGCCGACATATTGCCACATGGTCGCCGCGACCAGGTCGCCGCCGGAGGCGAAGCGCTTCTGCCAGATGGTGCCGGCGCTCATGCCGAGTACCGAGACCAGCGAGGCGGTCAATGTCGCAACTGTTACGCCGCCGCCCAGCGCGCCGAGCTTCGGCCACAGCACGATGACGATGCCGATGAGGCCGATACCAAGGCCAAGCCAGTGGCGCGGCAGGATCGCCTCGCCGAGAAACTTACCGGCAAGCACCGCCGTGATCAGCGGCTGCAGGCCGACGATGAGGGCCGAAAATCCGGCCGGCATGCCCCTGTGGATGGCCCAGAAGACGGCGCCGAGATAGACGCCATGCATCAGGATGCCGGCGCCGGTGGCATGCAGCGCCTCCTCGCGGGTGGCTCTTTTCGAGCCCAGCACAAGCATCAGGACGGCCAGCAGGATGGCGGCGATGACGAAACGCGCGGCGAGGAATGTGAACGGTTCCGCCCACGGCATGGCGTAGCGCGCGCCGATAAAGCCGGTCGCCCACAGGACGACGAAGGTGGCGGGGATGAACCGCTTGATGCTGTGCATGTTCCGGAGACCGCCGCGCTGGAGGGAGTTGACCGTGGCGCTGCTCTACTGCGCTTCAACCCGGCGCGCAAAACGAAACCGTTGATCCATGCATCACCGGAATTCAACGGGCGTCAAGTTCGACATGCGTTACCTTGGCCGCGCCGCGCTCAAAAGCCCGACCGTCCGCCTGATGTCGTCAGGCGATGCGCCGGCATGGCGCAATGCGGCAAGACCGGTGTCACGGAGGCTCTTCGACAGTTTTCGTCCGTCTGGTCCGAGGATGAGGCGATGATGGAAATAGGCCGGTTGCGGCAGTCCGAGGAGTTGCTGCAGCAGGCGCTGCACGCCAGTGGCGGAAAACAGATCCTGGCCGCGCACGACGTGGCTGACGCCTTGCAGCGCATCGTCCATGACGACGGCGAGGTGGTAACTGGTCGGAATGTCTCGGCGCGCCAAGATCACGTCGCCCCAGTCCCGCGGGCGGGCTTCGACGGAGCGCGTCGCGGAAAGCGTCTCGTCAGAATACTCCGTCCATGAAAGGTCCTTGCCGACACGCGCCGTGGCGGCATCGACATCCAGCCGCCAGGCGAAGGGTGCATTCTCGGCGATCCGCCGCTGGCGTTCCTTCAGCGGCAGCGCCTTGTCGGTGGCGGGGTAGAGCGGCACGCCATCGGGATCGCGCGGCCAGTCGCGCCCACGCTTTTCGCTGTCGGTGATGAAGGCGCGGATCTCGCCACGGCTCATGAAGGCGGGGTAGACGAGTTCGTCCGCGATCAACCGCTCGAGCACCGCCTGGTATTCGGCGAAATGCTCGGACTGGCGGCGCACCGGCTCTTCCCAGCCAAGCCCCAGCCATTTCAGGTCGGCAAGCACGCCTGCCTCGAATAGCGGCGTGCAGCGCGTCGTGTCGATATCCTCGATGCGCAGCAGCAGGCGGCCGTGCGCCTGTGCCGCCAGCTTCTGGTTGAGCAGCGCCGAATAGGCGTGGCCGAGATGCAGGTCGCCGTTGGGGCTGGGCGCGAAGCGGAATGTCAGGAGTGTCATCTCTCAGGCGGCAATCATGTTTTGCGGCGCTCCGCCAATTGCTACCCTGTCGACGGTCGAGGAACAAGAAAGCATGCGCCGTATCGTGACATCAGACGACATTGCCCGGGGGCTCGATGCGCTTTGCGTGATCGACCCGCGCCTGGAAAAGGTGCGCGGCATGGCCGGCGAGGTGCCGCTGCGGCTGTCCGAGCCGGGGTTTCGAAGCCTGGCGTCGATCGTCGTCTCGCAGCAAGTGTCCCGCGCCAGTGCCGATGCGATCTTCGGCCGGCTGACCAAACTCGTCGATCCGCTGACGCCGCAAGCGATCCTGGCCGCCGGCGAGGACATGTTTCGCGAGGCCGGCCTGTCGCGGCCCAAGCAGCGCGGCCTGATCGCAATTGCCCAGGCGGTGGCCGACGGCCTCGACCTTCATCACCTCTGTTCGCTCGATGCCCAGGAGGCGATCACGACGATGACGGCGGTGTCCGGCATCGGCCCGTGGACGGCGGAAGTGTATCTCTTATTCGCCGCTGGGCATCCCGACATCTTCCCCGCGCGCGACGTCGCGCTGCAGAGCGCGGTCGGCCACGCGCTCGGCATCGAGCCGCGTCCGCCGGAGAAAACCCTGATCGCATTGGCCGAATCATGGAGCCCGTGGCGAGGTGTCGCATCGCGGCTTTTCTGGTCCTATTATCGTGAAATCAGAGGGCGAGACGCCGCGCCGCCGGCCTGAATCCGCAAAAAATCATAAAAATCACGCATTTTTGGCGCTTAGGCCACGCGACAATCCGCTTCACATCCCTGTCATGTCGGGCTTACAGTATCCGCGCCGTTCGGGTCTAGAACCAAGGAGGTGAACACGTGACGGTTGCCGTATCTCCGGATGGGCTTCCAGCACTGGTGCTGAATGCGGATTACCGTCCGCTCAGCTATTACCCCTTGTCGCTCTGGTCGTGGCAGGATGCCATCAAGGCGGTGTTCCTCGACCGGGTGAACATCGTCGCGGAATACGAGCATGCCGTCTCCTCGCCGACCTTCTCGATGAAGCTGCCGAGCGTGGTCAGCCTGAAGGCCTATGTGAAGCCCTCCAGGCACCCGGCCTTCACCCGCTTCAACGTCTTCCTGCGCGATCGCTTCCAGTGCCAGTATTGCGGCACGCCGGAGGATCTGACCTTCGATCACGTCATCCCCCGCCATCGCGGCGGCGCGACGACATGGGAGAATGTCGTTGCCGCCTGCTCGCCCTGCAACCTCAGGAAGGGCGGCATGATGCCGGCGCATGCCAAGATGTGGCCGCTGCAGAAGCCTTTCCAGCCGACGGTGCACGATCTGCACAACAATGGCCGCCTGTTCCCGCCCAACCATCTGCATGAGAGCTGGATGGATTATCTGTACTGGGATGTCGAACTGGAGCCCTGAGATCGTTCGAGAATTCGGGAGGCTGGCCGTCTGGAGCGATTGTCTGCGCTTCCGATGCTCACGGACCAAATGTCCGCTCCGCTTCGGTTCTCGAGAATCACTCCATACGACTCAGCCTGCCGAATTCCTTGAACGATCTCGCGTCGGCGCCATCGCGCCAAATCAGTCGCGGGTGAGGGCGCCGCGGAAGGCTACGGCGGCGAGGATCAGGCTGGCGATGGCGTTCCAGCCGGCCAGGGACAGGCCGAGGATGCGCAATGCGGCTTTGTCGCAGGACGGCGGCACGAATTTGTCGAGCGCGTCGAGCACGCCCTTGCCGCCGGTGTCGACCGGCCCGGCGCCTGCGGTACAATCGGTCGGGCCGGCCCACCACTGCCATTCGACGCCGGAGTGGTAGACGCCGAGATAGAGGCCGTAGAGCATCAGGATGCCGCCGACGGCCAGCAGGCCGCGCGTCAGCCAGCTGGGTGCGTGCAGCATCGACGCAATCACCGCCAGCACCATCAGCGGCACGCCGATATAGTAGGGCGTGCGCTGTTCGAGGCAGAGGTGGCAGGGGATGTAGCCGCCGAGATACTGGAAGCCGAGCGCCGAACCAACGGTGGCGGCCATGGCAACGGCGAGGAACAAGGCGGTTAGCGTGCGCTGGCGTCCGGTGTCGGCATTCATGGTCGCTGTCATTTCAATCGGTCCGTCCGGCTCGCAATGGTTCTGTTCAGAACGCGTATTTGACGAGGATATAGAGCAAAATCAGGGCAGCCGCGCCGGCGCCGGCGATGAGGCCGAGGCGCTTTTCGATGAATTCGCGGATCGGTTCGCCATAATGGCGCAGCAGCCAGGCGAGCAGCAGGAAACGGCCACCGCGGGCCACGATCGCCAGCACCACGAACAACAGCAAATTGACGCCGATGACGCCGGACAGGATCGTCACCACCTTGATCGGCGGCAGGTGGGCAGCGCCCGACGTGATCAGCATCAGGACGATGAAGCCGACGCCTGCCCCCGCGCGCAGCGCTTCGAACTCGTCGTACTTGCCGTAGAATTCGAGGATCGGCCTCGCCACCGCGTCATAGGCGTAGTGGCCGATGAACCAACCGGCGATGCCGCCCAGCACCGAGGCGACGGTGGCGATCAGCGCATAGCGGTAGGCGCGATCCGGCCGCGACAGCGCCATCGGCAGATAGAGCACGTCGGCCGGCACCAGGAACACCGAGCTTTCGACGAAAGCGATGAAGGCCAGCCACCATTCGGCGGATTTGCGGGCCGCCAGCGACAAGGTCCAGTCGTAAAGTCCGCGAAGCATCGGCACTCCTAATGCGTGTCGTTCCATTGCGCAGGCAGGTTGGGGTGTAACGGCATGCACAGAACAAAGACCCAGAGCACGCCATCCGTCCCCGCAGACGTGCCGCGCTTTGATGCGCCGCCTGTCTAGAAAGATTTTCCGCGCTGCACAATGGCAGCCCCGTCACGAAATCGAAAGGCGCAGTTTGGTCGCATCTTGAGAGCGCCGGAGAATTGGCCAGTTGACGAACAGGCCTCCAACCGTATAGTCCCGCGCCATCCAGGCCGCCCGGCCTGAGCCCCTATGGCGGAATTGGTAGACGCGCTCGACTCAAAATCGAGTTCCGCAAGGAGTGCTGGTTCGATTCCGGCTAGGGGCACCAACCTTCACTCTTCGAGCTTTGGGTGGCAAATCCCAACGCGATCAAGACGCCTTACGCGTCGCGGTGGGATCGCCGTCATTGGCCGCGCCAAGCTCGCCAGCCGCCAGCAATTCGTCGAATGTCCGTTCGAGATCGGCATTGTCATCCGCTGCCGGTCCGCTGGGCGGATCCTGGCGTCTCAGCGTTTCCAGCCTGTGGTGAAGCTGGCGGTTCTCATCGCGGCAACGGGCATGCGCGAGCTCGTCGGTCATGTCGCGCAAGCGGAGATCGGCGAGTTGAACCTTCACCGCGCCATAGTCTCGGCGCGCCGCGTCGCGCTCCTGGCGCAACGTCGCAATCTCGGTTTCCGAGGTTTGGCGCCGATGCTCGGCCACGCCCTCGGCGGGCTGTCCCACGCTCGGCGTTGCGCGGACCACGCTTTGATCGGCGGCGCTGCGCTGGAGCGAGCGCAACCTCTTTTCAAGTTCGACGGCCCGTACCTGAGCGGTGGCGGCGCAATCGCCGAGAACGCCGCGCTGATGCTCGACCGTGGACAGCCGCACCTGCAGGTCCTGCTGCACCAGCATCTGCGCAGACAGTTTGCCGGTCAGTCTTTCGTTTTGGAGCTGGTAATCCGCGACCTTGGAACGAAGCAGCATGGCGGCCTGTTGCAAGCTGGCGAGCCGCGATGCAACGTCCTCACGCGCCTGCTCGGCGGCTTGCCTGGCGATGATCTCGTCGCGAAGTTGCCCCGACACGCGCGCCAGGTTCCGGCCCAGACGCTCAACCTCGACATTCGCTTCGAGGAACCGCGTTGCCCGCTGGCCGGCATGCCTGTCCGCTTGCGCAATGGTCTGCCGTGCCTTGTTGAGTTGGACGTCCAGGTCGGCGATTGTCTTACTCGCGATCGATAGCTCGCGCGATTTTCGCCCAAGCTCTTTCGAGGTGCGATCCTGCAAGCGCTGCAGCTTCGCCACCTCTTCCTGCAATTCCCATTTGTCGGTATCGGGAGCGTCGGCATCGTGATCAACCAACGACCACGCCAAGTCGTCATCGGCACGTGGATCCAGCCTATCGTTGGACAAGAGCGAGGAGCCGCGCATGGCGCGGGCCTGGCTCGAGCCCGTCCGGGCCGAAGTCGAGCCGAGGGAGGCGGCCAGCGTGTCTGACTGGGCCAACCCGGTCACGGGCTCCTCTTCGAAGAGAGGCAAAGCTTGATGCGTTGCGGCTCGAATGCTTCGGATCAGTTCTTCGAAGTCTTCGTCGGCCCTTCGGACAACGGCGCTGTCCTCCGCACTGATGTGCCGGGCGCCGTTGGCCTCATGATTCAGCGACATTTCTCTCTCATCGCTACCGAATCACTAGATTATCGTGAATTAAGAACAAGAATGCGAGTAGATCTTATCGGCTTTCACCGGAAATTTCTGCGAGAAATCTCGTTTTTTACAAGCAGAGATCAATATTCGCGTTTGCCTGCTGGCAACCGAAGTAAATTCCCGGTCACCCACCCCTCAAATATTGCAGCGAAGATGTGCCATTCTTCAGAACCGCACCCTGCCTTTTCTCACCGCCGCCCCAGCAAGCTCTTCATGCGGTTTCGCAGCAGGCGGGCCATGTTGCGGGTTTCGCGGTAGAGGTGCAGTTGCGAGGCGGCCTGGCGGGTGAGGCGGTCGGCGTCCGGCGCCAGGCCGATCACCAGGGTGCCCATCGGCTTGCGCTCGGCCCATAGCCGGCTCATCACCGGATGGTCGGGCACCGCGCAGGAATCGGTCATCATGATGTTGGGATCGTCGAGATGCTGCCTGGTCACCTCGATCATCAGCAGCGTGCCGGGCGAATAGCTGGCCAGCGTCTCGTCATAGGCCGTTTTCCAGGTGTAGGCGACGCCGGCTTCGACGAAGACGATCAGGCAGGCGATGGTGCGGCCGTCGAGTGTCAGCGAATGGATGCGGCACATGTCCTGTTCGGCCAGCCGGTGCACGGCTTCGCGGGCGAAGGCGGCGCGGAAGCGGTCGATCGCCATGGCGGTGCGTTCGCGGCCTTTCCAGCCGGCCGCTTCCAGCGACAGGAAGCCTTCGATGGCATGGCGGATGTCTTCGGGGCCGCGCGCCACGACATGCTCAAGCTTGCCAAGGTCGCCAAGGCGCCGCTTCAGGCGGCGGAACTCGCGATAATGGTGCGAGCGCAGCGAGGCCTTCAGATAATCGTCTCCATCGAGCTCGCTCTCCAGCGCCGGGCGCTGGCTCTGGCCGGTGGTGATCAGCGTCAGGCCGCGCGCCTCGGCCACGGTGGCAAGCAGGCTCGCCACCGGGCCATCGAGCCGGACATCGGCCAGGACGAACACTTTCGGCAGCTTGAGGTGCGGGCGCGACAGCATCGAGAAGAAGTCCTCGACGACGCCGACCGGGTCGTCGCGGTCGACCAGCGGCGTGCCGAGCGGACCGAACGGGCTCGACCATGTGCGCATGACCGGCACGCCGAGCGGCACCACCGGCCGTTCCACCGAGAACGGCACCAGAAGGCGCAGCCGGTTGCGGTATTCGTCGCCGTCGCGGATGACCGCCAGCCGCACCTCGCGATCCTCCAGCCGCGGCATGGCGGGCGCCAGGAAGCGCGGGTTGAAGAACACGTTGGGCTCGACCGTGCGGGCGCAGAGATAATCCAGCTCCTCCACCAGGTCGAAACCTGCCGATGCCGGGTAGATGGCGAGCTTGCGCTCGGGCCGGTTGTTGGCGAGGATCTCGATATGGGCGGGATCGGCGTCGCGGGTCAGCCCGGCAAGGCCCGACACCATGGCGCCGGCGGTGCCGCCGCTGGTTTCCTCAAGCAACGGGATGGCGGCCATCACGCGGCTCCTTTCGCAGGCACGAAGATGAGCATGGCGATGCCGAGCTTGCGCCACACCGTGAAGGAGAGCGCGCCGGCTTCGAAGATCATGGCAAAGGCGGTGGCCATTGCCGCGCCCCACAGGCCGAACATCGGGATGAGCACCACATTGAGGGCGATGTTGAAGGCCAGCGTCATGGCATAGACGGCGGCGCAGATGTTCTGGTTGCCGCTCATCGTCAGCAGGCTTTCGCAGGGGCCGACGGCGGCCCGCGCCACGACGCCGAAGACGAGCAGAAACAGCAGCGGATAGCCGCTGCTGAATTCAGGGCCGAACAGCATCAGCATCGGCTCGCCCAGCACCAGCACCAGCAGCGCCATCAACAGCGAGGGCCAGAACGTCCACGACACCGTCTCGCGGGCAAAGGCGGCAAGCCTTTGCGGGTCGCCATGGGTGAACTGCGCATAGCGCTGGGCAACGCCGGCCTTGACGGCGAAGTAGACGAAATGCACCAGCGCCAGCGTCTTCACGGTGGCGAAATAAACGGCGACGTCGTTGGGGTCCATATAGGCGCCGACCATCAGCACATCGGCATTGGTCAGCAGGAAGAAGAAGCTTTCGACCAGGAAGATCGGCAGCGAGACGATGAACCATTGCGCGAAATGCACCTTCATCGGCCCTGCCGGGATCTGCCTTTCCATGCGCTGGGTGACACCGATCAACTGACCAAGGGTGGTGGCGTAGGTGGCGGCGATCGAGGCGAAGATCGCGGTCTTTGCGTCAGGGGCGTAGCCCGCCAGCAGCATCAGCGCCATGAACAGCAGGATCAGGATGGGCCGCACCAGATAGGTCGGCGACAGGGCAAACAACGCCCAGCTGTTGGCGCGCGCCAGTCCCGACAAAAGGTCGGACATGGCGATCATCGGCAGGCAGATGACGCCGAGGATGAACGGGATCACATAGTAGTTTTCGATCCAGGGTGCTGCCAGCCAGACGCCGAGCGCGCCGAGCCCGGCAATCAGCGTGGAGGCGATCAGCACGAACAGCCGGCTGGCCAGCACGATGCCGCGCAGCTCATCCATCAAGCCGCGCTCGCGGTATTCGGGAATGTAGCGGATGACGGAGGTGTGGAAGCCCAGGCAGGCGAGGTTTCCGACGATGACCATCGTCACCCAGACGAGGACGAAGATGCCATATTCGAACGAACCCATCCAGCGTGCCATCAGCACCTGGCTGACGAAGGCGATGACGGCGCTGACGATGCGGACCGAGAAGGCGATGACCGACATGCGGCTCGCCTCGCCGCGCTCGTCGGCGGTGAACAGCACGGCATCGATGCGGCCAAGCAACGGCCCCATGCGCAGCGCCCAACGCTGCGGCAAGAACCGCCCGGCAGTCGTGGCCGCGGAAAAGCGCACCCCGATTTCTCTCCGTTTTCCGCTTCTTTTCAGCGTTCTGTGTAGCGGAGACACATTAAGAAACGGTTGGGTGGGGAGTGGTCCACGCATGACCGTCGGGACATATTCTGGATTGACGAAGCTGCAGGATCGATGGACAAAAAAAACTGTTTGTGTGACGTAGCTTATGAATCGGGCTCTGTCCGCCGATGATTTGCGAGCGCCTTAGTCACGTTTGAATCGGCTTTTCGAAAATGACCCATTACAATGTTTGATGACAGCCGCAGCTTCGTAACACGCGCCTTTCTTCGTGCCGAATTCGAGCTTGAATTCCGCGCCTATGTCGGAGACGGTTCCGATACTGTCCTTATCCAGCGCTTACGCGAATGGTCAACCGTCGCCAACTGAGCGAAGTTCAGGCGGAAGGCGCACTCACCCAGACCTTTTTCGTCGACACTTGGGGGTATGGCGAAGCGGGCCGAGTAGCGCCTGAATTGCAGACCCTCATTCCCAAACTTCGCATCGCTGGTGAGGGGGCCGGCGGCGGCCCAGGCGAGGTGGACCTGGCTTTCGGCTGGTTCAGTGGCGACTTGCACGCGACGCCACAGGTGCTGTGCGAGTTCAAGGACATTCGCTCGAAACTCGACGCGAAGCAGAATCGAAAGGGCAGCAACCGCTCCCCTGTCGAGCAATGCCTCAACTACATTCGTGGCGCGCGGCGCGGACTGTTCGGCAACGAGCCGGTACAGCCGTGGTGGGGGATCGTCACCGACATGAACGAGTTTCGCCTCTACTGGTGGGATCGTGCTCCATCGGAATATCTCCGCTTCGTCATCCGCCGCACCGATCTCTTCGCCGAGAATTACGACCTGCTAACCAATTCCGAGGACGCGCAGTTCGATCGGTTTCTTTTTTGGAAGCTGTTTCAGCGAGACTATCTGCTTTCTCAGGCTGGTAGGCCGCCGCTTCTGCGACTTATCGAGAGGCAATGGGTCAAGGAGCGTGCGCTCGAAGGTGAGTTTTATGATCGCTACAAAGCGGTTCGCGAGCGGCTTTTCGAGGTTATGAGGCTGACCAACCCTGCCTTTGACGGCACACCGACGGAACTCCTTCGGCTCTCGCAGGCACTTCTCGACCGGTTTATTTTCGCTTTCTATTGTGAGGATATGGGTGCGCGGATGCTGTTTCCGCCGCAAATGATCCGTGACCATCTGAAGAGTCGCAGCGTCGAACCCTATTATGATCCCAGCGGGTCGGAATTCTGGGAATTCTTCAAGCGTTTGTTTGCTTTCATGAACGAGGGCGGCATGTTCGGCGGTCTAAGGGTGCCGCACATCAACGGCGGCCTGTTCGCCGCCAATCCCACAATGAACGCTTTGGCTATTCCGAATCATGTGTTCGCGGCGGCTAAGCAGGGCGCCGGTGAGGCCGCACTTGAAAGCGACAGAGACACGCTGCTTTATCTCTGCGCGCGCTACAATTATGCCTCTCGAGGCAATGTGAAGGAAAGCCTCAGCCTCTACACTCTCGGACGGATTTTCGAGCAATCGATAACCGAGCTTGAGTATCGCGCCGGCGAACTGGAAGGTCGTGAGAGCGTTGCCAAGATTTCGAAACGCAAGCGCGACGGGGTCTACTATACGCCTGGGTGGGTGGTGAACCTACTGGTCGAACAGGCCCTTGGGCCATGGTTCGCTGCGGCCAGGGGAGCTAGCGGGTATCCTACCATGGCGGATGATGCGCCGGACCTTTCCGCAGGAGAAGCGTATCTCGCACGACTACGCGCGATACGCATCGTCGATCCTGCCTGCGGGTCCGGCGCATTCCTGATTTCGGCTTTCCGGCGTCTGTTGCAAGAAAGGATGGCGGTGGATCGCGATATCGAGCGCGCCAGAGGTGGAGCGGTAGAGGCGGCTGTTAGCGAGGCGCCGATGATCGCAGATATTCTCGCTAACAACATCTATGGGGTCGATATCAATCCAGCTTCGGTGGAAATCGCCAAGCTGGCACTGTGGCTACATTCGGCTCGCGCCGACGGACCGCTTTCTTCCCTCGATCACACGATCCGGTGCGGCAACAGTCTTGTCGGTCATGATTTCTGGGGCGGTCGAGAGAGGCTGCAGGATTATATCGATCGCATCAACAGCTTCGACTGGGAGGATGCTTTCCCCGAAGTCTGGCCGGATGATGACGCGGAAGGGGGCTTCGATATTGTTCTCGGCAATCCTCCCTATGTGAAGTTGCAGAATCTGATGAAGGTTGACCCCGAAGTGGTTGCTTACCTGCAAGCGAACCGAGGTAACGATACCTATGTCAGCGCTCAGACCGGCAATACCGACCTTTACCTGCCATTCATCGAGAAGGGGTTGAGGCTGCTGGCGCGGGGCGGTCGCATGGCCTATATCGCGCCGAGCCTATGGACGGTGAATCAGTACGGCGAAGGCCTGCGCAGGCTGGTGCGCAGAACACAGCAGCTTGACCGCTGGCTAGACTTCAAGGCGAACCAGATATTCGAAGAGGTCACCACCTACACCGCGCTGCAGTTCTTCACCAAGGAGCCGCGCGAACAGGTACGAATCGCCGTTGCCCCCGCCGGTGAAACCGAGGCACATGATGTCGACTGGTCGGACGAGGATCTGTCGGTAGCCTACAACGCCTTTGCCGAGGACGGCGAATGGCTAATGGCGACCGGCGCGGAGCGGGCATTGATCGATCGACTGGCACGAGATTGCCTGCGTCTTGATGATGCATCGATGACCAGTGGAATTACGGTTGGGATCCAGACAAGCGCTGATTCCATTTATCACCTCGATCGCATTGGATCCGGCCGCTACCGCTGCGCGCCTAAGGGCCTCCCGGCCTATGAAGTTCAGATCGAGGATGCGATCATGAAGTCGCTGGTGTCAGGCGGTGAAGCAAAGCGCTACGAGGAACCTGAGACAAACACATTCTTGTTGTTCCCTTATGAGCGAGAACCTGGTGGAGCGATGCGGATTATCTCCAGCAGAGAGATGGTTCGTAAGTTCCCCTCCGCCTGGGCATATCTGAGGTCATGGGAGCAGCAGCTTCGTGGACGTGAAAACAATAAATTCGATGACGACGTTTGGTACCGGTTTGGCCGAAGCCAGAACATTGACAAGCAGGATTTGGCGAAACTAGTTGTCCCTCGACTCGTGGAGCACTTGAAAGTCAGCATGGACGCCACGGGATCAATTTGCCTCGACAATGTGGACGTAGGAGGCGTTTCGGCCACCCAAGGAACTGACTTGGCATATTTAATGGGGGTTCTGAATGCTCCCGTGGCCGACTTCGTCTTTCGTTCGATAGCCAAGCCCTTTAGAGGCGATTACCGATCCGCTAACAAGCAATTCATTGCGCCTCTGCCGATCCCAAACGTCTCTCCGGAGGATCGCGCCGAGGTTGCTACCCGGGCGCGCGAGTTGCAGCGGAATTGGACGCGACGCCGCGAACTACTGCAATCGGTTGAGGAGCGGCTTTCTATATTGGCGCGAGCGCGACATCCAATGCGTTGGCTATGGCCCGATCTGCAAGACCTGCCGGAAATGATAGTGCAAGCTCCGGCGGCGCTAAAGCTGCAAGCCGATCGCCGCGCTTGGGCGGAAGCGCGACTAGATGAGCTCGAGGCAAGCCGCCTCGAAGCGCTACAGGCAGCGATTGATGGTGGCGGACGTCTCGAAGTGGCGTTCCGCGATGGTGAACTCCGGCTCTATGCAGGCGGTACGATCATCCTCGGGCGCATTTACCTTGACGATGAGCCCGGCCGGCTTACAGAAGCCTATTGGCGCTGGCTATTCCTCAGCCGCAAGTGGCGCGAGGCTGACCGCTTCGCCGCCGAATTGAGGCGGCCGCCAGTTGAATCCGCTTCACCGGCCATCCTCAGTTTGTCGAACGTGTCGGTGCTCTGGCCGAAGACGTGGATGCAATCGAAACCGGGGAGCGGGAGATGAACGAGCTTTTGTTCCGGCTTTACGCGCTGTCGGCAGATGAGCGGCTTCTTGTTGAAAACGATAGTCTGCGACGCGGCAATGCCTGAAAGCCCTCGTCAAACGGCTTACGGAACGCCTAAATAGTCGCATGAATCAGCTTTCGCTTTTCGACACCGAACTTGCTGTGACCGAGCCTCGCGTTCCTAACGCTGCCTATATCCGCAAGCACCTTAACCGGATTCTGCGGCTTGCTCGGCAAGCTGAGCGGCTGCCATGGAGCAAGGCAGAGACCGAAAGTTGGGAAAAGCTGTTTCCGGAACTGGCGCAATTGCTCCCCGGCGAAGAAGGCGAGGCCTTACGGGCTGCTTTTGCGGCGGAGCTGGAGCGACTCAAGGCAGTGTAGGAATCCCGGAGGCTGGCGCTACAGCGCCCCCCTCTGGCCTGCCGGCCATCTCCCCCTCAGGTGGGGAGATTGGCTAATCGCAAACGCCGGCACCCAGCCCTTCGCTATCGCTCCGGGCGTTCGTCGTTCGAAAAGCCAAGCAATTGGCTTTTCGTCCGCTGCGCGGACCACGCCTCACCCCCGTGAACGGGGAAAAGGCGCCTTACGCGAACGCCCCATGGCAGTGCTTGTATTTCTTGCCAGAGCCGCAGGGGCAGGCCTCGTTGCGGCCGACCTTGCCCCAGGTCGCCTGGTTGTTGGGATCGCGGTCCTCGGGAGCGACGATGGCGGTTGTCTCCGGGCGGACCAGGAGGGCGGTTTCGCCGCCTTCGAAGTCGTTCTCGCCGGTGGTGCCGTCAATATGGGTGCCGAACATGTCGGGGGCTTCCGGAGGCGGCGCTTCGGCGGCCTGGCGGACCAGTTCGACGCGCATCAGCTGCGCGGTGACGGCCTGGCGCAGATTGCCCAGCATGGCCTGGAACAGCTCGAACGCCTCGCCCTTGTATTCCTGCAGCGGATCGCGCTGGGCGTAGCCGCGGAAGCCGACGACCGAACGCAGATGGTCGAGATTGACGATGTGCTCGCGCCACAGATGGTCGAGCGTCTGCAGCACCACCGAGCGCTCGACATAGTTCATCACCTCGGGGCCAAAACGCTCGGCGCGCTCCTTGGCGGCGGCTTCGGCGGCCTGCGCGATGCGCTCGCGGATATCGTCCTCGGCGATGCCCTCTTCCTTGGCCCAGTCCTCGACCGGCAGGTCGAGGTTCAGGAACTCGGCGATCTCGGCCTTCAGCCCGGCAACGTTCCACTGCTCGGCATAGGCGTTTTCGGGAATGGCCTTGGCGACGATCTCGTCGATGACGCCTTCGCGCATCTCGGCGATCGTTTCGGAGAGGCCCTCGCCGTCCATCAGCTCGATGCGCTGCTCGAACACCACCTTGCGCTGGTCGTTGGAGACGTCGTCATATTTCAGAAGGTTCTTGCGGATGTCGAAGTTGCGCGCCTCGACCTTCTTCTGCGCCTTCTCCAGCGCCTTGTTGATCCACGGATGGATGATCGCCTCGTCTTCCTTGAGGCCGAGCTTCTGCAGCATGCCGTCCATGCGCTCGGAGCCGAAGATGCGCATCAGATCGTCCTGCAGCGACAGGAAGAATTTCGAGCGGCCGGGGTCGCCCTGACGGCCGGAACGGCCGCGCAACTGGTTGTCGATGCGGCGCGATTCGTGGCGTTCGGTGGCCAGCACGTAGAGGCCGCCGGCGGCCAGCGCCTTTTCCTTCAGCCGCTCGATGTCGGCAATGATTTCCTTTTCCCGCGCCTCGCGCTCGGGTCCGGCCGGCATGTCGCCGAGTTCTTCCTCGATGCGCATCTCGGCATTGCCGCCGAGCTTGATGTCGGTGCCGCGGCCGGCCATGTTGGTGGCGATGGTGATGGCGCCGGGCTTGCCGGCCTGGGCGACGATCGCCGCCTCGCGCTCGTGATGGCGGGCGTTCAGCACTTCAAAATCGGTAAAACCTTCCTTGCGCAGGCGCTCGGCCAGCTGCTCGGACTTTTCGATGGAAGTGGTGCCGACCAGCGTCGGCTGGCCCTTGGCGCTGGCTTCGCGGATCTCCCTGACGATCGCCTTGTATTTCTCCTCGACAGTCCGGTAGACCTCGTCGTCCTCGTCGATGCGCACGACGGGCAGATTGGTCGGGATTTCGGTGACTTCCAGGCCGTAGATGTTGCCGAATTCCTCGGCCTCGGTCAGCGCCGTGCCGGTCATGCCGGAGAGCTTCTTGTAGAGGCGGAAATAGTTCTGGAAGGTGACGGAGGCCAGCGTCTGGTTCTCCGGCTGGATCGCCACATGCTCCTTGGCTTCGAGCGCCTGGTGCAGGCCTTCCGAATAGCGGCGGCCCGGCATCATGCGGCCGGTGAACTCGTCGATGATGACGATCTCGCCGTTGCGCACGATATAGTCCTTGTCCTTCTGGAACAGCCGGTGCGCCTTCAGCGCGTTGTTGACGTGGTGGACGATGGCGACGTTCTCGACGTCGTAGAGCGACTCGCCCTTGAGCAGGCCGGCGTCGCGCAAAAGGTTCTCGAGCTTCTCGGTGCCTTCCTCGGTGAAGATCGAGGTCTTCTGCTTCTCGTCGATCTCATAATCCTGCGGCTGCAGCTGGATGATGAAGGTGTCGATGGTGTTGTACATTTCCGAACGGTCCTCGAGCGGACCGGAAATGATCAGCGGCGTGCGCGCCTCGTCGACCAGGATGGAATCGACTTCGTCGACGATCGCGTAATTGTGACCGCGCTGCACCATCTGGGCGCGCTCGTATTTCATGTTGTCGCGCAGATAGTCGAAGCCAAGCTCGTTGTTGGTGGCGTAGGTGACATCGGCGGCGTAGGCGGCGCTGCGCTCCTCGTCGGAAAGGCCGTGGACGATGACGCCGACCGAGAGGCCGAGGAATTTGTAGACGCGGCCCATCCATTCGGAGTCGCGGGTGGCCAGATAGTCGTTGACGGTGACGACGTGGACGCCCTTGCCGGCGAGCGCGTTGAGGTAGACCGGCAGCGTCGCGACCAGGGTCTTGCCCTCGCCGGTGCGCATCTCGGCAATGCCGCCATTGTGCAGCACCATGCCGCCGATCAGCTGGACATCGAAGGGGCGCATGCCGAGCACGCGGCGCGCCGCCTCGCGGGCGGTGGCGAAGGCCGGCACCAACAGGTCGTCGAGCGTGGCGCCGTTAGCGATGTCCTGGCGGAATTTCGCGGTGCGGCCGACCAACTCCTCGTCGGAAAGCGCCCGCATCTCGTTTTCCATGGCGTTGATCGCCTCGACACGAGGCCGGGTCGATTTGACCCGACGGTCGTTGGAGGAACCGAAAACCTTACGGGCGAGACCGCCGAGACTGACCATCCAATGGTCCTTTCGATAGAATTCTCAATCTTGAGATGAGCGCCGGCCGGCCCCATCAATTCCACGTGAACACTGGCAAACACATTAGTGAACACCTGGCAAACACAAAAAGCGCCCGGAAAACGGTTCTGGACGCAAAGTCGTTGGACAGATAAGAGGGGGCTCAACTGATGTCAACGCCGCGCCGGCCCTGCTGGCTGCGCCAAATTCCGCCACAATCTGGCCGATCTGGAAGCACCCCTCTTAACAATCCCCACCGGAGTCGCCCTATGTCCCTGTTGTTCCGCCGCGCGTCGCTCGCCAGCCTTGGCTTGGCCGTCGGCCTGTCGGCCCTTTCGCTCTCGCCGCTGATGGCGCAGCAAACCGCTCCCGCTCCGGCGGATGCAGCAGCGCCAGCCGCGGCACCGGTCGATCCGAATAAGGTTATCGCCACGGTCAACGGCCAGCCCCTGACCGAAGCAGATCTGGTGCTTGCCGAAGGGGAATTGTCGCAGCAGTTCGCGCAATTGCCGCCCGAGCAGCGCCGTGCCGCCGCCCTTTCGGCTGCCATCGAGATCCGCGTCATGGCCGCCGAGGCGGTCACCACAGGGCTCGACAAGGATCCCGACTTCCAGCGCCGCATGGCTTTCCTGCAGCAGCGCGCGCTGCATGGCGAGATGGTCGAGAAGGGCGTCGTCGACAAGGTCACCGACGCCGAGGTCCGCGCCCGTTACGACCAGGAAATCGCCAACACGCCGCCCACCAATGAGCTGCATGCCCGTCACATCCTCGTGAAGACCAAGGAAGAGGCGGAGGCCATCATCAAGCAGCTCGATGGCGGCGCCGACTTCCAGAAGCTCGCCAACGAGCACACCAGCGATCCCTCGGGCAAGACCAGCGGCGGCGATCTCGGCTGGTTCGGACCTGGCCAGATGGTGCCGGAGTTCGACAAGGCGGCCTCCGCGCTCGAGGTCGGCAAATACACCGAGCAGCCGGTGCAAACGCAGTTCGGCTGGCATGTCATCAAGCTCGAGGACAAGCGCACCAAGCAGCCGCCGGCCTTCGACGACGTCAAGGACCAGGCCAAGCAGGCGGTCATCCGCGACAAATATTTCGCACTGGTCAAGTCCCTGCGCGCCGGCGCCAAGATCGAGATCCCCGACGCGAACCTGAAGAAGACGGTCGATACGCTGGAAAGCGCCAAGTAAGACTGATAGCTCCTTAAAAAAGGGCGCGGCAGCCAGGGGTTGCCGCGCCCTTTCTCATTGCCATCTTTACGGGGCGGGCGCCGCTATGCCTCGCATCACGTAGTTGACCGCCTTGCCGATGGTCGCTTCGTCCTCGTCGAGGCGGTTGGTCAACAGATGTCTCCAGGCGAAGGAGGCGATCAGGTCGGCGACAACAGCTGAATCGATGTCGGCCGGGATTTCGCCCTTTGCCTTGGCGCGTTCGATGATCTGGCCGGTGTGGGAGCGTCGGCCCAGTGAGTAGTCGGCAAGGGCCGCGGCAGCGGCCTCGTCCGACTGTGCCTCGGCGATCAGCGACCGGAACACGCTTCCCGACGATGTTTCGCGCCAGTGGGCGAACAGGTTTTTGAGGAAGCCGACGAGATCCTCCTCCAGCCGCCCGGTATCGGGAACATCGACGCGCTTCTGGCGCTGGTAGACCTCGAGCAGCAACGCCGCCTTGCTCGGCCACCAGCGATAGATGGTGGGTTTGCCGGCGCGGGCCCGCCGCGCCACGGCTTCGATGGAAAAACCGGCATAACCGGCTTCGACCAGCACGGCCTCGGCGGCTTGGAGAATGGCATCGGCGCTGTCGGGGTTGCGCCGCGCACCGATCGATCTGCGCGCCGGATCGGCGTCCTCGGCCATCTCTGTCTCCTCGCCAACACTATCGCCGGCAATATAGGCGACCCGACGCTCAAACGAAACGGCGCGTTTTCAAGCTTCAGGAACGGATGGTAGCGGCAGGGGTTAAGTTTATTCTCTGGAAGTCTACCGGCGTGTCGGTTAGCGAAGCTCCAAAGGCAAAAACCCGCCGGGCGGCGGGTCACTGGCGCAAATCAGCACCATAGGCAAAAATGTAGCATAGCTGCCCTCACCGAGTCAAGAAAAAATTCCTATCGCTATGAGACGCTGCCGGCTTAAATTGCCCGGCTGGCCGTGGGATCACGCCTACTGCATCGCCTGCGATGTCTCGGATTCGATACGCCAGCCGCCGCCGGCCTTGACCAGCCCAAGCGTGACGCGCGCCTTGCCGGTCAGGCGTGTCGCCGACGTGTCCTTTGGAAGATAGTCGTAGCGCATCGCAAAGACTGCCTCGGCGCGATCTTCGCCCTGCGGAGCGACTTCCAGGCTGCCGGCCTCCATGCTTAGCGACCAGGAGGCCCACTGCGCGAACCAGTCGGCCTTGACCTTGACGATGGCGTCGGCGTCGTAGCGGGTTCCGAAGATGATGGCGGATGGGCCGTAGAGCCGTTTGACGGTCTCGCTCATCGCCCTGGTGTCCGGCGTCAGATAGTCCTGGCGCAGGAATTTCTCGATCGATCCCTTGTCGTCGCCGACAGAGCGTTCAAGTGCGGCGACTTCCGTCGAAGGCGCCGGCGCCGCGGCCGGCCTTTGTGGCTCTGCGGGTTGTCCGTCCGAGACGAATTCGAAGCGTTCGAGCAGCGATCCCTGCTCCCAGGGGCGCTGGGTTTCGCGGGTTTGCGAAACCACGTCGCGGCGCACCGCGATCATCATGTCGTTGATGCTCTGGCCGGGCTCGGCGATGTGGCGCAGCAGGGCGGCGGCGAAGGGCGAGTTGCGTCCGCTGCCGTCCATGGCGACAGCGCCAGGTGCCGTCGAGAAGGCGATGAACGAGCCGCGCGTCGAATCGAATTGCGCCAGCCCGGCCAGCGCCTTCGCCGAGCGCGTGGTGGCGGTGCGGCTGAGACTGCGGGCAAATGGATTGTTGCGGCAGGCATCGAGAAACACCAGGCTGACCTTGGTCTGCTGTTCCATGATGTCGAGGACTTCGTCGATCGGCACGGCCTCGAGCTGCAGCTTGACCGGTACGTCCAGCCTGGCGTCGACCGGCACGATGTAGTTGCGCCCGTCGACCTGCAGGCCGTGGCCGGCATAGTAGAAAAGCCCGACGCCGGCGCCTTCGAGCGCATCGGAGAACTCACCGATGCTGCGCTCGAGTTCGCGCTTGCCGAGATCATTGCCTTCGATGACATCGAAGCCGATGGAGCGCAGCTTGTCGGCGATGTCGAGGGCGTCGTTCACAGGATTGGCCAGCGTGCCGGCTTCGGCGTAAGTGCCGTTGCCGATGACAAGCGCTACCCGCCGTTGCGGCTGCGCATCCGCGCTCAGCAGCAAAAGTCCCAGAAATGCCCATGCAAGGATCGCAAGCCTGCCCATGGGGCAGATCATAACGCCATCGGTCCCGGCGACGCCATCGGATTTGAAATGCAGGCCTAACCTAACCACGAGCGGGTTCGAGCTCCCGGGCAAGAGCGACGAAAACGCCCTTGCGCCCGCGCGGTCTATCGGGCAAACCGGCCTTCCCCTGCGATTTTTCCCGCCCGAGGCCTCCATGTCCACGACGATTTCGCCGCTCGCGCCGAAGAAATACCCCAAAATGCCGGAAATCGAAGGGGTGCGCATCGCCACCGCCGAGGCAGGGATAAAGTACAAGGGCCGCACCGATCTTTTGACCATGGTCTTCGATGAAGGCACCGCGATCGCCGGCGTGTTCACGAAATCGAAATGCCCTTCGGCGCCGGTCGATTTCTGCCGGCAGAATCTCGGCGCAGGCAAGGCCCGGGTGCTGGTCGTCAATTCCGGCAACGCCAACGCCTTCACCGGCAAGAGAGGCCGCGAGTCGACCGCGCTGACCGGCGAGGCAGCGGCGAAGGCGGCCGGCTGCACGGCAGCGGAGGTTTTCCTGGCCTCGACCGGCGTCATCGGCGAGCCGCTCGACACCAGCAAATTCAGCCATCTGCTGGCCGGGCTGGTCAGCAACGGCAAGCCCGGGCTGTGGACCGAGGCGGCAAAGGCGATCATGACCACGGATACCTATCCGAAACTGGCGACTGCGACCGTCAAGCTCGGCGACGCCGATGTCACCATCAACGGCATTTCCAAGGGCGCCGGCATGATCGCGCCCGACATGGCGACGATGCTCTCCTTCATCGCCACCGATGCGCCGATCGCCGCCCCTGTCCTGCAGGATCTGTTGTCGCGCGGCACGGCCAAGACCTTCAACGCGGTCACCGTCGACAGCGACACGTCGACCAGCGACACGCTGCTGATCTTCGCCACCGGCAAGGCCGCCAGCCGCGGCGCGCCGGAGATAACCGATCCCAGGGATGCCCGTCTCGGCGCGTTCCGCCGGGCGCTCGGCAAGGTGCTGAAATCGCTGGCGCTGCAAGTGGTGCGCGACGGCGAGGGCGCCCGCAAGCAGGTCGAAATCACCGTCACCGGCGCCAAATCGGCGCGCTCGGCCAAGCGCATCGCGCTGTCGATCGCCAATTCGCCGCTGGTCAAGACGGCGGTCGCCGGCGAGGACGCCAATTGGGGCCGCGTCGTCATGGCCGTCGGCAAGGCCGGCGAACCCGCCGATCGCGACCGGCTGTCGATCTGGTTCGGCGACAACAGGCTGGCGCATGAAGGCGAGCGCGACCCCGGCTACTCCGAGGCCGCGACGTCGGCCTACATGAAGCGCGACGACATCCGCATCCGTGCCGATATCGGCATCGGTCGCGGCAAGGCGACGGTGTGGACCTGCGATCTCACCAAGGAATATGTCGCCATCAATGGCGATTATCGGAGCTGACGGTTTTGAGCTCCAGGCATCCGGCAAGCATGCTCGCGATCGTACGCCGCTACGAGGCGGCCGGCTTTCGCGCCTGGCCGGCAGCCGCCGTCCACTATGACGGCACCTGGGTGGTGCGGCTGACCGCCGGCCATCCGGCCAAGCGGCTGAACTCGGTCAATCCGCTCGATCCCGGCGATATCATGCACATGGCCGACCGTATCGGCCGGGCCAGCCGCCGTTTCGATGCCTATGGAAGGCCGCTGACGTTCCGCATGTCGCCGCTGTCGGGCCCAGATCTCGCCAGCCATCTCGACCGCGAGGGCTGGAGCCGGTTCGACGAGTCGCTGGTCATGCGGCTGCCGCTGGCCGGCGCGCAGCTCGACGCCGCCATGGACCAGATTCCGCTCAAGGACATCAGCCGCTTCATCGGCGCGTTGCTCAAGGTCAGCGGTTCGGATGTTTCGCTGCGGCCCGGCCTGTCGGAGATCATCGGCGCCATCCAGCCCGAAGCCGGGCTGTTCGCGCTCGAAGATGGAGCCGAGGCGCTGGCGACGCTTATCTGCGTGCATGACGGCGATCTCGCCGGCCTGTTCGAGGTCGCCACCGACAAGTCGGCGCGCAACAGGGGCCATGGCCGCAACCTGATCCTGTCGGCGCTCAAATGGGCGCGGCTGCGGGGCGCGCGGGAAGCCTGGCTGCAGGTCGAGGCCAACAATGTGCCGGCGCTGGCGCTCTACCATTCGCTCGGCTTCGAGGAAGTCTATCGCTACCACTACCGCCGGCCGCCGGGTCATGAATGAGGTCGTGACCGCCGGCAAACGCCTGCTGCTGGTCGCCGCCTGCGCGCTGGTCGATGCCGACGGCCGGGTGCTTCTGGCGCAGCGGCCTCAGGGCAAGCAACTTGCCGGGTTGTGGGAATTTCCCGGCGGCAAGGTCGAGCCCGGCGAGACGCCCGAACAATGCATCATTCGCGAACTGCATGAGGAAATCGGCATCGAAACCGACATCCCGTGCCTGGCGCCGCTTACTTTCGCCAGTCATTCCTACGACGATTTCCACCTGCTGATGCCGCTGTTCGTCTGCCGCCGCTTTCGCGGCATAGCCCAGCCCAGGGAAGGGCAGACGCTGAAATGGGTGCGGCCGAAGCAGATGCGCGACTATCCGATGCCGCCGGCCGATGCGCCGCTGATCCCGTTCCTCATCGATCTTCTCTGAGGCTCGCGTTCGGTCGGTTCCTGGCCGAGGCGTGTATCAGCCAGCGTTAATGGAAGATTTATCTCGTCGTGAAAAATTGAGGCATGGCCGTTCGCGGCCGAGCCGTCGATTTGCCGGGGAGCGATAGCATGAGCCTAGACAGGGATTGGGACTCGATCCGGCCCGAGCGCGGCTTTCGCGCCGCCGATGCGGGCATGGGCATATTGCGCATCACGCTGCTGTTCGGTTCGGCCGCGGTGGCGCTGGCGCTGATCGCAACCCCTTTCCTCGACAGCCAGACACGCTCGCTCTCGGCCCGTAATGGTTTCGGCGGGCTCGACATGGCGGCCACAGGCTCGATCGGCCATCGCGAAACCTACACGCTGCGCCGCAGCGTGCTGCAGCCGCAGCCGAGCTCGGTCTGCATCATCAGGTCCAATGGCAGGAGCAGCGGCGACTGCTGACATGGTTAAGAGATTTCGGAAAGGCGGCAGCTTCATCGCCTGTTAAGCCTTTGCCGTTAACCTTTCTTAACAGGTCGGCTGTAAGGTCCCGGACAGAGGGGTTAAGGCCATGAAAGCAGTGCTGCTGCGTTTTCTGAACGACGAGACCGGCGCCACGGCCGTCGAATATAGCCTGATCGTCGCCGTGCTGTCATTGGCTATCGTCGGCGGCATCGGCCGGGTCTTCGACTCGCTCACCTGGCTGTTCAGCGACAATAACAGCAAGCTTGCGAACGCTTTCGCACCCACTCCCTGATCCGGCTTTTCCGCGCCTGCGGGCAGGATCATTGCCCGCCGGGCGCCTCCAGAATTGCCTTCAGCGAGATCTTGGCCGACCCTGGCTTCAGCGGTTTTTGCTGCGATGCGTCGGGCGCCCAGCCGGACATCCAGACAATCGAGAAGCTTGCCCTCACGCGGCCGTCGGGGTCGGAAAACCGCTCGGCGTAGATTTCCGCCGCACGGGCAAACAGCTTGCGCGAGCCCGGCCGCCGGCTGCGATCGGTGAGCGCATTGGTTTCGCCCATGGCCCGCAAATCCGCCATAAGGTTAAACAGGCTGGCATAGCGCACGGTCACCGTCTCGACGTCGGCGACCGGCAGAGCGAGACCGGCGCGCTGCAGCAGCGCACCGGCATCGCGCACGTCGGTGAACGGGGCGACACGCGGGCTGGCGCCGCCGTAAAGCTCGGTCTCGGCCGAAAGCAGGCTTTCGCGCAATTCGAAAAGCGTACCGGCGCCGGCAAAGGCGCCGAGGAAAAGCCCATCCGGCCGCAACGCACGGCGGATCTGGATCAGCATGCCGGGGATGTCGTTCATGGCCTGCAGCGACAGAAGCGACACCGCCAGATCGAGGCTTTCCGCTTCGAACGGCACGGTTTCGAGCGGTGCGATCAAGCCGGCGCCGCCACCGCTCAGGAAGGCCGTGTCCGCCTCGACGCGGACAATGTCGGCGACCTTGCTGCTTTCGGCGAGCGTTTCGGCCGACGCCGGCGTCTGGCAAAACAGCACAGCCGCCTTGCCGAACCTGCGCTCGACGGCGCCCAGCCGGTCGGCAAGGTCCTCGGCCGTGCGGCGCATGAGGAAGTCCGCGCCGTCGACCGGATGGGCAAGGGCGCGCCGCTTGTGCGCCAGCCACAGAGAGGTATCCATTATCGGCTGCAACGGGCAGATCCTTTGTTTGTCCACGCTCCGAGATCGTTGATATAGTGGCGTGCAGGAGCAACCACGTGGCCGATCCGATGCCCAAGATCAAGTCCATCGGAATCACGAACCTGGCCCGGTCGGTTGTCGGCTGGCCGGCGCGGATGCTGTTTCCGCCGGTCTGCGCCGGTTGCCGCCGGCATGTCTCGCAGCCGGGCGTGCTGTGCGGCGCCTGCTGGCCGAAGCTCAGGCTGCTGGAGCGGCCATGGTGCGCGGTCATGGGCACGCCGTTCACCCACCATATGGGCGAAGGCTTTCTGTCCGCCGAGGCGATTGCCGATCCGCCGCCTTTCGAGCGGGCGCGGGCGGCGGTCGCCTATTCCGGCGTTGCCCGACAGATGGTGCAGGGGCTGAAATACCAGGATCGCACGGATCTGGCACCATGGATGGCGCGCAGGATGGTTCGCGCCGGTGCCGATCTCATCGCCGACGCGGACGTGGTGGTGCCGGTGCCGCTGCACTGGCGGCGCTTTTTCAGGCGGCGCTTCAACCAATCGGCGGAGTTGGCGAGGGCGGTCTCGGTACTCAGCGAATTGCCCTTCGCCCCCTCGGCGGTGCGGCGCGTGAAACTCACCCGCCAGCAGGTCGGGCTGGAGCGCGGGGAGCGCGAGGAAAATGTGCGGGCCGCCTTTCGGGTACCCGCCGAGGCGGAAATCGAGATCGCCGGCCGCAGGGTGCTTTTGATCGATGATGTCTACACCACCGGCGCCACGGTGCGTTCCGCCACCAAGGCGCTGAAAAGGGGAGGTGCGGCCGCCGTCGACGTGCTGACCTTTGCGCGTGTGTTGCCGGGGGACTTCCGGGCGGACGAGTCCGCGACTATATAAGTCGGCAACGAACAGCGGAAATTCGTCATGGCCGATGTCACGATCTACACCCGCATGATGTGCGGCTATTGCACGGCAGCCAAGCGGCTGCTCGAGCGCAAGGGCATAGCCTTTACCGAGCACGATGCCTCCTTCTCGCCGGAACTGCGCCAGGAGATGATCTCCCGGGCGCATGGCCGCACGACCTTTCCGCAGATTTTCATCGGCGATACGCATGTCGGCGGCTGTGACGATCTCCACGAGCTGGAGGCCGAAGGCCGGCTCGACAAACTGCTCGCCGACGGCGCGACGAATTGAGGGAATGACGATGGGTGTTTTCAAAGCCGCTGCGATCCAGATGCGTTCAGGCGAGAGCCCCGAGCGCAACGCCGTCGATCTCGAACGGCTGGTGCGCGAAGCAGCTGGCCAAGGTGCCGCCTACATCCAGACGCCGGAAATGACCGGCGCGCTGATTCGCGACAAGGAAGCTCGCGCCACATCGTTCATGTCGCAGGACAAGGACATCGTCGTCGCGACCGCGCACAGGCTGGCCAGGGAGCTCGGCATCTTCCTGCATATCGGCTCGACCGCCATTTTACGCGCCGACGGCAAGCTCGCCAACCGGGCGCTGCTGTTCGGGCCGGACGGCGCCACGCTCGCGACATACGACAAGATCCACATGTTCGACGTCGATCTCGACAATGGCGAGAGCTGGCGCGAATCCGCCGCCTATGAGCCGGGCACCGAGGCCGTCGTCACCGAGATCGAGGGTGCAAAGCTCGGCTTCGCCGTTTGCTACGATCTGCGCTTTCCGCAACTCTTCCGCGCCGAGGCACTGGCCGGCGCCGACCTGCTTTCCGTACCTGCCGCCTTCACCCGCCAGACCGGCGAGGCGCACTGGCACGTGCTGCTCAGGGCCCGCGCCATCGAGAATGGCGCCTATGTCGTCGCCGCCGCGCAGGGTGGCTTGCATGAGGATGGCCGCGAGACCTACGGTCATTCGCTGATCGTCGATCCGTGGGGCCGTATCATCGCGGAAGCCGCGCATGACGAGCCGGCGGTGATCATCGCCGAGATCGACCCGGCGCAGTCGCTTGCCGCGCGTAAGAAGATCCCCAATCTCAGGAATGCGCGGGATTTCGCCGTCAATGCCGGCTTGGGCGAGGCGCCGCGGCTCAGGGGTGCAGCCTCTTGATCCGTTTTGCCCTGATCTGCGAGCACGAGCACGAATTCGAAGGCTGGTTCCGCAGCAACGACGATTTCGACACCCAGAAGAAGCGCGGCTTTGTCGATTGCCCGACCTGCGGTTCGCACAAGGTGCAGAAAGCGCTGATGGCGCCGGCTGTTTCCACGGCGCGCAAGCAGGAAACCATAGCGCTCGCCATGGGGGAGGCGCAGAAGCAGGCTCTGGCGCAGCTGAAGGCTATGGCCGAGAAGGTGCGCGAGAATGCCGACTATGTCGGCGACAAGTTCGCCGAGGAAGCGCGAAAGATCCATTTCGGCGAGAGCGACGCGCGCGGCATCTATGGCGAGGCGACGCTGGACGAGGCCAAGAGCCTAGCCGAGGACGGGGTCGAGTTCATGCCGATCCCGGTGTTTCCGGACGATCGCAATTGAGCGGCTAGCTGACGCTGCCGATCAATTTCTCAAGCAGCCGAGAGAGCGTTTCGCGTTCCGCCTGCGTCAAGCCCGAAAGCACCGCGTGTTCGTTGGCCACATGGGCGGTAACGGCCTCATCGATCAAGGCCAGGCCTTTTTCGGTCAGCCGCACGACAATGCCGCGCCGATCGTTGGGGTGCGGCCCGCGCAGGATCAATCCGGACATCTCCAGCCGGTCAAGCCGGTTGGTCATGGCGCCCGACGTCACCATCGTCGCTTCATAGAGAGCGGTTGGCGTCAGCGCGTAAGGTAAGCCCGAGCGGCGCAGCGTTGCCAGCACGTCGAATTCCCCGGACTGCAATCCATAACGGGCAAACAGCGGCGCGAGCCGTTCGCGGGCGATCAGCGAGGCGGCCTCGTTCAGCCGTCCGAGCACGGCCATCGGCGAGACATCCAGATCCGGCCGCTCCCGCTTCCATTGCTCGATCGCTCTTGCTGCCCTGTCCAACTGTCTCACCATTATTTATCTTGACGTTAAGAATCTTGCCATTATCTTATCGTAACATGCAATGCCGGCCAAGAGCCGCGCTACAGGATTCGGTCAATGAAACTTCTCTGGGATTCGGCGCTCGGCCTGCTGGTCGTCACCGGCGGCCTGCTCGGCCTGACGCTGCCCTTCGGCAAGCTCGCCACGGCTGCCGGCGTGCCGGCAATGGTCTGGGCCTTCGTCATCTCGCTCGGCGCCGGCGGGGTCTTGCTGTGCGTGCTCTTGGCTCGCGGCAAGCGGGTCCGGCTCACCGCGCACAAATTGCGCTATTTCTTCGTCACCGCCGCGGTGTCCTATGCTGTCCCCAACCTCCTGATGTTCTCGGCCATCCCGCATCTGGGCGCCGGCTACACCGGCATCATGTTCACCCTGTCGCCTGTCATCACACTGGTGTTCTCGATCCTGTTGCGTGTCCGGCGCCCCAACATGCTTGGCATTGTCGGCATCGCCGTCGGCTTCGTCGGCGCTGTCATGGTCGCGGTGACGCGCGGCGAGGCCGGCCAGCCGGCCGATTTGTTCTGGGTGGCGATGGGGTTGCTCATTCCGGTCAGCCTTGCCGTCGGCAACATCTACCGCACGGTCGACTGGCCGGACGGCACAGGCCCGATCGAGCTTGCCGTCGGCAGCCATCTGGCGTCAGCGGCGATGCTGCTTGCCGGCATTCTTCTCCTGTTCGGCGGCGAGGCTTTCGTGCCACTCGGCGGCGTGCCGCTGGTGGTGGTCGCGCAGGTCGCGTCGGCGTCGGCGATGTTTGCCTTCTTCTTCCGGCTGCAGGCGGTTGGCGGTCCCGTCTATCTCAGCCAGATCGGTTATGTGGCGGCCGCCGTCGGCCTGTTTGCCGGAACCATCTTCCTCGGCGAGCACTATCAGCTGCTGACCTGGGCAGGCGCGCTCATCATCACTGCCGGCGTGTTCATCACCACCAGGGCACAAAGCCAGAAGGGTCGAGTTCCTGCAGCCGGAACCGCCTTGCCGATCCGTTAGGCCTGGCTCGCGTCAAAGATTTTCCTGAGAGCCGGCGGGGCAACATTTCGCCATGACATCCGTATTGCGCTGCGAAATGTCTGTTCATCGCATGCGTCAAGAATGATCGACGTCCAGCCCTTTCGTCCCCATCCACCAGGCACTGGCTTGAAAACCAGCGGTTCGGCTGCAGTCGTCATCTCTTGCTGGCCGGTGTCGAGCTTTATGACGGCGCGATCGTTTTCGGGCAGCGACATGAAGATGCGATTGCGTACCCGGAAGTCGGCCTTGCCGAAATGCGATTTCTCGGCCGCTTCGGGAAGCTCAAGCGCCAATTGTCGGGCTCTCACACTGTCCACGGTCCGACAAATCTCCAGATCAGCCTTCAGACCGAGCCTTTTTCCGCCAGGACCATGTAGTTGACGTCCATGTCCTTCGACCGCGCCCAGCGGTCGGCCAGCGGGTTGTAGGTGACGCCGGTGCGGTCGATGATGGTCAGGCCGGCGCCGCCAAGCGCCTTTTCGAGCTCTTCCGGGCGCACCAGCTTGCCGAACTGGTGGGTGCCGCGCGGCAGCCAGCGCAGCACATATTCGGCCCCGATGATGGCTAAGCCCAGCGCCTTCAGCGTGCGGTTGATGGTGGCCACGAACATGATGCCGCCGGGCCGCACCATCTCGCCGCATTTGGCGACGAACAGGTCGATGTCGGCGACATGCTCGACCACTTCCATGTTGAGGATGACGTCGAATTTCTCGCCGGCGTCGGCAAGGTCCTCGGCCGTCGTGGCGCGATAGTCGACGCTGACATTGCCCTCGGCGGCGTGCAGCTTGGCCACTTCGATGTTGGTTTCGGAGGCATCCGCGCCCACAACCTCGGCGCCAAGCCGCGCCATCGGCTCGCACAGAAGTCCGCCGCCGCAGCCGATGTCGAGGATGCGCAGGCCCTCGAAAGGCCTTGCAGCGCGCGGGTCACGGCCGAAGCGCGTCGCTATCTGGTCGCGGATATAGGCCAGCCGGACCGGATTGAATTTGTGCAGGGGACGGAATTTGCCGTTCGGGTTCCACCATTCGGCGGCAAGGGCGGAAAAGCGTTCCACTTCTCCGGCATCGATCGTCGATCGTCGGGGCTCTGGCATCGATAGGTCTCCTCGACACTACAGCGCCGCGCGTCCTCTTGGACGCGCAAAGGACGCTGTAGCACTTTAGATTCTGCGCATGATCCTTTCCGAAATCGACTTCGATTTCGGGGTCATGCGCTAGGAAGTCGGGCGTGAGACTGCGAATGTCAAGGCAACAATTTTGCTCTGCCGGCAGGGAGCCGGATTCTGTCAGGGCATGTCAGCTGACGAACGCCGCGGTGAAACACGATTGGCTTGGCGGGCGAAGGACAAGGCATCGTTTCGAATTCTAGGGAGGTGACGATGACAACAATGACGGCTTCGATCCTTTGGCCTCGGCTGGACGTGGAGGGCCATGATGCCTGCCTGCTTTCGCAGACCAATGTCGGGCACAGTCTCGAGGGACAGGCCATCTTCATCCAGGACGGCAAGCCGTGCTGCCTTGGCTATGAGGTGATCTGCGATCTCGGCTGGCGCACGCGTTCAGCGCGGGTCGACGGCTTTCTCGGCACCCGCAAGCTGCATTATGCGATCGAACGCGATTCGGACGGCCAGTGGACGCTGAATGGCGAAGTCCAGCAGGGCGTCGACGGCCTTATCGATGTCGATCTTGGCTTCACACCGGCATCGAACCTGCTGGCGATCCGCCGGTATGGCCTCGGCATCGGCGAGGCGACGCCTGCTCCGGCCGCCTACCTGACTTTCCCTGAACTGAGCCTGGTGCGCCTCGATCAGACCTATCGGCGTCTCGACACGGTTCGCTACGCCTATGCCGCGCCGGTGTTCGGCTATGACGAGACGCTCAACGTCTCGCCGCACGGCTTCGTTGTCGACTATCCCGGCCTGTGGAGAAGCGCGGCTGCTTCAGACTGAAGCGATTGTGATCAATCCGCTGCGCCCTGCGTCGTGCCGAGCACGTCGCGCAGTTTCGCTGCCAGTTGCTCGATGGTGAAGGGCTTGGCGAGGAAATGCACGTCGTGATCCAGCACGCCATTGTGGACCACGGCGTTCCTGGTGAAGCCGGTGGTGAAGATCACCTTCAGCTGCGGCATGCGGGCAACGGCCTCTTCCGCCAGCTTGCGGCCGTTCATGACGGGCATGACGATGTCGGTGAACAGAAGGCCGACGTTCGGGCGCTCCGCCAGTTTCTGCAACGCTTCCTCGCCGCTCGCGGCATGAATGACGGTGTATCCGAGTTCGCGTATGGCCTCGGTGGTGGAGACCCTCACGCGGGCATCATCCTCGACGACAAGGATCGTTTCGGTGACCGGTGCGGCGGGGTTGTCGCCTCGCCCGGTGGGCACGGCCGGCTCATCGGCGCCGAAATACCGCGGCAAGTAGATCTTGATCGTCGTGCCTTCGCCGGGTTCGGAATAGATATTGACGTGGCCGCCCGACTGTTTGACGAAGCCGAACACCTGGCTCAATCCCAGGCCGGTGCCCTTGTTGACCGGCTTGGTGGTGAAGAAGGGTTCAAAGGCCTTGGCGATGACATCGGGGGTCATGCCCGAACCGGTGTCGCTGACGGCGATCATCACATACTGGCCGGCCGCGACTTCGGCATGGGCGGCGGCGTAGCTCTCATCGAGATGGCTGTTGGCGGTCTCGATGGTCAGCTTGCCATCATCGCCCATGGCGTCGCGCGCGTTGACGGCCAGGTTGAGAACGGCGTTCTCGATCTGGCTCGGGTCGGCATGGGTTTTCCACAAGCCTCCCGCCAGCACCGTTTCGATGCGGATGGTTTCGCCGAGTGCCCGACGGATCAGGTCGGACATGCCGGTCAGCAGACGGTTGGCGTCGACGATCTGCGGCGCCAGCGGCTGCTGGCGCGAGAAGGCGAGCAGCCGGGCCGTCAGATTGGCGGCACGGGTCGCGGCATCGATCGCCGCATCGACGAATTGTGCGATGTCGTGCTCGCCGCGCGCCAGCTTGCGCTGGGCGAGGTTCATGGCGCTGATGATCACCGCCAGCATGTTGTTGAAGTCGTGGGCGATGCCGCCTGTAAGCTGGCCGACAGCCTCCATCTTGTGCATCTGGCGGATCTGGGATTCGGCCTTTTCGCGTGTCTCGATCTCCTTGCCGAGGGCGACGTTCTTGCGCACCAACTCATCCTGGGCAACGGCAACCTCACGGAAGCGGCGGCGCGATTCCCTGATCGCGTAGCCGGCAAGCAGGAAGATCGCCAGCAGCGCCGCCACCGAACCGATGCGTAACCAGGCCTCGACCTGGTCGGTATGCGCATCGCGCGCGGCGACGGCTGCGGCGCTGATGCGTCGGACCGTATCCATGCTGGTCCGGATTTCCTCCATGACGGCCTTGCCCTGGCCGCTGCGAACCAGATCCAGCGCATTCGTCGCATTGCCCTGGTCGTACAGGGCAATCGTCTCGGCCAGTTCAGCCTGCTTTTGCGAAAGCGCGTCCTTCATATGGCTGATCTCCTGGACGAGCTGGTCGTCAGGGGCAGTCAAGCTGTCGATGCGGGCAAGTTGCCCCGGAATGGCGCCGACAGCGCGCTGATAGGGATCGAGATAGGATTTCTCGCCGGTCAGCAGATAGCCGCGTTGGCCGCTCTCTGCATCTTGCGCCAGCGAAAGCAGTCCCGAAAGCAATTGCTGATATTCGATTGCCTCGCGCGCGGCGGCGCGGTTGGCCCGCTGTTCCTCGACCAGCATGGCACGGCTGCCGACAATCAGCGCCAGCACGGCAAAGCCGGCGACAAGCGGGAGCGATTGCCATCGCATGGCGCGTCGAAGACGAGCAATCATCATCTGTTATGCCGAACCAAAAGAATTCCCCGCAGGCAGCATTTCGTAGGCGGCGGCGGGGCGGAAGGCAATATGCCGGCTTCCGGAGCCGCAATCGGCCGCCAGCCTTGCGAAACCTTCATCATTTGGCTAAGGAGGCCGCGCATTCAGCGGCCGGCGTCAGCCGGCCTTCCGCTTTTCGGGATTCCGGCTTTTGGCCGGGATTCAGCTTCAGGCAAAGGCATTTCGCTCCCATGGCGCGCATCGTGATGAAATTCGGCGGAACCTCGGTCGCCGACATCGCCCGCATCCGCAACGTGGCGCGTCACGTCAAACGCGAGGTCGACGCCGGCCACGAGGTGGCGGTGGTCGTTTCGGCGATGGCTGGAAAAACCAATGAACTGGTCGGCTGGACGCGTGAGGCCTCGCCGATGCACGATGCACGCGAATATGACGCGGTCGTCGCTTCCGGCGAACAGGTCACGGCCGGCCTTCTGGCCATCACCTTGCAGAATATGGGCGTGCATGCACGTTCCTGGCAGGGCTGGCAGATCCCGATCAAGACCGACAATGCGCATGGCGCGGCGCGCATCCTCGACATCGACGGCGCGTTCCTGATCAAGCGCTTCGGCGAGGGCCAGGTGGCGGTGATCGCCGGTTTCCAAGGCATCGGCCCGGACAATCGCATCGCCACGCTCGGCCGCGGCGGCTCCGACACCAGTGCTGTCGCCATCGCCGCGGCGGTCAAGGCCGATCGCTGCGACATCTACACCGACGTCGACGGGGTCTACACCACCGATCCGCGCATCGAGCCCAAGGCGCGGCGGCTGGCCAAGATCTCGTTCGAGGAAATGCTCGAAATGGCTTCGCTCGGCGCCAAGGTTCTGCAGGTGCGTTCGGTCGAGCTTGCCATGGTGCACAGGGTGCGTACCTTCGTGCGGTCGTCCTTCGACGATCCCGACGCGCCCGGAATGGGGGATTTGCTCAATCCGCCCGGAACGCTCATTTGCGACGAGGAAGAGATCGTGGAACAGCAGGTCGTCACCGGAATTGCCTACGCCAAGGATGAAGCGCAGATTTCGCTGCGCCGGGTCGGCGACCGGCCGGGCGTTGCCGCCGGCATCTTCGGGCCGCTGGCCGAGGCCAACATCAATGTCGACATGATCGTCCAGAACATTTCCGAGGACGGCAAGTTCACCGACATGACCTTCACCGTGCCGTCGGGCGATGTCGACAAGGCGCTGGCCGTGCTTGAACGGCTGAAAGCCGAGATCGGCTACGATGTCGTGCAGTCGGAGGCCGGCATGTCGAAGGTTTCGGTCATCGGCATCGGCATGAGGAGCCATGCCGGCGTCGCCGCCACCGCTTTCAAGGCGCTGGCCGACAAATCGATCAACATCCGCGCCATCACGACCTCCGAGATCAAGATTTCGATCCTGATCGACGGTCCGTATACGGAACTTGCGGTTCGTACTTTGCATTCCGTCTACGGTCTGGATAAGCAGTAGCGAGAACGATTTGAGTTGTTGCGTGTGCGCCGGTCGCGGTGGAAACTGCGGCGGGCAGAATGCCCATTGGAGAACAAGCCGCGATGCGTGATCAGGCCAGTGGCCCGCGCGTTTTGCTCAAACGGCTCCGCGAGCTCATGCAGGAGCCGCTGGAGCCGCAGGAGCGGCTTGACCGGATTGTGCGCGACATCGCCTCCAACATGGTCGCGGAAGTCTGCTCGCTCTATGTGCTGCGCGCCGATTCGGTGCTCGAACTCTACGCCACCGAAGGTCTGAACCCGAACGCCGTCCACCTGGCGCAGTTGCGGCTGGGCCAAGGTCTGGTCGGCACGATCGCCGCCAGCGCGCGGCCGCTCAACCTGTCCAATGCGCAGGAACACCCTGCCTTCGCCTATCTGCCGGAGACCGGGGAAGAGATCTACAACTCGTTCCTCGGCGTGCCGGTGCTGCGGGCAGGGCGCACGCTGGGCGTGCTGGTGGTGCAAAACAAGACCATGCGCCACTACCGCGACGACGAGGTCGAGGCGCTGGAAACCACGGCGATGGTGATCGCCGAGATGATCGCCACCGGCGATCTGGCGCGGCTGACCCGGCCCGGCCTCGAACTCGATCTGCGCCGTCCTGTCAGCTTCACCGGCCTGTCCTTCAATGAAGGCGTCGGGCTCGGCCATGTCGTGCTGCACGAGCCGCGCATCGTCGTCACCAATCTGTTCAACGAAGACAGCGAGGAAGAGGTCCGCCGGCTCGAGACCTCACTCAGCTCGCTCAGGCTGTCCATCGACGACATGCTGGAACGCCGCGACGTCGCCTTCGAAGGCGAGCATCGCCAGGTGCTGGAAGCCTATCGCATGTTCGCCAACGATCGCGGCTGGGTGCGGCGGCTGGAAGAGGCCATCCGCAACGGCCTGACGGCCGAAGCGGCGGTGGAAAAGGTGCAGAGCGACATGCGCGCCCGCATGCTGCACATGACCGATCCCTATCTGCGCGAGCGGATGAGCGATTTCGACGACCTCGCCAACCGCCTGCTGCGCCAGCTGATGGGGCGCGGGCCGGAAGATGTCGCCGCATCGCTGCCGAAGGATGCCATCATCGTTGCCCGTTCGATGGGGGCCGCCGAGCTGCTCGATTATCCCCGCGACAAGATGCGCGGGCTGGTGCTCGAGGATGGTGCCGCGACCAGTCACGTCGTCATCGTCGCGCGTGCCATGGGCATCCCCGTCGCCGGCCAAATGAAGGGCGCCGTTTCCATGGCGGAAAACGGCGATGCCATCATCGTCGACGGCGAAGAGGGCGTGATCCATTTGCGGCCGCAGCCAGATCTCGAGGCCGCCTACGCCGAAAAGGTGCGTTTCAGGGCGCGCCGGCAAGAGGTCTACCGCGAGCTGCGCAAGAAGCCGTCGACGACCAGGGATGGTGTCCAGGTCGATTTGCTGATGAATGCCGGTCTTGCCGTCGACCTGCCGCAGCTTGCCGAAGCGGGTGCGGCCGGCATCGGCCTGTTCCGCACCGAACTTCAGTTCATGGTCGCCTCGACATTTCCCCGGGCCGAAGCCCAGGAAAAGCTCTACCGCGACGTGCTCGAGGCGGCGCGCGGCAAGCCGGTCACCTTCCGCACCATCGATATTGGCGGCGACAAGGTGCTGCCCTATTTCAAGGGCGCGATCCAGGAAGAGAACCCGGCGCTTGGCTGGCGGGCGATCCGCCTGACGCTTGACCGGCCAGGGTTGTTGCGCACCCAGATACGCGCTTTGCTCAAGGCCAGCGGCGGCCGCGAATTGAAGCTGATGCTGCCGATGGTGACCGAGTTGGGCGAGATCGCCCAGGCACGCGAGATCATCGACCGCGAGGTGCGGCACTTGTCACGCTTTGCCCATCATTTGCCGACCAGCCTGAAGTTGGGCGCCATGTTGGAAGTGCCGTCGCTCCTGTTCCAGCTCGATGAATTGATGAAGGCGGTCGATTTCGTCTCGGTCGGTTCGAACGACCTGTTCCAGTTCGTCATGGCCGTTGACCGCGGCAACACGCAACTGGCCAACCGCTTCGACACGCTGTCGGCGCCGTTCCTGCGCGTGCTCAAGCAGATCGCCGATGCCGGCGTCCGCAACCATACGCCGGTGACGCTGTGCGGCGAACTCGCAGGCAAGCCGATCTCGGCGATGGCGCTGATCGGTCTCGGCTTCCGTTCGATCTCGATGTCGCCGGCCTCGATCGGTCCGGTCAAGGCGATGCTGACGGAACTGCCGCTGGACGAGTTGAAGGCGTTTTTCGACGACAATCTGATGGCTCCGGCACAGGGCTTGCCGATGCGGGCGCTGCTGCAGGCCTTTGCCGACGACCGTTCGATCCCGTTGTAGCAGCTTCATCATGGTCAATTTGCCCCGCGATCGTATGGATCAAGTCGTCAAGCGTTTCGAGATGCTCGAAGCGCAGATGTCGGCCGGCCCGGCGCCGGATGCCTATGTGCGGATGGCGTCCGAATATGCCGAAATCCAGCACATGGTGGCCAAGGTCAGGGCGCTGCGCCTGGCCGAGCATGAGCAGGCCGACCTCGAAGCCATGCTTGCCGACAAGGGCACCGATGCCGAGATGCGGGCGCTCGCCGAGGCCGAGCTGCCGGAAGTCGAGGACCGTATCGAGGCGCTGCAGAAGGACATCCAGATCCTGCTGTTGCCCAGGGATGCCGCCGACGACAAGAACGCCATTCTCGAAATCCGCGCCGGCACCGGCGGTGACGAGGCCGCGCTGTTCGCCGGTGACCTGTTTCGCATGTATGAGCGCTACGCCGCCGAACGCGGCTGGCGTTTCGAGACCGCCTCGGCCAGCGATGGCGATGCCGGCGGCTACAAGGAAATCATCGCCACCGTGTCCGGCAAGGGCGTCTTTGCGCATCTGAAGTTCGAATCCGGCGTGCACCGGGTGCAGCGCGTGCCGGCGACCGAGGCGAGCGGGCGCATCCACACCTCGGCGGCAACCGTCGCGGTGCTGCCCGAAGCCGAAGAGGTCGACATCGACATCAGGGCCGAAGACATCCGCATCGACACGATGCGTGCATCGGGTTCGGGCGGCCAGCACGTCAACACCACCGATTCGGCCGTCCGCATCACCCATCTGCCGACCGGCATCATGGTCGTGCAGGCGGAGAAATCGCAGCATCAGAACCGCGCCAAGGCCATGCAGATCCTGCGGGCCCGGCTCTATGATCTGGAGCGCGGAAAGGCCGACGAGGAGCGTTCCGAATCGCGCAAGTCACAGGTCGGTTCCGGTGACCGCTCGGAACGCATCCGCACCTATAATTTCCCGCAAGGCCGCGTCACCGACCACCGCATCAATTTGACGCTCTACAAGCTCGACCGGGTAATGATGGGCGAACTCGACGAGATCATCAACGCGCTGATCGCCGATCACCAGTCGAAATTGCTCGCCGACATCGGCATCGATGACTGACCTGCCCGATGCACTCGGGCCGCTGCTGCGGGAAGCGCAGGCTCGGCTTGCCGCTGCCGCTATCGATGATCCGGCGCTCGATGCGCGGCTGATCGTCGAGCATTTTTCGGGCACGACGCGCACGCAAGCCATTGCGGACCCCGAACGCAGGCTCGGCGCCGGCGTTGTTGCCGAAATCGATGCCGCCTTGAGACGCCGCGCTAGCAGCGAACCGGTGCATCGCATCCTCGGCTATCGTGAATTCTACGGTTTGCGCCTGTCGCTGTCGCCGGAAACGCTGGAGCCGCGGCCGGATACCGAAACGCTGGTCGAGGCAATATTGCCCTTCGTCAAGGCAGTTGCGGCGCGGGAAGGCGAGTGCCGCATCCTCGATCTTGGCACCGGCACCGGCGCCATTGCGCTGGCGCTGCTCAGTGTCGTGCCGACGGCTAACGCCACGGGCGTCGATCTGTCCGCGGGTGCGCTGGCGACGGCGGCGCGCAATGCCGGGCAACTGGGTCTTGCAGGCCGGTTCACGACGCTGCAGTCGGACTGGTTCGAAAAAGTTTCCGGCCGGTACCATGTAATTGTCGCAAACCCTCCCTATATAACCACGGAAGACATTGGAAATCTGCAGGACGAAGTCCGCAATTTCGACCCGCGCCTGGCCCTGGATGGTGGCGCGGACGGTCTGAACCCCTACAGAACCATCGCTGCGGAAGCGGCAAGGTTTTTGGAAACTGAAGGCAGGATTGCGGTCGAGATCGGCCATACGCAACGCAACGAGGTCTGCGAGATATTCGCTGCAGCCGGCTATGGGCCGGGCGGTGCTTTTCGTGACCTCGGTGGAAACGACAGGGTTGTTGTCTTTGAAAGGATAAAGCCTTGACGCAGTGCAAAAAAGCGCTTGGCAATGCCGGGGAATGCGGCTAGGGTCGCCTTAACCGGATGAGACGAAGCAGGCAGTGCTCTTAGCGATTCGGTTTTCCTTGGAAATAGCTGCCTTCTTGCGCAAACGATGCCCAAGCTTCGTGCGGGAATCGTCCGGCAAGTGATGTAACCGGAACAGGATGGCACGTGGCGCCAACGCAATCGATGCGGGCGAACGCCGGTGAAGAGACGAAACGGCTGGCTGCATGAGCGCCTCCGTTCGTGAAGAGTTTTTCGAAAATTTCAAAATGAAGAGAGTTTGATGAGGCCACAACAGCAGAACAGGCGCATGCGCGGTCGCAACAATAGTGGCGGCGGCGGTAGTAACAATAACAACAACAATAACAACAACAACCGCAAGGGGCCTAATCCCCTGACGCGCAACTACGAGAGCAATGGCCCGGATGTGAAGATCCGCGGTTCGGCTCAGCAGATCGCCGAAAAATACGCCACCCTTGCCCGCGATTCTCACAGCTCCGGCGACCGGGTCATGGCGGAGAACTATCTCCAGCACGCCGAGCACTACAATCGCATCATCGCGGCCGCACAGGCGCAGATGCCGATCCAGAACGCGCAGCAGAATCGCGATGATTTCGACGATGACGGCGACGAGGATCGCGACGATTTCGACAATGGCGGCAACAACAACAGCAACACTGTTTCCGACGTCCAGGTCCCGGTGATCAACCATGGCGCCGGCCCGCAGCCGGTCATCGAAGGGACGCCTGCCGAGGTTGCGCTCAACCGGGAAGGTGGCCGCGAGGCCCGCGATAACAATGGCGGGCGTAACAATGGTGGCCGCGACAACAATGGCGGGCGCCATCGCGATCGTCGCCCCAATGGCGGTTATGGCCAGAACGGCCAGCGCGACTTTGGTTCACCCGTGGAACAAGGTGGTCAGCCCCAGGGCAACGAGACCCCGGTTCAGGGCGAAGCCGTTTCGCCGACCGAATCTGTAGCGCCGGCCGAACCGGCTCCGTCGTTCGAGAATCTTTCCCCGGCAGGTCTTGCCGCCCAGGCCGAACTCAACGAGGCGGCCGCCGAAAGCGGGGCTGCCCGTCGTCCGCGTCGTCCGCGCCGCCCGCGCGTCAACGCCGATCAGGTTGATGGCGGTGGCGAAAGTGCCGAGGCGGCCCCGGTCGAAAGCGGCAATGCCCAGCCGGTCAATGTCGATATCGACAACTGATCAAACGGCACCTCAAGACATGGAACGGCGGGGAGAAATCTCCGCCGTTTTCGTTTGGGCGGCCGTGCAATATTATGAAGTTGCCGATATCGAGACGTCTTGAGGGTTCGGAACTTGTGCACCATATCAGCCTCAACTGGACCCGGCTCGAATGGGCGGGTCCGTCACCGCAATCGGATCCGGTGCCGCAAAGCGGGCCGGTGATGGAAGGAGACAGATATGAACCTCGAGAAATACTCAGAGCGCGTGCGCGGCTTTATCCAGTCCGCGCAGACTATGGCGCTTTCCCGCAACCATCAGCAATTCACTCCTGAACATATCCTGAAAGTGCTCGTCGACGACGATGAGGGCCTGGCCGCGTCGCTGATCGAACGCGCCGGCGGCAACGTCCGCGACGTCAAGCTTGGCGTCGAGGCGGCGCTCGAAGCGATGCCCAAGGTCGAGGGCGGCAATGGCCAGCTCTATCTGGCGCAGCCGCTGGCAAAAGTGTTTTCGACCGCCGAGGAACTGGCCAAGAAAGCCGGCGACAGCTTTGTCACGGTGGAGCGGCTCTTGCAGGCGCTCGCCATGGAGAAATCGGCCAAGACCGCCGACATACTGGCCAAGGCCGGCGTCACCGCGCAGGCGCTCAATCAGGTCATCAACGATGTCCGCAAGGGCCGCACCGCCGATTCGGCGAGTGCCGAACAGGGCTACGACGCGCTGAAGAAATACGCGCGCGACCTGACCGCGGATGCCCGTGCCGGCAAGCTGGACCCCGTGATCGGCCGTGACGACGAGATCCGCCGCACCATCCAGGTGCTGTCGCGCCGCACCAAGAACAATCCCGTGCTGATCGGCGAACCCGGCGTCGGCAAGACGGCGATCGCCGAGGGCCTGGCGCTGCGCATCGTCAATGGCGACGTACCGGAATCGCTGAAGGACAAGCAGCTGATGGCGCTCGACATGGGCGCGCTGATTGCCGGCGCCAAATATCGCGGCGAGTTCGAGGAGCGGCTGAAGGCAGTGCTCTCCGAAGTCACCTCGGCCAACGGCAACATCATCCTGTTCATCGACGAGATGCACACGCTGGTCGGCGCCGGCAAGGCGGATGGCGCCATGGATGCGTCGAACCTGTTGAAGCCGGCTTTGGCGCGGGGCGAGTTGCACTGCGTCGGCGCCACCACGCTCGATGAGTATCGCAAGCATGTCGAGAAGGATGCAGCGCTTGCCCGCCGCTTCCAGCCGGTGTTCGTCGACGAGCCGACGGTGGAAGACACCGTCTCGATCCTGCGCGGCCTGAAAGAGAAGTACGAGCAGCACCACAAGGTGCGCATTTCGGATTCGGCGCTGGTGGCGGCGGCGACGCTGTCCAACCGCTACATCGCCGACCGCTTCCTGCCGGATAAGGCGATCGACCTGGTCGACGAAGCCGCATCGCGGCTGCGCATGCAGGTCGATTCCAAGCCCGAGGCGCTGGACGAGATCGATCGCCGCATCATGCAGCTCAAGATCGAACGCGAGGCGCTTAAGGTCGAGACGGACGACGCCTCGAAGGATCGGCTTGCCCGCCTGGAAAAGGAACTCGTCGGCCTTGAGGAAGAATCGACCGAGATCACCGCCAAATGGCAGGCCGAGAAGCAGAAGCTCGGGCTTGCCGCCGATCTGAAGAAGCAGCTCGACGAGGCGCGCAACGACCTTGCCATTGCCCAGCGCAAGGGTGAATTCCAGCGCGCCGGCGAGCTTGCCTATGGCAAGATCCCGGAGCTGGAAAAGAAGCTGAAGGAGGCCGAGGCCCAGGACGGCAAAGCCGGCATGGTCGAAGAGGTGGTCACCCCCGATCATGTCGCCCACATCGTCTCGCGCTGGACCGGCATTCCGGTCGACAAGATGCTGCAGGGCGAGCGCGACAAGCTGCTGCGCATGGAAGACGAGATCGGCAAGCGCGTCGTCGGCCAGGGCGAGGCGGTGCAAGCTGTCTCGAAGGCCGTGCGGCGTGCCCGCGCGGGCTTGCAGGATCCGAACCGGCCGATCGGCTCGTTCATGTTCCTCGGACCGACGGGCGTCGGCAAGACCGAATTGACCAAGGCGCTGGCGAGCTTCCTGTTCGACGACGAGAGCGCGATGGTGCGCATCGACATGTCGGAGTTCATGGAAAAGCACTCGGTCGCCCGGCTGATCGGCGCACCTCCCGGCTATGTCGGCTATGAGGAAGGCGGCGCGCTGACCGAAGCGGTGCGGCGCCGGCCTTATCAGGTCGTGCTGTTCGACGAGATCGAGAAGGCGCATCCGGACGTGTTCAATGTGCTTTTGCAGGTGCTCGATGACGGCCGCCTGACCGACGGGCAGGGCCGCACGGTCGATTTCCGCAACACGCTGATCATCATGACGTCGAACCTGGGCGCCGAATATCTTGTCAATCTCACCGAGGATCAGGACGTCGATCTGGTTCGCGACGAGGTGATGGGTGTCGTCAGGGCGTCGTTCCGGCCGGAGTTCCTCAACCGCGTCGACGAGGTGATTCTGTTCCACCGGCTGCGCCGGCAGGATATGGGCCGCATCGTCGAGATCCAGCTCAAGCGGCTGGAGAGCCTGCTTGTCGATCGCAAGATCACACTTTCGCTGGACCAAGAGGCGGTCGATTGGCTGGCGGCCAAGGGCTACGACCCTGCCTATGGCGCGCGACCGCTGAAGCGAGTGATGCAGAAGGAATTGCAGGACCCGCTGGCGGAGAAGATCCTGCTCGGCGACATCCTCGACGGCTCGACCGTCAAGGTGACAGCCGGTTCCGACCGGCTGAACTTCCGCTCGAAACCGACGATCGTCGCGGCGGAAGTGGCAGCCTGATCCAAAGCCGCGCGTCCATCCCGGACGCGCGGCTTTTTAGGTCTTTGTCATATGCATGTCGTTCTCCCAAAACCGGGGCCACTTTTGGGCGATATGCGCAAAAAAGCGGGCGCGGATGACACTGGACGATTACAACAGCTTCTGCGCCTCGCTGCCCGCGACGAGCCATGTCGTCCAGTGGGGCGGCGCCCATGTCTGGAAAATCGGGGCCAAGATCTTCGCGATCGGCGGCTGGGACCAGGGCCAGCAGCTCTTCGTCACCTTCAAATGCTCCGATATCGCCTATGACGTGCTCAAGGAGCAGCCGGGCCTGCGGCCCGCGCCCTATCTTGCCTCGCGCGGCATGACATGGATCCAGCGTCGGACAAGCCAGAGTATGGATGATGCCGCGCTGAAGGACTATTTGCGCGAGAGCCATCGCCTTGTAGCCCTGAAACTGACCAGGCAGGCGCGCAAGGAATTAGGACTTGCCGCAAGCTAGTCTATATTCCTCGAGGCGCCGGAAAACCGCCATCTTCATGCCCGGTTCATGTTGGAACCATATGGTGGGTAACTGGTTTGCTGGCGAGGGGCTTCGCCAGAGAACAATGTCGGGCGTCGGCAATTACGGACCGGAGAGTTTCGCCACTATGCTGCGTACGATCTTCACCCTTTCGGTACTTGCCGGCGGGCTTTTGTCTGCCAATGCAATCGCTGCCCCAACGCAGGACAGCGCACCACCGATTGTCCGTGCCGCCGATACCGGGGGCATCCTTATCGCCCAGGACGGCAATCTCGACATCTACTACGACGCTAGAGGCAACCGCGTCATCGTCGATGCCGATACCGGCAAGGTCATCGCCATCCAGCCGCCGCAGACCCGGCTCGACCGTCGTGCCCTGCGCCGGGAGACACGACTGCGCGAATTGGGCCGCGCCCCCGACGGCGACGACCGCTACTATCTCGACGATCCGGAAGACATGGCGCGGTTCCGCCGCCAGCAGTTGGAAGAGGAAGGCCGCGTTATCCCGCCGCCGGCGGACGAGTACGATCCCTATGGGGACAATTCCGTCGAAGCCTATCCTCCCCCACCGCAGGACGATGGCAGCTACGACGACAATTATCCCGACGCGCCGCAGCCGGCGAAGCCGGGCACCATCAAGCGCCAGCCGCTGAACGAGGCCTCGATAGACCCTGCCCAGCCGGCGATACCCGCCGATCAGGCGGCTCTGCCACCAAAGGCTGGCGACAAGACCACTGTTGCCCCGGCACTTTCGCTGGGAGCGCGCCAGGATGTCGCCGCCCTTCAGGTGCTGCTCGACCGGGGTGGCGCTTCGCCTGGCGTCATCGACGGGCGTTTCGGTTCGAATGTCGACAAGGCGCTCGCTGCCTACAACCAGATCACCGGCGCCAATCTGCGATCGACCGACGCGGTCGCCATCCAGGCGGCACTTGCGCAATCCGGCGGCGATGCCTTCGCCAACTACACGATCACAGCGGAGGATGCGGCCGGTCCCTATGTCGCGTCGATCCCGGAAGACTACAGCCAGAAGGCGCAACTCGACCGCATGGGTTATACGTCCGTGACCGAGGCGCTCGCGGAGCGCTTCCACATGGACGAGAATTATCTCAAAGCGCTCAACCCGGACGTCGATTTCAATCGTCCCGGCACAACCATCAAGGTCGCCAATTTCGGAAAACTGGTTTCGACGCCGGTGGCCCGCATCGTCGCGGACAAGGACAAGAAAGAGGTTTTCGCCTATGATGCCGGCGGCAGACTGGTCGCGGCCTATCCCGCAACCATCGGCTCATCGGACACGCCGTCACCGTCCGGCATACACACGGTGTCGCGCGTCGCGCTCGATCCGAACTACACCTACAACCCCAGCATCAATTTCAAGCAGGGCCAGAACGACAAGGTCCTGACCATTCCGCCGGGCCCGAACGGCCCGGTCGGCTCGGTCTGGATCGCCCTGGACAAGCCGACCTACGGCATCCATGGCACGCCGGATCCGTCGAAGATCGGCAAGACCGAAAGCCATGGCTGCGTGCGCCTGACCAACTGGGATGCGCGTGAACTGGCCAAGCTGGTGTCGCCGGGTGTGACGGTGGAGTTTGTCGGCGGACCTTCAGCCGATGATTTTGCGCAGCAGTGAACTGTGAAGTGCGGCGGCATAGACCAGATGCACGATCAGAATGAAACCGAGCTTTCAAGTGGTCGCCTCACCGAAATCCCCGCCGGCTGCGTGTAACGGCGCCAGCATGACTGTGCCATTTGCGCCCTGACAGAGTGCGACCTGGCCAAACGGCTGGTTTCAGCGACAGCAAGCCACTGGCTGGTTGTTGCCGGTGCGCTAGGGGTTTAAGCAAGATTTCATGCATTCACCGAGTAAAGCTGCCGCCGTCCCGCTGACCAGCCCGGTCAGGAATGGGACGTTCTGTCCGCAGTCGCAGCGGCGATTTGTGCTGATCGCGGCAATTCTGGCCTCGGCGCTTGGCTTCATAGACGGCTCGATCCTGGCCATCGCCACACCGGCGATCCGCGTCAACGTCGGCGCCAGCCTTGCCGAGGCGCAGTGGATTTCCAATGCCTATGCGTTGACGCTGTCGGCGCTGATCCTGGCCGGGGGTGCCGCCGGCGACCGATTCGGCCTACGCCGCGCCTTCGTGGCCGGCATTGCGCTGTTCATCGTCGCTTCGCTTGCCTGTGCGCTGGCGCCGAATGCCATTGTGCTGATCGCATTTCGTGCCGTCCAGGGCATTGGCGCAGCGATCATGGTGCCCGGCAGCCTCGCCATCATCGCCAAGGCCTACCCGAAGAAAGAACGCGGCCGCGCTATCGGCATCTGGGCGGCGGCTTCAGCGCTGACCACGGCACTTGGCCCGGTGCTCGGCGGCTTCGTGCTGTCGGCCTTCGGCGACGGCATCTGGCGGGCGATCTTCGCCATCAACCTGCCGCTCGGGCTTATTTCGATCTGGCTTCTGCTGGCCAAGGTTCCAGCCGATACGCCGACGGAGAAACGCAGCCTGGATCTCGGCGGTGCAGCGCTCGCGACATTGGCCTTCGGCGCGCTTGCCTATGGGCTGACCTCGATGAGCGCCAGCGGCGAGGGCCTCATGGCAGGGCCGAGCATTGCCGCAGGCGTCGTATTGCTGGCTGTCTTCATCTTCTTCGAGCTTCGGCAGCGTGAGCCGATGATCGACCTCAGCCTGTTTCGTGTCGCTGCTTTCGCCGGTGCCAATGTGGCGACGTTCTTCCTCTATTTCGCGCTTTCGGCCAACCTTTTCTATCTGCCGATGCTGCTGATCGCCGGCTGGGGACTGAGCACGGCCGAGGTCGGCTTCATCTTCCTGCCCTTGTCGGCAGCGATCGCGCTTTTGTCAGGACCTGTCGGCAAGCTGTCGGACCGGATCGGATCGCGTTTTCCGATCGCCTGCGGCAGCCTGGTCGTGGCTTTCGCGTTTGCCGGGCTGGCCTTGCTCACCTACGCCGGTATCCATAATTTCTGGATCGGAACATTCCCGCTGATGGGGCTGATGGGGCTCGGCATGGCTCTGGTCGTATCGCCTTTGTCGACCGCGATCATGACGGCGGTGGAAGACAAGGACACGGGGGCGGCCTCCGGCATCAACAATGCCGTCTCACGCATCGGCGGTTTGATCGCGGTGGCGGCGATGGGCTCGCTTGCCGCATGGGTTTACGCGAATGCGCTGGACGCGAGCGCAACGCCGGGCATCCCAGGATTTGGTGAACCGGCGCCAGCCGGGCTTGCGCCGGCCATCGATGCGGCGAGGCTCGCCGCCAGCGACGCCGCTTTTGCCGCGGTCTCTTCGGTGACCGCGCTGCTTTGCCTGCTTGCGGCTGTCATCGCCTGGACGACCATTCCCGGTGAGCGATTGCCATGGTCGCGACAGGCCGAAGATCAGCAAGGCTGAAGCGGGTCAACCGTCGATCTTGGCGCTCGCAACCTTCAGCGAATCGCTGTCTTCCTGCTTCAGCAGTTCGTCGATGCGCTCGCGCTCGCGCTTGAAGGCAACGAGGTCATCGCCCTTCAGCACCTTGCCGACCGGCAGGCGGACACGCATCGGATCAACCTTGGTGCCGTTGACGATCAGTTCGTAGTGAAGATGCGGGCCGGTGGCGAGGCCGGTCTGGCCGAGGAAGCCGATGGTCTGGCCCTGGCGGACGTGCACGCCCGGTTCGATGCCTTTGGCAAAAGCGCTCTGGTGATTGTATGATGTCTCATAGCCATTGGCATGGCGGATGATGATCTGCTTGCCGTAACCGCCGGCCCAGCCGACCTTCTCGACCGTGCCGTTGCCGGCGGCGATGATCGGCGTGCCGATGGGGGCTGCCCAGTCGACGCCGGTGTGCATGCGGACATAGCCGAGGATGGGATGCCTGCGGGCGCCGAAACCGGAGCGGAATTTCCCGGCGGGCAGGGGATTGCGCAACAGGAACTGCTCGGCGCTCGAGCCGTCCTCATCGAAATAGTCGGTGCCGCCGTCCTGCATCTGGAAGCGGTAGAAGTTGCGGGTCTGGCCGCCGAACGTCGCCGAGACGTAAAGAAGCTCGGAGTTGTCCGAGGTCTGGTCGTCGCCGTCGGGCTGCGAGAACAGGACTTCGATGCGGTCGGCGGGGCTGAGGCGGGACTGGAAATCGACGTCGGACGCCAGCAGCTTGATCAACCGCTGCGTCATCACCTTGGACATGCCGTAGGAATAGGCGGCGCGGTAGATGCCGTCATAGACGTTGGGCAGGTTGCCGCGCACCACCACGGGCGCCGACGAATCATCGAAGGCCGTCAGCAATTCGGGGTTCGGATCCGGTTCCTGCGCCGGCACATACTGGCCGCGATCGTTGAGCGCGATGGTGACGATGTGCTGGGTCCGGTCATAGACGCTGGTGCGCACGACCTTGGCGGCATCGCCGTGAACCTCAAGACCGACACGCAGCACGGTTCCAGCTTTGAGCGCCGTTGCGTTGAGCAACTTGGCGATAGCTTCGGCCATTCCGGTGGCATCTTCACCCGTGTAGCCCGAATTAGCAAAAGCCTCGGTGACGTCGAGATCCTTGGTGAAGGGGATGATTTCCTCGGCGAAAGCCGGCGCCTGGTCGTCAACAGTGGCGCGGGGCGCCACCGAGACATTTTCCGGCACGATCTTGACGTCGTAGGAGCCCGCCATGCTCTCGGCAAAAGCTTCGCCGAATCGCTGCGGGTCGACATAGTGAAGTGAAGCGACCTGCACGGCGCCGTCGCTGAGGTCGGTGCCGGCTTCGCGCACCACTTTTTCCACCTCGTCGGCGGAGAGGTCACTCTTTTCGTCGAAGGAAGCCGTTTCGATCGGAAAATCGATGGTCTTCAGGCTCATCTCGCTTTCGACCTTGGCGCCGTAGATCTGGCCGGAAGCGGCAGAGGCCGTCGCCGGCTGGGCATTGTCGTCGCTGTCGTCGCCGAACACCTGCATCGGGTCGAAGGGTGGGTAGGCGCGGCTGGTGGTGTGGCCGGCGGCAAGGGCCATCTTGATCTGGACGAAAGGCATGGTGTGGATGACGTCGCGGTCGCCGACCTTGGTGACCATCGACACTTCCATGCGGCGGCGGTCCTTGGCCTTTGCGATCTGACGCGGCGCCACCAGCCTAGTGGTCTTGGCGACTTCGCCAGAATCCCCGTTGCCGGCAAGGCTGATCAACTCGGCGATCTCGGGTGGGGTGGCTAGTTGCTGGCGGCCGTCAAGGGCGGCGAACAGCGCCACGCCCATCAGCACGCTCGAGGTGACGCCAGTGAGAAATGTTCCCGACAGCCAGCGTGCAGAAACCTCGCGCCGGTCGGGCGGGCCGCTGCGGCCATCCGCGACAAGCGGCGGCTCGTTGCCGAGTTCGGCTATGACATCTTCCGTGTCTGGCATCCAGAAAGGCTGCTTCTTCCCCGGGCGGAACGGCTTGTCGCTTTTGTTGTGGCCGTGACATTTGCCTGTCATGGCAGGTGAAGTCAACGAAGCGCCAGGCTCCGAACGAATTGCCCCCAAGCACTTCTCTTATAGAGCGCCCTACCAGGCGGGGCGGTGTACCTTCTCTGCAAGGCCATCGCACACTCCTATATAGGAGGGCTCATAAGAGAGGCGCTGCTCCGTCGGCGGCGCCCACTTTCGTTGGCTTTGGTGTCGAACGGCAATGCGGCGGCAATAGGGCTCCTTCCTGGCCGTCCAATCGGTATTGCCAGCGTTCCCCTGGGGCAGTCGGCTATCGACAGATCCGGTCCGAAATTTCTGTCGCAAAAACTTCAAAAACATTGTCGATGTGTGTTGACAGTTGTCGAGTGTGGCGACTATATACGCCTCACGAACGAGGGCGGCTCGCCGCTGGCGACGAAGAAGTTTGCTTCTAA